>JBGSVY010000001.1:0-12015 GCA_041752715.1 Hyphomonas sp.
CCTCACCCGGGCCAGCGGCGGCGTGCACGGCTGCGCCAAGCTCGGTTGCGGCACGTTCGCTGCCGGGGCGCGCTGCATAGACCTCGCTTCGGCGGGCGCGCATCTGGGCGCGCTTGTCGACCAGGGTGTGCGCCTCGGTATCCGGCAGCAACCATGTGGCCGGGTCAATCGGTTTCAGACCCGGCGCGAGTGACAGGGGGCCATTCAAAAATGGCAGGTAGGGCGGGCGGCGCGACACGTCAGGCGAGGCGGGCTGACCCCCAGCTCACAAAGCCGGCGACCTTTGGCGCGTTCGGTAGGTACATTGTCTCGGCATCGTCGCTGACAAAGCCGCCCTGCCGAAGCAAACTCAGCGTATCGCGCGTCAGGTGGCATCCGCCCGCGAGCGGCTTCCAGACCGGCTCGATCCGGCGCTGCCATTTGGCGACGCCTTCATCGGGCGCGAGGCCATGCTCGGAGAACAGTATGCGTCCGCCGGGCTTCAGCACCCGGCGGGTTTCTGCGAGCGCCCCCTGCCAGTCAGGGATCGTGCAGAGGACGAAGGTGATGACAGCGGTATCGACCGAATTGTCAGGGAGCGGAATGGTCTCGGCGCCGGTTTCGAGAAAGTCGATACTGGCCCCGATCCCGAGCGCGCCCGCTGTGCGCCGCGCCTTCACGACCATGCCGGGCGCCGGCTCAAGTGCGTAGAGCTTCGTGACTTTGCTCGCGTCATAGAGCGCGAAATTGGTGCCGGAGCCGCAACCGAGTTCGAGGACCACACCTTCCGCCTTCGGAACAACCTTCGCCCGCTGCTTCATGATCGGGCGTGACGCGCAGGCGCACGCGACCAGATTCGGAACGACGTAGCGTTCCCAGGGGTTCATCAATTGTCCGATCCAATTGGCATGAAGCCGGGATAGGCCTGCGTCTGGATCTTGTCTTTTGTTTCTTCTGTCGGGCGGGCAATCAGCGCGTCCTGCGTGATCGCGACGTCGAACTCGAAGCCGTCACCGAGCGGCTGATAGGTCGCCGAACCGTACTGGGCATCGATGCCAAACTGCGAGCCATAGGTCTTTGCGAGGCCCGCAATGTCGATGCCCGGCTCTTTCGGGACGATGTTGATCCGGTCGAGCCGGCCTTGCGTGACAGCCTCCGACGAGAATTGCGACGTATCCTTCGATTCCATGTGCTCGAGCCGGTAGATCGAGTCGTAGCCGAGGATGTTGGCCATCGGCTTGAACTTGATGACCTTGGCGCCGATCTGCCATTCGTTGCCGGTGAAGACCGGCTGGGCCCCGCTCTCTTCGAGGAATTTCGATCCATCCGCCAGTGTCACGTCGGCCGTGTAGGCGCCGGGCTGGCCGGCAACGGCGGTGAACTTGATGTTGGCGACGTCGCGCTCGTAAGTGAGGCGCTTATAGGTCTGGATGTTGAGGCCTGCGAAGACCACGATACCAGCGAGGCCGAGGAACCCCGCCCCGAAGAACAGCCGCCCGGCGCCGGCGAAGGGCTTCAGGTTTGCCAGCTTCGCGAAGCCCCCAAATAGAAGAATTAGTCCCAACACGCCGGCGATTGACGGCAAAATCCACCAGATCAGGCCCATAACAGCTCTCCACGAAGGCCGGACAGCGAATGTCCGGACGCATCTTCAGTCCCGCCCGTTCCTATATCACTCATGTGACGCATGTTTAGCAACATTGCACAGTTCGGCGGTATTTGACCCCAGGCTGGCCGATCAACCCCTTGTCGAAGCAGGTTCAACCGGCGACCATGCCGGGCGGCAAAGCGCCGGAGCGCGTCGTCACCCGACGTCCCCCCTGCCAACCGGCGCAGAAGCCTGATACGGCCCTTGCATGGCGTTACGTGATTTTGCCCTGCTATTTGCGATCTGCCTCGTGTGGGGACTAAACCTCGTCGTGACAAGGTGGGTCGTGGCCGACATGGGCGTGCCACCGATGTTCTTTGCGGCGCTTCGCTTTCTTGGCGTTGCTGTGCTGCTGATCCCGTTCCTGCGGCCCGTTCCGCCGAATCTCGGCCTGCTTGCGCTTGTCTCATTGATGATCGGTAGCGTTCATTTTGCACTGCTGTTCATCGGCCTGCAGAATGCGGAGGCGTCTTCGATCGCTGTCGTCGGGCAACTTGGCGTTCCGATCTCGACGCTGCTCAGCATGATGTTCCTCGGCGAAACGATCGGCTGGCGACGGGCGCTGGGCATCCTTCTGGCCTTCGCCGGGGTGATGATCATTGCCCTTGATCCGTCGAGCTTCACAGTCTCGTTCGGCCTTTTGTTCATCGTCGGGTCGGCGTTCGTCGGCTCGGTTGGGGGGATCGTGATGAAGCAGATGCCCAAGATGTCAGCGCTTCAATTGCAGGCCTGGGTTGGGCTGTTCAGCTTTGCGCCATTATTTGCGGTGTCAGCCTTTGCCGAGACCGGGCAAATCAATGCCGTGGTCTCTGGCGGATGGCAGGTCGCGGCGGCCAGCCTTTTTGCCATTGTCGGCGTGTCGATCTTTGGCCATTCGGCATTCTACACGTTGCTCAAGCGCTATGACGTGTCGCTGCTCTCGCCGCTGACCCTGATGACTCCGGTGTGGGGCGTTGCGTTCGGGGTCGTCCTCCTGTCAGAGCCATTGACCTTGCGACTTCTGATTGGCGGCCTGATTTCCCTGTCGGGCGTGTTCGTGATCGCGATCCGCCGCAACACGCAGATGCCGGAGGCGGCGCTGGGCAAGACACTCGGATCGGACGTGAGCTGATGCAGATAAGTGATCATCCGAGCCCGAACTTCAACGCCCGCCAGCACGACGTCAACCTTCTGGTGCTGCACTATACGGGCATGGAAAACGGGGTAGCCGCCCTCCAGCGCATGTGCGATCCGCAGGCCTCGGTCTCGGCTCACTACATGGTGTGGGAGGATGGGCGCATCGCCCGCCTGGTGGCGGAAGACCATCGCGCCTGGCATGCCGGTGTGTCATCCTGGCAGGGCGATGATGACCTCAACTCACGGTCGATCGGGATTGAAGTCGTCAATGGCGGGCATGATTTTCCGTCTACAGATGGATCGTTGCCGCCATACCCGGAGGCGCAGATCGATGCTGTTGTGGAGCTCTGCCTGTCGATCCTGTCGCGATATCCTATTCCGGCAACGCGGGTCGTTGCGCATTCCGACATTGCGCCCGCACGCAAGATCGATCCGGGCGAACACTTCCCGTGGCATCTTCTTGCCAAGGCTGGCGTCGGGCTGTGGCCAGACCTGCCAGCGCCTTTGCCGGAGGCAGACGTCCTGCTGCCCGGTGACACGGGCCCGCCGATCGCGATGCTTCAGGCGCAGCTGCAGCAGATCGGATACGGGCTGGTGCCGGCTGGTGTCTTCGACGCGCTGACCGGCGAAACCGTGCGCGCGTTCCAGCGGCGATGGTTGCCGGAGCGCCTCACCGGGCAGGCTGATGCGCTGACGCAGGCGCGGATCGCGCAGATCGCCGGCGCTTTTGCGCGCCGTTAAACCTCTGCACCCGTTGCGGGCGACCACGCCCTTGACCACTCGACAGCCAGCGCTGCGCCCGTAAGCAGGGACATGACGGTTGCCGACAGCCAGACAAATCCAAGGATCACAGACGCAACCGCACCGAACAGGGTGCTCAGCGCCGACACGTTCAGGTAAATCTGGAACAGCAATGTCACCCCCAGCCAGCCAAGCGTGGCGGCGCCGGCACCGGCGATGATGGCCCGCATGCGCAGGCCATGCCCGCGCAGGCAGAGCGAGAGAATGAGATAGAAGACGACGAAGCTGGCTATGCCTTTTGAGATCCAGAGCGCATCGGCATATTGGGCTCCGTCTCGCGCAAGGGTGGCCGCAACGCCGTATTCCGGCTGGGAGATGGCCGTCAAAGCGAGCTGGACCGCGCCGATCAGCCAGACGCCAAGGATGAGCGCCGCAGTGAGCACCAGCGAGGCCCCCTGAAAGCGGGCAAAGCGCCGGCGGCGGCCGATTCCGGCGATCATTCCAATACCGGTAATAAGCGCTTTTGCGCCGGACGTCGCCGTGAACAGGACGAGCATGATTGCTCCAATGGCACGGAAGGTGAGGCCTGTCGGCGTGAGTTCGCGGATTGCCGCGACATCACTTCCGGACAAGGGCTGCATCCCCTCAGAGAAAAAGTCGCTGATTGGTTGGGCGAGGCTTGCGGCCACGTCGCGCGACAGGAAGATCGTCAGCAAGGTGAGCGTCAGGTAGATCAGCGGAAAGATCGCAAACAAGGCGTAAAAGGCGATCCCGCCCGTCACGATACGCACTTCCGGGCGGGTGACGCGCACAAGGGCGCGCCAGACAGGCCAGAACAGGTGAGTTTGTAGCGTCGCTTTCACGTCGGAAAGTCTGACACGCGTCGCGCGGGCTGGCGAGTAGATCCTGCGGCATGGCAAGGCGATTGTGGCGCGGTGCAGGCTGGCCTATATAGCGGCAATGACCAGATGGCCGGGCGGCCGCTGGCCGTCTGGTAACGGGCGGTTGGAGGAAAGTCCGGGCTCCAGGACGACAGGGCGACGGATAACTTCCGCCCGGCGCGAGCCGAGGGAAAGTGCCACAGAAAGCAAACCGCCCCGCGGCTTCGGCCAAGGGGTAAGGGTGAAAGGGTGGGGTAAGAGCCCACCGCAGGACTGGCAACAGGACTGGCAAGGTAAACCCCGCCCGGAGCAAGACCAAGTAGGGGGCGCACATGGGCTGTCACCCGCCCGCGCCCCGGGTGTGTCGCGAGAGGGGGCCGGTAACGGTCCTCCCAGAGGAATGGCTGCCAGACCCCGCAAGGGGCGAACAGAACCCGGCTTACAGGCCATCTGGTCATTTTTACCCCAACGGGAGCGGCGAGCGCCGCCCCGTTTTAAATACCCGCAAGACGTGTATAAGACACAGGCAGCGGGCCAGTTTCTGGTCCGCTTTTTCAGATCAGGACGAGAGCCATGCCGAGACCGGTAGGTGTGCGCAACCATGATTTCGACGAGAAACGCGCCGCGCTGCTTGACACGCTGACGGAGTTTGCGCTGTCGGCCGACCTGCGCCGTCCCTCGCTGCGCCAGTTTGCGATGGCGGCCCATGCGTCAGAGCCGACGCTGCGCCATTATTTTACCGATCGGCAGGGCCTCGTTATCGACATTCTGGAGAATATCGGTCGCAAGGCAACGCCGCTCTGGGCGATGGTGGCCACCCCGTCTGCCAACCCGGCGATGGCAATCGAGGAGTATTTCCGCATCTCGGAAGCGGGCATGCGCCTTGGCGGTTTCATCCGTGCCCACGCTTTCGGCCTGATCGAGGGCCTTGCAGATGAAACGCTTGGCAAGGCCTACCTCGACAAGGTGCTGGAACCGGCCCTGCGCGCGGTAAGTGACAAGCTGCGGGCGACACCCGGCGCGCCGGAAGATGAGATAGCCCTGCGGGCGGCAGCGCTCGCAACCCTGTCCCCGCTGCTGGTGATGAGCCTCCACCAGGAATTGCTTGGTGGCGCCATGTCGGCACCCATCGACAAGGGCCAGACGATCGCCCAAGTGCAAGCCTGGTTGTCGAAGGGCCTCAGCGCGCAGTAGCAGCCCGGATTGCGGCGGCGACAGAAGCGATCTCCGCATCTGTGGTTGTCCACGAACACACAAACCGGCACGAGCCACCCGGCCATTCATAGAACTGGACAGTGGCGTCCCGAAGGCTCCGGATCACCCCGGCGTCCAGCTTGACGAACACTTCGTTGCCCTGAGTGAGGTAGGCGTGTTCGATCTGAAGCTCGGAAAAACTTTCCATCAGCCGGGTTGCCATGAGATTTGCACGGGCGCCAAGCTCAAGCCAGAGGCCGTCCGTCAACATCGCCTCTGCCTGGGCAGCGATATAGCGCATCTTCGCCGGCATATGGCCCGACCGCTTTGCACGTGCACGAAGCTCTTCGATCCTGGCACGCGCGGCGCCAAACAGGACAATGATCTCGCAACCGACGGCACCGGTCTTGGTCAAGCCAAGAGAGAGCACATCGACGCCGCACATCCAGGTCATCTGGGCTGGCGTTGACCCTGTACCCGCCAGCGCATTGGCAAGGCGGGCGCCATCGAGGTGGACGGTGAGGCCAGCCTCGTGGGCAGAGTCTGCAAAACGGCGGATTTCGGCCGGGCGGTAGGCCATGCCGCATTCGGTCAGATTGGTCAGAGAGACCACATGCAGCGGCGTCTCGTGGACAAAGGCCGGATTGTTGCCGGCGATTGCAGACTTGAATGCGTCCTCATCGATCTTGGCGCCGAAGCCCGGCAAGAGGCGAAGCTGCGCGCCGCCAGTGAAGAAGCCCGGGGCCCCGCGTTCATCGCGTTCGATGTGCGCCTCGGCATGGCAGAGAATGGCTCCGGTGGGCGGGCAGAAGCAGGAGAGCGCCAGTGCATTCGCTGCCGTTCCGGACGCAACCAGCCAGAAATCGAAATCATCGGTCTCGAATGTCTGCGCGAGGAGAGCATGCACGCGTCCTGTGATGCTGTCGGCACCATAGCTCGGTTCGAACCCAGCATTGGCCCGAACCAGCGCTTCGAGGACCCGCGGGTGAGCGGGAGACGTGGTGTCAGAGCCGAAATTCACGCCTGTCTCACACTTGGGTGTCCGGCGTCTGCCAGAGCAGGTGCTGGCCGCCATCCGAGGCAATCATCTGGCCGGTGACACTATGGGCGGCGATCAGGTAGCGAAGCGCGCGAACGATTTCGCCCGCATCCGAGCCCTGCCCTGTCAGCGTCGTGGCCACCTCTTTGGCAAAGACGTCCGGCGACTGATGAATGCTGGCAAGCGTCGGGCCTGGCCCGATGGCATTGACACGGATCGATGGCGCGAGCGCCTGGGCAAGCGTGCGCGTCGCCTGCCAGAGCGCCGCCTTCGAAAGTGTGTATGTAAAGAATTGCGGATTGAGCTTGAGCACGCGCTGGTCGATCAGGTTGACGATGAGGCCACGCTCGCCCTCGGGCAGCGCGCGCGCGAATTGCTGGGCAAGATGGATTGGCGCACGCAGATTGGGTTCGACATGATAATCCCAGTCATCGCGGGTGTGATGCACCGCCGAGTCATCCACGAACGTCGAAGCCGAATTGACGAGGAGTGTAACGGGCACACCGAGTTGGCGGGCCGCAACGTCGACGAGCCCTTCGCGGGCCTGCTCGGAGCCGAGATCGCAGGCAAGCGCGATCGCATGGCTCCCGCTTGCGCGGATGGCGTTAACGGCGGCTTCCGCACCTTCCGCCGAACCGCGATAGTGAACGCATACGGCCCAGCCATCGGCACCAAGCGCTTCAGCCATCGCCCGGCCGAGTCGCGCACCGGCGCCGGTAACAAGCGCGCCCCTCGGTGTCATCCGGAGATCAGGCTGGCAAGTCCGAGCAGGTTGATGCCGGTCACGAGGCCATAGATGTAGACCGCATAGAGAAGCAGAAACAGAAGACCGAGAAGACGGCCCGCGCGAACCCGCATCAGGACAAGCCCGCCAAACAGGATTGCGGATGCGGCCATGATCCAGTGGTCGTACTTCAGGAATCCGGTCGCAACATCAATCGGTCCGGCGAGCGCGACGACACCACCAGCGGCAAGGATGTTGAAGATATTGCCGCCAAGCACGTTGCCGACGAGCACGTCGCCGCGCTTGCGGAAGGCCGCCGCGATCCCGGCGCCAATTTCAGGCAAGGACGTACCGACGGCAAGCAATGTCAATCCGATCCATTCTTCCGGTACGCCGAGAGACCGCGCGGTGCCCTCAGCTCCCGGGATGATGAGGTAGGCCGCGTAAACGAGCCCGGCGATACCGACCGGCACATAGAGAAGCGCGCGCCAAAGCGGCGGACCACCACGATCCTCATCGTCAAAGCCCGACGGAATGCCCGCCGCCGCAGCTTTCCCGGCCGCGAGCAATGTCAGCCCACAATAGCCGATCAGGATACAGAGGAAGAAGACGCCGATCATGATGCTGAGCGGCATCAAGGCGGTCATCGCGATCCAAAGCGCGGTCGCCAGGACCATGGCTAGCACGGCCCGGCCCTGCCCCTGACCACCAATCATGACGGGAAACAGGATCACCGGAAGACCGATTGCAAGGAAAACATTGGCAATATTTGAGCCGACAATGTTCCCCAGTGCGAGGCCGGGGTTGCCAGACAGGGCCGCATTCACGGAAACAAAAAGTTCGGGCGCAGAAGTGCCGAAGCCAACAATCACAACGCCTGCGACAAGCGGCGAGATACCCCAGCTTCGCCCGAGGCCAAGCGCGCCGCGAACCAGGAGGTCACCGGAGATCGCGAGCAGCAAGAGCCCTCCGAAAAGGGATCCCAGCAGCAACGCATCGGGCATCCCGGCGCCCACGAAACTAGTCCAGTCGCTTGAATTCAATGAGGTTCAGGATGCCGAACACAAGCACAAGGACACCGATGGCAATCAGGGAAGGATGGATCATTTGACCGTCTCAATTCTGTCAGGAGGTTCATCTGCGCGTTTGAATAGCCTGCGCCGCACCACTTGGCGAGCCTCTTCGTGTCTGCGTCGGGGGCCTTCAACAGGCCAAGGAGGTCCTATCGCTGTGTCTCGATCGAGACAAACTGATCGAACCAGCCGCTGTTGTCGCGCCGCTTGACCCGGACCACGAAGGGCTCACGCTGCGCTGCGATCGCGGCCTTAACCTTGGCCAGCGTGTCGGCGACCGAGCCGACAGCCTGAAAATTCACCTCTGCGAGGACGTCGCCCCGGCGGAGCTTTCCGGCTGCCCGCCCCCGCACACTGACGCTCGTCACCACGACGCCGGACATGTCCTTGGGAATGCCGAAGCGCCGGCGCATGTCATCATCGATGGGCGAGAGCTCTGCCCCAAGATCGTTGGATGCGGCGCGAATTTCTGCCGCAGCGGGCGTGGGATCAGCGACCGTGTCGTCTTCAAGTTCACCCAAGGTGACCTTGATTTGGCGCGGCTTGCCGGCCCGAACGATGTCGAAGGTTGCGACCTTGCCGATGGCCATTTCCGAGATTTGCCGTGTCATCTCGCGCACACCCGAGACAGCGCCGCCATTAAGCGACAGGATGAGGTCGCCAACCTCAAATTTTGCTGTCTCGGCGGGACTACCCGGCGAGACCCGCGTGACGATGACCCCCGTCGTGCCCTTCGCCTTATAGGCCTTTATAAGGTCTGCGTCTGCGTCCTGAACATTGACGCCAAGCCACGCCCGGCGCACGCGCCCGCCATCGATCAATTGGCGCGAGATCCGCTTGACGGTGTTCGAAGGGACGGAAAAGCCGAGACCGATCGACCCGCCCGTTTGAGAGATGATCGCGGTGTTCACACCGACCACTTCGCCGCCGAGATTGAACAGTGGCCCGCCCGAATTGCCCCGGTTAATGGCGGCATCGGTCTGGATGAAATTGTCCGACCGGCCCGTGTTGAGATCGCGCTCGCGGGCCGAGATGATGCCGGCCGAGACAGAGCCGCCAAAGCCGAGCGGGTTGCCGATCGCGATCACCCAGTCACCGACTTCGGCCTTGTCGCTGTCGGCAAGATCAACGAAGGGCAGCGGGGTGCGCGACGTGACCTTGAGAACGGCGAGGTCGGAATCGCGGTCGCGCCCGACGACCGTTGCGGTCAACGTGCGTCCGTCAGAGAAGGTTGCCTCGATCTTGTCGGCCTGCTCGATGACGTGGTTGTTGGTGATGATATAGCCATCAGCGCTGATCACGAAGCCGGAGCCTAGCGAGCCTTGGCGCTGAAGTCCCTCGTCGTCACGGCCAAAATAGTCATTGAACCTTTCCATGGGTGAGCCCTTCGGCATCGCCGGCAGCGCGCTCGATTCGATCACCTGTTGGGTTGAGATATTCACGACCGCCGGCATCAGGCGCTTTGAAAGCTCCCTGAAACTTTGCGGTTGGGCCTTCTGGTCAATGTCCGCCACAGATCGCGACAAACTTGCCTGAGCGAACGCGGCATCGGGCTGGAGGATCAGGAACAGGCACGCGGCAAGGGCCGGGAATCGCATGGGCATACGGCTTTTTCTTGTGACTTAGGAGGCTTGGTTTTGACAGTTATGGCTGTTTGACCAGGGCATGCAACAGGGCGAGATCAGCCGAGGTGTGACAAGGCGGCGGGGCGCCCCCCGCCGCAGCACGCACCGCTTCGATATCAGCGGGGCGTACCCGACGCCCTGGCGCTGTCGAGAAACTGATCACAGATGCCGAGTCCCTCAGGACCAATGATGAGCTGGGTGCCTTCCTGGATCGACTTCTCGCAGGCGATCAGCGCGCGGGAGAAGCGGAAGAATTCCGGATCCTTGTTATAAGCAGTCGCATAAACTTCCGATGAGAGAGCATCCCCCTCACCGCGGATCTTCGATGCCTGCTCGCGGGCCTGCGCCTCGATCACGGTCTTCTCGCGGGACGCCTGGGCGCGGATGAGCCTTGCGCGCTCCTCGCCCTCGGCACGGATGCGTTGGGATTCCTGCAAGCGCGCCGATTGCATCCGGCTGTAAACGCCTTGAGCCACTTCCTGCGGAAGATCAGCCTGCCGAATGCGAACGTCGATGATGTCGATACCATCGGTCGTCAGCTCCGCGTTCACCTTGTCACGGATGCGGTTCATCAGTGACGCGCGCTGGCCGGAAATGATCTCGGGCACTTGAACATCACCGAGGGCTTCACGGATCGACGATGTCGTGATCCGGGCGAGTTGCGAGTTGGCCGCCGTCTCTGTGCGAAAGCGCTGGTAGAAACGAAGCGGATCCTTGATACGCCACCGCACGAACGCATCAACGCGCAGGCGGCGTTGGTCGGATGCGAGCACCTGGATGCCTTCGATGTTGAGGCCAAGGTTGCGCTTGTCGAGGACTTCGACTTGCTGGAGGACCGGGATCTTGAAATAGAGCCCCGCTTCGTCCGTGCCCGGCGCGTTGATGACCCGGCGCGGCTCGCCAACCTGCAGGACGAGAGCCTGTTGTGACTGGCGCACCACGAAGAAAGAGTTACCGGCGACAATGATCGCGATGATCGCAAAGACAAGTGTGAGAATTCCGACGGACCGCATGACTCAGTTTCCTTCCTGCGTTTGACGGCGCGCAGGCGTGCGCTCGAGTGGCAGGTACGGCACCGCACCTGAATCCTGATCGAGGATCAACTTGTCTGAACGTTCGAGCACGCGCTCCATCGTCTCGAGGTACATCCGTTCGCGGGTCACGCGCGGCGCCTTGCGGTACTCCTCGTAGATCTGGTCGAAGCGGGAGGCTTCACCGCTCGCATCAGCAACCACCTGGTCGCGATAGGCTTCAGCCTCCTGCAACAGGCGCTGCGCGGTACCGCGTGCCTGCGGCACAATCTCGTTGGCAAACTGGGTTGCCGTGTTGATGTTGGTCTGGGCGTCCTGTTCGGCGACGTTGACGTCGTTGAAGGCCTCGATCACCTGCTGGGGTGGGTCCGACTTGTCGATCTGCACACCAAGAATCTCGATGCCTGCGCGGTAATCGTTAAGCAGAGCCTGGACTTGCTCGGCAACGGCCTGCTGGACGACATCCCTATCCGTTGTGATGACGGCCTGAAGCGCCGTCTGGCCGACGACTTCCCGCATCACGGATTCAGCAACCATCTCGACGGCGGCACGGGGGCTCTGCACGTTGAGGAGGAAGTCCTGCGGATTGACCGAGTCGACCTTCCAAAACACCGAAAACTGGATATCGACGATGTTCTCGTCTTTCGTCAGCATCAGGCTTTCTTCAAGCGACGCGCCAATCCGGGTTTCCTCGCGGCGTTCCACGTTGATCAGTTCGTGACGCTCGATCGGGGCGGGCAGATGGAAATGAAGGCCCGGACCGAAATTGGTTTGCCACTTGCCGAACCGGAAGACGGCCGCCTGCTGGGTGGGATCAACCATGACGATCGATGTCGAAAGCCATGCAAGCAGGGCGATGCCACCAATCACCGCGATACCGAAGGGGCCCATATTCGCCGGATTCGGCCCGCCGCGGCGCCGGCCTCCGCCCCCGCCGCCATTGCGGCGCTGGCGAAAGCGTTCC
>JBGSVY010000002.1:0-3646 GCA_041752715.1 Hyphomonas sp.
TATCGCGGCGACTTCGAGGAGCGCCTGAAATCGGTGATGAAGGAACTCGAACAGCAGGAAAAGGCGATCCTGTTCATCGACGAGATCCACACGATCATCGGTGCCGGCGCGACCAGCGGCGGCGCGATGGATGCGTCGAACCTCTTGAAGCCTGCGCTCCAGTCCGGCGGCCTGCGCTGCATGGGCTCGACCACCTTCAAGGAATACAAGCAGCATTTCGAGAAGGACCGCGCGCTCTCCCGCCGGTTCCGCAAGATCGACGTCGTCGAGCCGACCGTGCCGGATACGATCAAGATCCTCACCGGCCTCAAGTCGCGCTTCGAGGATTTCCACGGCCTGAAGTATACGAACGAAGCCATCAAGGCGGCGGTTGAACTTTCCGACCGCTACATCACCGACCGCAAACTGCCCGATAAGGCGATCGACGTGATCGACGAGGCAGGCGCCGCGCAATGGCTGTTGCCGGCCGCCAAGCGCAAGAAGCAGGTCGGCGTTCGCGATGTGGAAGCCGTGGTCGCAAAGATCGCCCGCATCCCGCCCAAGCAGGTGTCGACCGATGATGTCGCTGCCTTGAAGTCGCTCGATACCGACCTGAAGCGCGTCGTGTTCGGACAAGACGCGGCCATCACCGCGCTGTCGGCGGCCATCAAGCTCGCCCGCGCAGGCCTGCGCGAACCGAACAAGCCGATCGGCTCGTATCTGTTCACCGGCCCGACTGGCGTCGGCAAGACCGAAGTCGCCAAGCAGCTCGCCTCCATTCTCGGCGTCGAGATGCTGCGCTTCGACATGTCCGAATACATGGAGCGCCACACCGTCAGCCGTCTGATCGGTGCGCCTCCCGGCTATGTCGGCTATGATGAGGGCGGCCTGCTGACCGACGGCGTCGACCAGCATCCGCACTGTGTCCTCCTGCTCGACGAGATCGAGAAGGCCCATCCGGATCTGTTCAACATCCTCCTGCAGGTGATGGACAACGGCGCGCTGACCGATGCCAACGGCCGCAAGGTCGACTTCCGCAATGTCATCGTGATCATGACGACCAATGCGGGCGCCTCCGACGCGGCGAAGAACTCGATCGGTTTCGGTGCCGGCAAGAAGGCGGATGAGGCCGACGAAGCGCTGAAGCGCCTCTTCACGCCGGAATTCCGCAACCGCCTTGATGCCACGATCACCTTCGGCGGCCTGACACCGGAGATCATCGACCGTGTCGTCGAGAAGTTCATCCTGCAGCTCGAAGTCCAGCTGGAAGATCGCAACGTCTCGATCGAGATCACCAAGCCGGCCCGCGACTGGCTCGCCAAACGCGGCTTCGATGCCGACATGGGCGCCCGGCCACTGGCCCGCACGATCCAGGAATACGTCAAGAAGCCAATGGCCGAGGAACTCCTGTTCGGCAAGCTGACCAAGGGCGGTGTCGTCAAGATCGGTCTCGACGAGAAGAAGGACGAGCTGACCTTCAAATATCTCGCCGAAGCGGCAAAGAAGAAGAAGGCCGCCAAGGGCGAAACCGAAGAGCCGGCGGCCTAGCGCCGTACCGATCGACCAGAATTCAAGGGGCCGCTGCAGAGCGGCCCTTTTTTGTTTTGCGAGCCCCTTCCCGAAGCGAGACGCGAGCGGTGAAGCCGGCTTCCACTCCCGTGACATACCTGACGCTCGGGAACGACTCGCCAATACCAGCCAATTGGCTAACGTTCCCGCAAAATCATCCCGGGAGGATATCATGGCAGTTCACGGCAAGTGCGATCCAAAGTTCGCGAAAGTGAAGGAAGAGTTCGAGCGCAATCTCGCGACGCGCGGCGAAGTTGGCGCGAGCGTCTGCCTCTCGGTAAACGGCGAGACGGCCGTGGACCTCTGGGGGGGCCTCGCGAACCCGGAGACGAATGATCCCTGGCAGGAGGACACGATCTCCATCGTCTTCTCATGCACCAAGGCCGCCGTGGCGCTGTGCGCGCACATCCTGATCGACCGCGGCCAGTTGAACCCTGCGGCGCTGGTGTCCGAATACTGGCCAGAGTTTGCGACGGGCGGCAAGGAAAAGACCACCGTCCAGATGATGCTGAACCATGAGAGCGCGCTGCCGACCCTGCGCGATCCCGTCAAGCCCGGCGGCTTCGCGGACTGGGACTACATGGCGCGCCGCATGGCCGACGAAGACGCCTTCTGGGAAGTCGGCACGCGCAACGGCTATCACATGATCAATTTTGGCTGGACGGTCGGCGAACTCGTCCGGCGTGTATCGGGCAAATCGCTCGGCACGTTCTTCCGCGAGGAAGTCGCCGAGAAAACAGGAGCAAGGTTCTGGATCGGCCTGCCTGAAACCGCAAACGTGCACATCGCCCCCATCCGGCCATATGTGCCGAAGCCCGATGATCAGCCCTCGGAGTTTGTCATCAAGCTGATGACCGAGCCGGACTCGATCCAGCACAAGTCGTTCATGAACACCGGCGGTTGGGATTTCAATGACCGGAAGGGCCAGGCCGCCGAGATCGGCGGCGCCGGCGGCCTTTCGAACGCGCGGGGGCAGGTCGCGTGGTATACGGAACTTGCGACCAATTCAGGAAAGCTCGTGTCTTCCGACCGCCTCGCGGCGATGAGCATGGTCTCCACGGCCACCCAGCGCGATGCGACCCTGCTCATCCCGACACGCTTTGCCTCAGGCTTCATGAAGTCGATGGACAATCGCCGCCTCGGGTTCGGCCCCGGCACAAGCGCCATCATCGGCGACAAGGCCTTCGGCCATGTCGGCGCAGGTGGCTCCATCGGCTTTGCCGATCCCGAATGCGGCCTCGCCTTCAGCTACACGATGAACCAGATGGGCAACGGCCTCCTCGTCAACGAACGCGGCCAGAGCCTTATCGATGCAGCTTATGTGGCGCTTGGCTACCGCACCAACGCGCCCGGCGCCTGGGTGCGCTAAACCTCGCGCCACGTGCCCGGCGCGAGGCCGTCGAGCGTCCAGTCACCGACCCGCACACGGATCAGCCGCAGTGTCGGATGCCCGACGGCGGCTGTCATCCGGCGCACCTGCCGGTTGCGTCCTTCGGTGATCGTGAGTTCGATCCAGCTGTCGGGCACAGACTTGCGGGCGCGGATCGGCGGGTCGCGCGGCCAGAGGTCCGGCGGTTCGGCAATCACACGGACTTTCGCGCCACGCGTGCGCCCATCCTTGAGGTCAACGCCGGTGCTCAGCGCCTCCAGCGCCGCAACGTCCGGAATGCCTTCGACCTGCGCGAGATAGGTCTTCGAAAGCCCGTATTTCGGATCGCTGATGCGTGCCTGCAATCCGCCCATGTCTGTCAGGATCACGAGCCCCTCGGAGTCGTAATCGAGCCGCCCGGCCGGGTAGACGCGCGGCACCGGAATGAAGTCCTTGAGCGTCCGCTTGCCGCTGCCTTCATCCGTGAACTGACAGAGCACATTGAACGGCTTGTTGAACAGGATCAGCGTCAGGTGACGGCCTCGTGCAGGGCTTTGAGTGTGGAGAGCAGGTCTTCCGCCACAGATAGGCCAAGGCAGCTTGGTGCATCGCACAGCGCCTTGTCAGGGTCGGTGTGGAACTCCAGGAACACGCCGTCGGCGCCCGCCGCCACCGCCGCCTTGGCGATCACCGCAACACCGTCACGCCGCCCGCCCGTCGAGGCGCCGC
>JBGSVY010000003.1:0-8201 GCA_041752715.1 Hyphomonas sp.
TGATTGAGCTCATCCGTCCAATCGGGAATTTCAAGCTCACTATTCTCCAGGAAGACCAGAGGCTTAATCTGTCCGGGGCGCCCGTAAGGAGCGAGGCCCATCACTTCACCGCATTTGTTCCAATCGGCGAAGATGTAGCTCGATACCCGGCTGTAAATCGCGCCGAGACCTTTCATGTTGTAAAATTCATCGCTGAGGAATCCGCGTTCGGGATTCAACCAGACCTTCTTCAGCGTTTCGAGTTTGGAGCCGGAAAATCGGTAATAACTCTCCGACTCGCGCGCCAGCGGATTGACATTGTCCGTCATCTGATCTTTTTCGGCGATATCCGAGCAATAGCTGCCGACGCCGTCCACCACAATCACCACGCCTTCATCGAAGGGACAGGCGGCGAACGCGCTATAGGCGTGCGCCAGATGATGCGACACCGTCACGACCTTATTGGAGTGCGACCGATAGAGCGGGTTTTTTGCCGCTTGCATGCGCTCCTTGAGCGGCATGTCGGGCATCGACGCCAAGCGAATCTCGATGTCCTCGATCGGCAGCACGTAGCAATTGCGCACGACGAGTTCGACGTCGTCCAAAGTGATGCCTTCGGCCGTCAGGCAATAGTCGATCACTTCCTGGTAGAAGCCGGCGTCGTGCTTCTTGCGCGTGACGCGCTCTTTGGCGATGGCGTAGGCAATCTCGCCGTCGCGCAGCAGGCAGGCGCTGACATCGTGGTCGTAGGCGTTGATCCCAAGAATATAGCTGTGGCTCTTCGACACTGGTTTCTCTCAGAGGAATGGGGGGAGGGAGCTATCGGGGAAGTGGCAATCGCGGCATGGGCTGGCACCTACGCTACGGCTTCAGACTGTGACTGGCGCCCCCCGCTAAACCGGCGGAAAGACCAGTCCTGCTTATAGCCGATACCGGGCCTGCCGCAACGCCGCACGACAGTTGCCTTGAGCGCGCCCAGCCGATGCGCTAAGCGCGATACATGGGAAAGAGGATTCCGCCACCCGATTCGCAAGGACCGATCGAGCCGGTCAATTTGCGCGAGGCGTTGGAAGAGCGCTACCTCGCCTATGCGCTCTCCACCATTACGGCCCGGGCCTTGCCGGATGTGCGTGATGGGCTGAAGCCGGTGCAGCGGCGCATCCTCTATGGGATGCGCGTGCTGAAGCTCGATCCCGAGGGTGGCTACCGCAAGTGCGCCAAGATCGTCGGCGACGTGATGGGTAACTATCATCCGCACGGTGACAGCTCAATCTATGACACGCTGGTGCGCCTCGCGCAGGATTTCAACGTGCGCTACCCGCTGGTCGACGGGCAGGGCAACTTCGGAAATATCGACGGCGATAGCCCTGCGGCCTACCGCTATACTGAAGCGCGAATGACCCGCGCGGCAGAGCTGCTGATGGAAGGCCTTGACGAGAACGCCGTCGATTTTCGTCCGAACTATGCCGAGAATGACGAGGAGCCCGTCGTGCTGCCAGCGGGCTTCCCGGCGCTGCTGGCGAATGGCGCGACCGGCATCGCGGTCGGCATGGCGACCTCGATCCCGCCGCACAATGTGGCCGAGGTCATCGATGCGGCGCGCCTCTTGATCGAAAAGCCGAAGGCGATGACGGCCGAGCTCATGGAATATGTTCAGGGTCCGGACTTTCCGACCGGCGGCGTGATTGTCGAGGAACGCGCCGCGATGCTGGAGGCCTACGAGACGGGCCGGGGCAGCTTCCGGATGCGGGCGCGCTGGCATGTGGAAGATACCGGACGCGGCACCTACCAGATTATCGTCACCGAGATCCCCTACCAGGTGCAGAAGTCCCGCCTGCTGGAGAAACTGTCTGAACTGCTGGAAGCCAAGAAGGTGCCGCTGCTCGAAGACGTGCGCGACGAGAGCGCCGAGGATGTGCGCCTCGTGCTGGTGCCGCGGGCGAAGACCGTCGAGCCGGAACTCCTGATGGAGAGCCTGTTCAAGCTGTGCGACCTCGAAACGCGCTTCAGCCTCAACATGAACGTGCTGCACAAGGGCGCGCCGCAGGTGATGGGGCTGCGCCAGGTGTTGCAGGCCTATCTCGATCACCGGCGCGAAGTCGTCGTGCGCCGCGCCGAGTTTCGCCTCGACAAGATCGAGAAGCGGCTGCACCTGCTTGATGGCTACCTGATCGCTTTCCTCAATATCGACGAGGTGATCCGCATCATCCGAACCGAGGATGAGCCGAAGCCCGTACTCATGGAACGCTTCAAGCTGTCGGATGTGCAGGCCGAAGCGATCCTGAACCTCCGCCTGCGTGCATTGCGCAAGCTCGAGGAAATGGAAATCCGCGGGGAGCATACGAAGCTGAAAGAAGAGCGCGAAGAGATTGTCGCGCTGCTTCGTTCGACGCGCAAGCAATGGTCGAAGGTCTCGAAGGACCTGAAGGCCGCGCGCGATGAATTTGATCCGGGCACACCTCTTGGCCGCCGCCGCGCGACGTTCGAAGCGGCGCCTGAAGTCGATCTGGCCGCTGCGTTGGAAGCCTCGCGGCCGAAGGAGCCGGTGACGGTTGTGCTGTCGCAGCAAGGCTGGATTCGCGGCCTGAAAGGCCACGGGCTGGACGCCGAGGCGATCAAGTTCAAGGAAGGCGACGGCCCGGCCTGGACCGAAGAAGTGATGACGACCGACAGGCTCGTGTTCATGTCGTCGGATGGGCGCGCATTCATCCTGGCGGCCGACAAGCTGCCCGGCGGACGCGGCAATGGCGAACCGATCCGCCTGTCGATCGAACTTGAGGATAATGTCGGCATCGTCGCGATGTTCAAGTTCGATCCCGAGCGCAAGCGCGTGATGGCGTCAAGTTCCGGGTACGGATTTGTGATTCCGGAGTCTGAGCTTGAGTCGAACCGCAAGGCGGGCAAGCAGGTGGTCAATACCGGCGATGGCGAATTGCTCGTCTGCACGCCCGTCGAAGGCGACATGATCGCGGTGGTCGGCACCAACCGCAAGATGTTGATCTTCCCGCTGAAGGACCTGCCGGAAATGTCGCGCGGCAAGGGCAACAAGCTGCAATCCTATAGCGGCGCGGCGGGGCTCGCCGACCTCATCACCTTCGACAAGCGCGACGGCCTGATCGTCATGACAGGCGGGCGCCACCGCGCCTTCGAGGAGTGGAAAGAGTGGAAAGGCCAGCGCGCACAGGCCGGCAAGGTGGTGCCGAAGGGCTTCCCGAAGGGCGGGACGTTTTCGGGGTAAGCGGATGGTCAGGATTGCAGCAACCTACATGGGCGACTTGACCTGTGAAGTGGTCCATCCGTCAGGTGTGGTCCTCCGTACCGACGCGCCGGCAGACAATGGCGGTGAGGGGCGTGAATTTTCTCCGACAGATCTTGTCGCAGCAGCGCTGGCCACTTGCGTGCTGACAGTGATGGGCCTGTCTGCCAAGGCACAAGGCGTCGATATCGCGGGCGCTGAAGTGACGGTCGAAAAGGAAATGTCGTCTTCGCCGCGCCGCATTGGTGCGCTGACGGTTCAGGTTCGCATGCCGTCCGGTATTCCCGAGGCGGCCCGCGCCAAGCTCGAACGAGCGGCGATGACCTGCCCGGTCAAACCGAGCCTGCACCCCGATGTGGATGTATCCGTCCAGTTCAATTGGAGCTGAGTTTCGGCACTTGATCGAAACGTCTCGCCTGATCCTGCGGCCGCCTCAGCGCGAGGATTTCGACGCATGGGCGTTGATGGAGGCCGACGAGTCCGTGAAGGCCAGCACGGGCAGCGTGCAGGACGCGCGCGAGAGCTGGAACCAGCTTCTTTCGATCGCCGGGCACTGGGCGATCATGGGTTGGGGCTCGCTGTGCGCGGTCGAGAAATCGAGCGGACGGTTTGTGGGCCGGTTCGGCCCGTCAAAGCCGTTTGGCTGGCCCTGTATCGAAGTTGGCTGGATGCTCCTGCCGGAATTTCAGGGGAAAGGGCTTGCCCTCGAGGGCGCCATCGCTGCAATGGACTTTGCGTTCCTGGAGCTTGGCGAGCCGCGCGTGATCCATACAATCCGGCCCGGGAATAGGGCATCACAAAAGCTGGCAGAGCGGCTGGGGTCGAAGAATCTCGGGCCGATCGTCTTGCCGCCTCCGTATCAAGATATTCCGAACGATGAGTGGTCGCAGACGCGGGCGGAGTGGGACGTCTCGCGTGTTCGGCTTGCGGCGCGGGATTAGAGTCGCTCCAGCACGTTCGTCATCAGCGGCCCGATCTCGGCGTTCAGCACAAGGTCCGCATACGGATCCTGATCGGTGGGCTCGCGGTTGATGATGACGAACTGCGATCCGAGGCGCTTGGCGAGCAGGGGGATTCCAGCAGCGGGATAGACGACGAGGGACGAGCCGAGCACCAGCATCAGGTCGCACAGCGAGGCCTCCTCGGTCGCGCGCGCCATCTCCGCTTCCGGCATGGCCTGTCCGAAGGAGATGGTCGCGGTCTTGATCAGGCCCGCGCAGAAGAGGCAGGTGATGTCCTCGTCTGCCTCCCAGCGCGGACGCAGGGCTTCGAGCTCGTAGCGCTTGCCGCAGGTGAGGCATTTGGCATAGCTCGCATTGCCGTGGATCTCGATTACGCGGTCGTCCGGTACGCCGGAATCCTGGTGCAGGTTGTCGACGTTCTGGGTGATGACACTGGCGGCCTTGCCGGATTTGACGAGCTCCGCGAGGGCGTAATGGCCCGTATTCGGCGAGGCGCCCGTCCAGCCGGCAGTCTTGTTGAACACGCGTGTCCACGCGATTCGGCGCACATCGCGGGAGGCGACAAAATCCTGGAACATGATCGGCTTCATTTTGGACCACACACCGCCGGGCGAGCGGAAATCCGGGATGCCGCTTTCGGTCGAGATGCCCGCGCCGGTGAACACGGCGATGCGGTGGGCGCTGCGGATCATGTGGGCGAGGACGTCTGCGTCAGTCATGTCCTGTTAGATATACCAATTGGCGTGACTGGCCAGCGGCCCCGGCAGAGGAGCGGCGGGCTTGCGGATCAGCCGCCCCGCGTTTAGGCCTAGGGCGTCGAACCCGTGGAAGGGGCAAGCATGAACCTGATTCTCATTCCGTTTGCGGTGATCGCGGCCATCATCGGGCTGATCATCCTGATCTACAATGGCCTCGTGATGAAGCGTCAGAGGGTCAACCAGGCCTTCGCCGATGTCGATGTGCAGCTGAAGCAGCGCCAGAACCTTATCCCCAACCTCGTTGAAACCGTCAAAGGCTATGCGGCCCATGAACAGGCGACCTTCCAGCAGGTGATCGCGGCGCGCAATGCGGCGCAGGCGGCGTCCTCGGCCGGTGAAATGGCAAAAGCCGAAGGCGCGCTGACGCAGGCGCTGGGCAAGCTGTTCGCGCTCGCCGAGGCCTATCCGGACCTGAAGGCCAACACGACCTTCCTGCAGCTGCAGCAGCAACTCTCCTCCATCGAAGACAAGCTCGCCGCCGCGCGCCGGTTCTACAACTCCGCCGTGCAGGACTATAACACCGCGCGTGAGCAATTCCCCGGCTCGATCATTGCGGGCAGCTTCAATTTCGAGGGCCGCGAGTTCTTCGATGTCGGCGCCGACAGCCGCGCCACGATGGACGAGCCGCCACAGGTGAAGTTCTAGGTCCCACGCGACCAGACGCGTTTTGGTTTAGCGGCAGAGCGCTCAGACCCCATGGCCTGACAGCCCGGCTGTGTGCTATCAGATGTGCATGATGAGTGATGCTCTTGGTCCTGGCGATCTGGTCTTGTGCGTCAATGCGGCGCCGAACCATGTGACGGGAGAGCCCGTGCCGCTTGTGGCGGGCGAAACTTACCGGGTGTTCGACCTCTGGGAATTTGCCTGCCCGTGCGGGCGCTCGGATGCGCTCGTGGATGTCGGCGTCGGCGGGTTCGCCTGGTGCCAGAGCCGCTTCCGGAAATTGCCAAAGCCCAAAGCGCGGGAGCGCGTGCGGCGGACGGCGAAGCCAAAGGTGGTGGAGACGGTCTGAGGGCGCCGGATACTGCGCCCATCGGCGTCGGGACCACGCGCCGACGCACCACCTCTGCGGATCAACGCATTCCCGATGCCTGAACACGCTGTTCACACAGCTTTCAGACGGGCGGGCTCAGTTCGGCCATAACAGAAATGGGGATCACCGCATGCGGCGCCGCACACTAAACATGGTCGCCGGAGCTGCCTCCGGCGTCCTGTTGCTCGGCCTGATCTCGGGCTGCACCAGCCTTGACGGCGCCGCGACCGCCCATGTTGCGGACATGGAGGCGCCCTACGCTCTCGCCGGAGAGGGTAAGCCCACCGTCGTGTTCGAATCCGGGCTGGGCGATGGCCAGGATTCCTTCGCTGAGGTCTTTGCAGATCTTCAGCCGGACACGTCCGTGTTCGCCTATGACCGGCCTGGATATGGCGGCGCCGGGTCCTTCACCGCCGACTCAGACGGCGTTCGCACCGGCGAGGAGGTTGCGCGGCATCTGCACGATCTGCTGTCCGCTGCAGAGGTGAAGCCGCCTTACCTTCTGGTCGGTCATTCGGTCGGCGGGCTTTATGTGCTGAGTTTTGCGAAGCTCTACCCGGATGAAGTTGCGGGCCTTGTTCTTGTGGATGGGCGTCCGGCGGGCTTCACCGCTGCCTGCGAGGCCAGCCGGACCGGACTCTGCAGCCCGCCCGACGCGATGATCTCGCTTTTCCCGGCCCACCAGAAGGCCGAATTCAAAGGCGTCCCCGCAACCGAGACCTTCGCTGCCCGCCCCGAAGATCTCGGCGACATACCTGTGACCATCATCTCAGCCGGCAAGGCCCCCGCCCTGGTCGCGCGCCAGTTCCAACCGGTCTGGGAATCGATGCAGCAAGACTTCGCAAACCGCGCACGCCAGGGTCGATACGTCCACGCCAAGCACCAGCAGCACTACGTGCATCAGGAAAACCCCCGCCTCGTCGCCACCGAAATACGCAGTATGCTGACGGCGATAGGTTCGCCGGAAAGCTGATGCGGGTTTCGTCTGGAAGTCCAGTAGCTGCCCTCTCCGGCTCTCCGTCAGCCCAAGGCTGCTGTGCACATGGTCGTGTACGTCTGCGGCAAATTCCTGCCGTCCAGCTGCCAAGCCGGTTGCTCCGCCTTCAGCGTGTCGCCTGCACCCTGAACCAGGGCTCCATCCGCGCGAGCGCTTCTCCGGTTTCCTCCGTCGACAGCGCGAAGGAAAAGCGCATGAAGTGGTGGCCGTCTTCGGGGTCGAAGTCGATGCCGGGGGCGGTGGCAACGCCGGTCTCCTCCAGCAGTTTCAGGCAGAAGGCGAGGCTGTCGGCGGTATAGCGCGCGACATCCGCGTAGATGTAGAAGGCGCCGTCCGGCGGGGCGATCCGGTCAAGGCCGAGCAGGGGCAGGGCTTCGAGCAGGCGGGCACGGTTGGCCGCGTAGGTGCGCAAATGCCCGTCCAGTTCGTCGCACGCCTCGAAGGCGGCGAGGCCTGCATGCTGGGCAAGGGAGGGCGCTGTCAGGAAGAGGTTGCCGATATAGGCACTGGTGCGTGCTTCGTGGCCCTCGGGCGTGACCAGCCAGCCCAGCCGCCAGCCCGCCATCGAGAAGTATTTCGAGAAGCTGTTGACGATGTAGGCGCCGGGATCGAACTCCAGCATCGAATGGGTCGCCGGGCCATAGGTCAGCCCGTGATAGATCTCGTCCGACACGATGGTCACGTCATTGGCCTTCGCCCAGGCCGCGATGGCGGAAAGCTCCGCAGGCGGAATGATCGTTCCTGTTGGATTGGCGGGGCTCGCGATGATGATGCCCTTCGGCGCGGGGTCGAGGCGCGCAAGCGCCGCCGCTGACAACTGGAAGCGCACGTCTGCGCCGCAGGCGATCTCGACCGGTACGAGATGCAGCGCCTTCAGCGTGTTGCGATAGGCGACATAACCTGGCCTGGCGAGCGCCACCCGGTCGCCGGGCTGGAAGGCCGAGGCGAGGGCCAGCACGAGGGCCGGTGAGGCGCCGCAGGTGATCGCGAGGCGAGACGGGGCGAGGTTGACACCATAGGTTTCGGTGTAGTGCTGACTTATCCGTTCTTTCAGCGGCTGGCTTTCCCAATAGCCCATCCCGCCGGTATCGAGCACGGCTTTGGCGCGTGCGATCGCTGCAGCCGGCGCGCCGGTCGATGGCTGGCCGAACTCCATGTGGAAGACGCGGCGGCCCTCGGCCTTCATCGCATGGGCGCGGCGGCTGATCGCGATCGC
>JBGSVY010000004.1:0-3816 GCA_041752715.1 Hyphomonas sp.
GATCCGCGCGCGGTTCTCGGCGACGTTCGTCGGCGCGTCATCGGAGCCTTCGCCCGCATTGAGGCTCGCATAGATGCCGGTCGACACCCCGCCGCGGCGCCCGAAAAAGCCGTGCTGCACGCCGCTGATGGCGGCAAGGGCGGGGGCGGTCGCGAAAGGCGGATGCATCCCCCTGCGGTGCCGGGCATGGGCGGCGAAGTCAAGCGCGTGGGGCCTGTCCCTCAAATTTCGGCGGGTTCGGTGCCCCGCAAGCCGAGGCAGGACGGGCGATTCCGCGTTTTCCACAGGAAACTTATCCTACACCTTCCAAGCCGGGTTATTCTGCGCGTGCCGGAAAAGGTTCCGGCAGGTCCAGGCTGCTGCCGTGATAGAAAGGCGATGCAGGCACAGCCGCCAAATAAGCCGAATGGGAGCGAGGCGCCGCCGATCACGGGGCCGGACGACCAAGTGAATGAAACTGGAATACCAAGTCCTCGTGTATCCGGAGCCCCGCTCCCATCCGCAGGACCGACCAGCGTGCCGCCAAATCCGGAAGGGGAAGCCCTGTCCGGGCTTTCGTGCTGGGCGCAGGTTTTTCGCGCTACTCCCCCACGCGCCTCGCCGGAACGGGCAGCGTGCAGATGTCGAGGATTTTCGGCGGCGTGACGATGAACGCGTCGATGGTGGAATAGTCCCGCTTGCTCAGCTTCAGCGCTTCCCAGTCGGCGCCGGGCGTTGCCATTACTTCATAGACCGGGCGCGCATCGGCAGGCAGGTCTGCCGCGATCTTCGCCGAGATGATCATGTTCGGATCAAGTTTCGAGCGCCGGTATTGCCTGATCTGATGCGCGAGCGGCGCGTCGTCGCCGAAGAGGGCCGCAGTTTCTTCTTCGGTGGACGGGTCGACACGGGCAAGCCCGTGTATGTGTGCCATGCCGTCGATGACGCGGCCGAACACCGTGTAATTCCGATCAAGATAGCGGCGGGGTTGCAGCGGGATGAAGATTTCGGTCGCGCCGCTGGCGGGGTCTGCGTCGCGCGCTATGCCGAGCACGCCGGGGCAATTCAAGAGCCATTCGCTGCCGCCCGACCGGCCGACCGCAAAGCCGAGGCGATGGCCCACCTCCGGTGCGAAGAGATCGGCATTGCCGTGGGGCGCAAATCCATCGGTGCCAACGGGGCGTTCTGCCTCGAACGGCACGTTTGGCACATCGCCGATTGCCGGATCGAATTCGCGCCCGGCCTGTGCCAAATGGCCTTCGATGACGCGGTAGAAGAACTCGGTATCGTAGAAGCCGCTTCGCACCAGCTTGCGGATTTGCGCCGCGTGCGCCGGGGCCGCCTCCGGGAACAGCTCGATGGCGACCGTGCCGGTACCGAGATCAAAGAGGACGATGTTCTCGGGGTCCACCGCGCGCCACGGCGCATCCGGAATGGAGGCAGCGGGCGGCGTGCTGGTGCAGGCAGCGAGGGCGAGGACGGCGAGCGCGGCGATCTGTTTCATGCCTCCAACTCTTCTCCGGCCCGCTGGCGGCGTCAATGGCGCGCGCCACATCTCTCCGGCAGCGCGGCGAGGCTGGCGCGCCAGGCATTGGCGAGGTGGCCTTGCGTGGCTTGGAGCGGGAAGCCGTGACGGGCGACGTGGTCCTGAGGAATCTCGTCCCAGCCGCGATGGGTGACGGTGACGCGGGTATCCTCGCCGACAGCCACGAACGTCACCTCGACGGACGTAACCTGATCTGGCGCGAAGGTCGCCTGGCGCCAGGTGAAGGCGAGGCGGGCGCCGCGCTCCCATGCGGTGACCCTTCCGATTTCGAACACCTTGCCGCTGGCGAGTGTCGTGATCAGGCGTTCGCGGCTTTCGAAGCACAACGTGCCATCGCCGCGCGGCGTCAGCTGGAACAGGGCGCTCGGGCGCCACCAGAGGCCGATATCATCCGTGAACGCATCAAAGGCCACTTCCGGCGTGACGGGCACGCGGATGGCGACGAGGACAGCGCTCACGAGCGCTTCTTCTCCATGTGCGCCTTGAAGGATCCAAGCTGCGCGGCCCAGACTTTCTCGGTCTCGGCGAGCCAGAGTTTGAGATCGGCCATGCCGTCCTCCTTCAGGGTATAGATGCGCACGCGGGCATCGAACTCCGGATGCGTCTCTTCGACAAGCCCGCCCTGCTTGAGGATGCGCAGGTGGCGGCTCATCGCCGGGGCTGGCAGGCCGAGGGCGTCGGCCAGTTCGCCCGCCCGGCGAGGGGCCTTGCCGAGCAGTTCGATGGCGCGCCGCCGGTCAGGATCGGCGAGGGCCGTCAGCGTGGCATCAAGGTTCGCGCGGGCCTTCACAGGCGCGTCTGTGTACGGAGAGCGCCGCCGGAGGCCTTGTCCCAATCGGCGGAGGACATGTCCATGACGGTGACGCCGAAGGTCCAGATATGGCCTTCCGGATCGCGGGCGCGGTAGGTGCGGTCACCATAAAATTGCGTGTCCGGCTCCTGCAGGATCTCGGCCCCGGCCTTGCGAGCCCGCGCGCAGTGAGCGTCGATATCCTCGCCCTTGCCGAGCTGCACGTGGACGGACTGGGTGTTCTTCAGCCCGAGATTCTGCGGGCTCCTATGGTTCTCGGACCATTCGCTGCCGACCATGATGAAGCCGTTGCCGAAAGACATTTCCGAGTGGGCGATTTTGTCGTTCTCGTCGAGCAGGACCAGGTAGGGCTCGAAGCCGAAGGCTTCCTCCAGCCAGAGGAAGGCGGCGTTGGGATCGACATAGCAGAGCGCGCTGGCGAGGCCCTTGGGGCGGTCAAATTCGGACACCGAATGATCCTTTCGCGACGTGGTAATATTTCTAAGAATTTGAAAGTATAGAGTCAAGCTGAAACGAGAGCCGTGCCGCTCATCCCCGCGCAAGCGGGGATCGGGTCAGGCAATGGCGCTCGGGATCCCCGCGTGCGCGGGGATGAGCGGGGTTCGGATGGATGAGGGCCTCGACAGCCTAGTACGCGTAGCGGCCCATCTGCCGGGTCATGCGGCTTCGGGTTTCGTCCATCTTGTCGCGGATGATGCCGGGGATGAGGAACAGGTCCACAACCCACCAGACAATGCCGATGACGAGAAAGTAGGAAAGGATCTGCAGGATCGCGGTGACCGGTTTGCCGAGATAGAAACGGTGCGCCGAGACCCAGCCGAGGAAGAACCACAGGAAATAGGCCGCCCCCGCGCTTTTCTTCTCGTTGGCAACGCGGCTTTCGATCAGGATTCGGTCTTCGGTTGTGTACATGGCTGTCCCGGTTGGGCTCCTTGTTCTTATCGATAAACAGATAGTCCCGATTGAAGGCGCGCAAAAGGGGCAGGGCGAAAAAAACCGCACAATTGCCTGCGGCCTGATTGCGGGCTAACGCCACTGCCGATGTACCAGATCACCGCCAAGGGCCCGCGGGGGCCAATCGAAACCGCCTGGGATGCGCTTGCCTGGGCTGATCCGTCGCCGGCCGGCGCGGTCGATTCCAAGGAGGATGCGCGCGGGGCCTGGCGGCTTGATGCGTTTGCCGAGTCGCTCGACGACGCGGAAGCCTGCGTTGCGATCATCGCAGAAGCTGCCCCTGACCTGACGGCCCGCATCGAGGAAATTGTCGAGCGCGACTGGGTGACGCTGTCGCTGGAGGGCCTGCCGCCGGTCAAGGCCGGGCCGTTCGTGGTCGTGGGCAGCCATGCCCTGTCGGCAAGTTCGCCGGGCAAGATTGCTGTGCTGATCGAGGCCGGGCCCGCCTTTGGCACCGGCCATCATGGCACGACGCTCAGCTGCCTGCTGGCGCTCGCCGAGGCAAGGCGCCGCCGCAAGGTCGGCC
>JBGSVY010000005.1:0-28485 GCA_041752715.1 Hyphomonas sp.
CAGATTACCGTCGATGCCGCCAATGCCACGAAGACATATGGCGTCGCGGTCAAGTGTGCGACGATCACGCCCGACGAGCAGCGGGTCGAGGAATTCGGCCTCAAGAAGATGTGGAAGAGCCCCAACGGCACGATCCGCAACATCCTCGGCGGCGTTGTGTTCCGCGAGCCGATCGTGATCTCCAACATCCCACGCCTCGTACCGGGCTGGACCAAGCCGGTCGTGATCGGCCGCCATGCGTTCGGCGACCAGTATAAAGCCACCGATTTCGTGGTGCCCGGCGCCGGCAAGCTGACGATGAAATTTGAAGGCGCGGACGGCAAGGTGATCGAGAAGGAAGTGTTCGATTTCCCTTCCGCCGGCATCGCCATGGGCATGTACAACATGGACGAGTCGATCCGCGACTTCGCCCGCGCGACGTTCACCTATGCCGTACAGCGCAAATGGCCGGCCTACCTCTCGACGAAGAATACAATTCTCAAGGCCTATGACGGCCGCTTCAAGGACATTTTCCAGGAAGTGTTCGACACCGAGTTCAAGGACAAGTTCGCCGAATTCAATGGCACCTATGAGCACCGCCTGATCGACGACATGGTGGCGGCCTGCATGAAGTGGTCTGGCGGCTATGTCTGGGCGTGCAAGAACTATGACGGCGATGTGCAGTCCGACACCGTGGCGCAGGGCTATGGCTCGCTCGGCCTGATGACGTCCGTGTTGCTTTCGCCCGATGGCAACACGGTTGAAGCCGAGGCGGCCCATGGCACCGTGACGCGCCACTACCGCAACTGGCAGAAGGGCGAGGCGACCTCCACGAACTCGATCGCCTCGATCTACGCCTGGACGCAGGGCCTTGACCATCGCGGCCGGATGGACGGCACGCCCGACGTGCGCAAGTTTGCCCAGACGCTGGAGCAGACCATCGTGAAGACCGTCGAAGCAGGCCACATGACGAAGGACCTTGCACTGCTCGTGGGCCCGGACCAAGGCTATCTGACGACAGAGGGTTTCATCGACAAGGTCGCCCAGAACTTCGAAGCCGCGATGGCACAAAGCTGAGTCGATTGTGGCCGTCGCTGCATGCTTAACATCCGCCTGAGACGTGCGGTCCCGCAGGATGCGGAATGTCTGAGCCATATCGGCGCGGCGACTTTCCTGGAGTCGTATACGGAGATCATTGACGGTCCCGATATCATCTCTCACTGCACCCAGCAGCACGCGCAGAAGGTCTACAACGACTACCTTTCAGACCCCGATGTTTCCATCTGGCTCGGGGAATACGAAGCGACGGGCGCGCCGGTGGGCTATGCGGTGAATTGCCCACCGGACCTGCCGGTGGCGTTGCTTCCGGGCGATGTTGAATTAAAGCGGATCTATGTCTTCTCGCGCTTTCATGGCACGGGGATCGGCGACCGCCTGATGCGCGCAGCCATCGATGACGCCCGCCGGCGCGGCGCACAGCGACTGCTGCTCGGAACTTATCAGGCTAATCACCGCGCCATCGCATTCTACACGCGCCACGGCTTTACGCTGACAGGTACGCGCCAATTCCAGGTTGGCAGCAAGCTGTTCGACGACATCGTCCTCGCAAAGACGCTTTGAGCCTGCGGGCCCCAAGGCGCAGACCCGGCAAAGCCATCAGGCCTTCCGGGAACTGCGCACGTAACGCACCATGCCATCCATCGACGTCATCACAAGTGTGTGCGTGTGTATGCGGCCATCCTTATGCAGGACCCCATTCAGCATCGTCCCATTGGTCACGCCCGTTGCGCAGAAGACCGTTTCGCCCGACGCGAGTTCGTTCAAGCTGTATGTCTTTCCCAGATCCGTGATGCCGGTTTTCGCAGCGCGCTTCTTTTCGTCATCGTTTCGGAAGACAAGACGGCCGAACATCTGTCCGCCCACGCATTTTAAAGCAGCGGCCGCAAGCACGCCCTCCGGGGCACCGCCAGAGCCGACATACATGTCGATCCCTGTCGCCGCATCGGTCGTTGCAATCACGCCGGCGACATCGCCGTCCGAGATCAGCGCGATGCGCGCACCGGCCGAGCGTAACGACTCGATGATGTCTTCATGGCGCGGGCGATCCAGAACGCACACGGTCAGATCCTCGACCTTGCGCTTGGCGGCCCTGGCGAGGGCCTTGATATTCTCGGCGGGCGTCGCGTCCAGGCTGACGAGGCCGTCCGGATAACCCGGACCGATCGCAATCTTGTCCATGTAGGTATCGGGCGCATACAGCAGGCCGCCGCGCGGCGCGATGGCGAGCACCGCAATCGCGTTGGCCATCGCCTTCGCGGTCAGCGTCGTTCCTTCAAGGGGATCAAGCGCAATATCGATTTCAGGGCCTGTTCCGGTGCCGACCTCCTCGCCGATGTAAAGCATTGGCGCTTCATCGCGTTCGCCTTCACCAATGACCACGCGCCCCTTGAACTCAACCTCGTTGAAGGCTGAGCGCATGGCATCCACGGTGGCTGCATCGGCTTTTTTCTCGTCGCCCCTGCCCACTTCCGCGGAGGCTGCAATCGCCGCAATTTCGGTCACGCGGACCATGGCATCGGCTAGTCCGGGCGTCAGAACCTTGTTTTTCATTGTATTTCTCCAAGGATGAAAATCGGCACAGTTGATCTGTCAGATTAGCAATTAGCTTGCCGCTTCGATGCGGAAGAGGCGAGGATGTTCGACGGAAACTTCCAGCTTCGAAATACGGTTAACCGCCGCCTGCATCTGGGCGCGCTCGCAACGGTGGGTGACCACGGCCACCGGGCTCGCCGCGCTATCATCGGCAGAATCTTGTAACAGCTTGTCGACCGACACGCCTTCCTCGGCGAGGGCTTCGGTCAACGCAGCAAGCGTGCCCGGCTTGTCAGCGAGGCGTACACGGAGGAAGAACGGCGCGACTTCTGCAGCCTCGCCTTCGACGAAGGGCTGGGCCACGTGATGCGCGGCGCGGCCGAATGCGTTGCGGATGGCTGGACGGAAGAGCTTGGCAATGTCGCCCATCACGGCACTGGCCGTGGGGCCGGAACCGGCGCCGGGGCCGGTGAGCACGACAGCGCCGAGAGGGTCGCCTTCAATGCGCACGGCATTCAGCGAGCCGTCGACCCGGGCGAGTGCATGGGCGTGTGGCAGGGCCATCGGCTCGACCCGGCAGACGACGCCTGACTTCGTCAGCACGCCTTCTGCGATCAGCTTGATGCGGAAGCCGAGACGGTCCGCGAGGCGCAGATCGAGCAGGCCGATCTCCTCGATGCCGCGCACACTCACCTTCGAAAAATCGAGATCGGCCGAGAAGGCGATGGCGGACAGGATGGCGGCCTTGTGGGCGGCGTCCATGCCGGAAACATCGAGCGCAGGGTCGGCCTCGGCATAGCCGCGCTTCTGGGCCTCGGCGAGCACTTCCTCGTAGGAGCGGGCGGTGTCGAGCATGGTGCTGGTGATGAAGTTGCACGTGCCGTTGAGGATGCCGGACACGCGCCGGACTTCAGTTCCCGCAAGGCTGTCGCGCAGCACACGGACGACCGGGATGCCGCCCGCGACAGCCGCTTCGAACAACAGGTCGACATGCTTTTCGGCGGCAAGGGCGGCGAGCGCGATGCCATGCTTGGCGATCAGCGCCTTGTTGGCGGTAACGACATGCTTGCCGGCCTTGAGCGCGGTTTCCACGGCGAACTTGGCGGGGCCGTCCGAGCCGCCGACAAGCTCGACAAACACATCGACATTCGGATCTTCCGCAAGGGTCGCCGCATCGTCGAACCAGGTGTAGGCGTCTGTGCTGACGGGGCGGTTGCGGCTCTGCGAGCGGGCGCTCACACCGGCGATCTCGACCCGGCCGGGCAATCGCAGCCGGTCCTGGCGCTGCACAAGCTCGATCAGCCCGGCGCCCACATGACCGAGGCCTGCAATCCCAATTCTCAACGGCCCCATGGGGCGGCCCCTTACGCTATTCAACGCTCCGGCGGGTGCGTAGCGGTTTTGGAGCCTTGGGGGAAGGCTCTGAAGCGTGGATTACGGCCTTCGGCCTTAATGCGGCCTACAGCGCACCCCTACTCCGCCGCCACCGGCTTGATTTCCTTCACGCCATTTGCGGCGAGGTATTTGCGGATATTGCGGCCGGCCTGCCGGATGCGCTGCTCATTCTCCACCAGCGCGATGCGGACATAATCGTCGCCATGCTCGCCGAAGCCGGCGCCGGGGGCGACGGCGACGTGGGCTTCGTTGATCAGCTGGATCGAAAACTCGAGGCTGCCAAGATGGCGCAGCTTCTCGGGGATCGGCGCCCATGCGAACATCGAGGCCTTCGGGCTTGGCACAGGCCAACCTGCGCGCGTGAAGCTGTCGACCAGCGCATCGCGCCGTGTACGGTAGATCTTGCGCAGGTCGTCCACGCAGTCCTGCGGCCCATCGAGCGCCGCCACAGCCGCCACCTGGATCGGCGTGTAGGCGCCGTAATCGAGATAGGATTTCACCCGCGCGAGCGCCCCGATCAGCTTCTCGTTGCCGGCCACGAAACCGACCCGCCAGCCGGCCATCGAATAGGTCTTCGACATGGTGGTGAATTCCACCGCAATGTCCTTCGCGCCGTCGACCTGAAGGATCGAGGGGGTCGGCTCGTCGAAATAGATTTCGTTATAGGCAAGGTCCGACAGGATCCAGAGATCGTGCTTCTTCGCGAACTTCACGGCCTCCTTGTAGAAATCGAGATCGCAGACGGCCGCGGTCGGGTTCGACGGGAAGCACAGCACCATCGCGATCGGCGGCGGAACGCAGTATCTCACCGCCTTGCCGAGGTTTGACAGGTATTGCTCAGGCGTGTGGGCGGGCACGCCGCGGATCGACGCGCCGGCGATGATGAAGCCGAAATGGTGCAGCGGATAGGACGGATCCGGCGCAAGGATCACGTCTCCGGGCGCGCTGATCGCCTGGGCAAGGTTCGCAAACCCCTCCTTGGAGCCCAGCGTGACGATGATTTCGCGGTCCTTGTCGAGCAAGACGCCGAAGCGGCGCTTGTAGTAGTCGGCTTGCGCCCGGCGAAGGCCGGGGATGCCGCGCGAGGCCGAATAGCCGTTGACGTCCGGCTTGCGGGCCGTCTCGACCAGCTTGTCGACGATGTGTTTGGGGGTTGGCTGGTCAGGATTGCCCATGCCGAGATCGATGATGTCGGCGCCTTTGGCGCGCAAGGCCGCCTTGGTGCGGTTCACCTGCTCGAACACGTAGGGCGGCAGACGGCGGATCTTGTGGAAGTCGGTGTTCATCGGCGGATCGTTGAGCCTTGAGTGACGCGGGGAACATTGAAACTTTCGCGAATGGCCGCAATGTCCGCTTCGGTCAGCATGTTGGACGAAAGCGAGACGTCTGCAAACTCGGCCTGGACATCCGAAACGAGCGCCTCGATCGCGCCCGAGGCGACGGGGGGCATGTCTGCGCGTGGATTTGCGTCAAAGACCGCCCGCAAGGCGGCGATCCTTTCGGTCGGCACCGTCAGGGTTGCGCCCGGCGGGTTCGCCGCATCGATCCTCGGCACATCCGCAATCGCGGGGTACCCTTCGCCACGAATTTCCGTCCGCCGCTCAGCGTACCATTCCGGGGCCTGGTTAACGGCGCTACGCATCTGTGCGAAGGACCCTGCGCATGCCGATAGCAGCGGGATCACCACACTCAGAAGGGGAATCGCGGTGTTTTTCATGGTTAAACTCATTAAATGACAAAGTTTATAAAGGATAGCTACGCGTAAGAGCATTGGCGCGGCCTAAACACATGAATACCCAGATCGTTCACACGACAACAACGCCCTCGCTCGCGGAGCTCCTTGCGGGCCAGGACCCCATGCGCTTGCAGGTCCTGCTGACGACGTTGGCGCTTGCGAACACAGAATCGCATGCCCTCCTCGCAGATGTCCTCACCGGATCGGGCCCGCTTGGCACCGTCGCGCAGGGCGACCCCATGGGCGCAGGCGACGCCTTCAAGCAGGTCGGTGCCAACCTCGCCCAGAACCCCGCCGCACTGATGCAGGCCAATCTTGAACTGATGCAGAGCTGGATGAAGCTCTGGCAGGAATTCACGATGGAAACGCTGACCGGTGAGACCCCGGTCGAGCGCGACAAGCGTTTCAGCGACCCCGAATGGCAGACCAATCCCGGCTTCCGGTTCATCCGGAAGGCCTACGAGGTCAACACAAAATGGCTGATGGGCCTTGCCGATCATGCCGTTAACCTGCCTGCGCCCATCCACCTGCGCGCCAAGTTCTTCACCCAGCAACTGACCGACAGCCTCGCGCCAACCAATTTTCTCGGCACCAATCCGCAGGCCCTGCGGGCTTTTCTAGAGACAGGCGGAGAGAGTGTGCTGGCCGGGATCCGGCTGGCCCGCGCCGACGTCAAGCGCGGCAATGGCAAGCTCTATATCAGCCAAACCGATGAGACGCCGTTTGAAGTCGGCCGGAATGTCGCAACGGCTCCGGGCGAGGTCGTGTTCCGGAATGATCTGATCGAACTCATCCAGTATACGCCCACCCAGCCGCAGGTTTACGCCAAACCGCTGCTGATCTTCCCCCCCTGGATCAACAAGTTCTACATCCTCGACCTCCGCGAAGAGAACTCGATGATCCGCTGGCTCGTCGACAAGGGCCTGACGGTGTTCGTGGTGTCCTGGCGATCGGCGGACAAGGTCACGCAGGACTATACTTGGGACGACTATGTCAAGAAGGGCGTGTATGCGGCCGTCGAAGGTGCACTCCAGGCTGCTGGTGCGAAATCGCTCAATGCCGTCGGCTATTGCATCGGCGGCACGTTGCTCACCACCGCGCTCGGCCACATGGCCTCCACAGGCTATGACAAGATCGACTCGGCGACCTTTTTTGCCTCCCAGTCGGACTTCGAACTGGCTGGCGACCTGAAAGTCTTTACAGACGGCCCGGGCCGCAACTACGTCTACTCGATCATCGACGACCATGGCGGCATCATGCCCGGCAAGGACATGTACGAGACGTTCAACTGGCTGCGCCCGATCGACCTCGTCTGGCGTTATGTCATCGACCAATACATGCTGGGCAAGCCGCCGCGGCCGTTCGACCTGCTCTACTGGAATGCCGACCAGACCAATATTCCGGGCCTCGTCCACAAGCGCTACATCAAGGAATGCTACGACGAAAACCAGATCGCCAAGGGCGAGTTCAAGGTGCTCGGCCAGACGATCAACACCAAGGCCGTCACCATTCCTGTGCTGGTTCAGGCAAGCCGCGATGACCATATCTGCCCGTTCGAAAGCGTATATCGCACGGCGGGGCTGTTCGGTGGCGAGGCAAAATTCGTTCTGTCCGGGTCCGGACATATCGCCGGCGTGGTGAACCATCCGGACGCGAAGAAGTACCAGCATTGGACCAACGACGCGCTGCCGCCCACAGGCGCAGAATGGCTTGCTGGCGCCACCGAAACTGCCGGAAGCTGGTGGCCGGAATGGTGGGAATGGCTTCGTCCGAAATCTGGCCGCAAGATCAAGGCGGTGGAACCCAAGGACATGGGTCTCGGCGCCGCTCCGGGCTCTTATGTGCGGGTCCGGCTCGAAGATATAAAACTACCCACAGCGTGACACATCGCGAGAGACTGAAAAGCCGGCGCTTTCGCGCCCGCTTCATTGGTGTTGCGCTCATCGAGCGGTGAGATCAGATCCAGTAAGGCGTCGCCCTGTCGTGGGTGTAAATCGACCCGAGCCTTTCGCCGGCGCGATTGAAAACAGCCGTGCCCTCAACCGAGGTTGGGCTGATGAGGCTCCGGCTCTGTGACTTGATATCTGCTGTCATGATGGGCTCCATTCGCTTGGTTGGTTATCAGCCCTCAACACACTCAACGGTCCGCAAGCCATGCGGTTCCGGCGACACACACAAAGCTTCGTACAGGTGTCGAACAGTCAGTTCGAAAGACCCGCAGCCTCATCGAGCCCCAGCGCAATATTCAGGTTCTGCACCGCAGCTCCTGACGCACCCTTGCCAAGATTGTCGAGCCGCGCGACGAGGCGCACCTGCTCGTCATGGCCGAACACGAAAAGCTCCAGACGGTTCGTGTCATTGCACGCTTCAGGCGCAAGGCCCGTCATGGCGTCACAGTCGGCGAGGGATGCAACGTGTACGAATTTTTCTTCCCTGTACGCGCCGGCCAGAACGCGATGCAACTCAACACGGCGCGGACGTTTGGGTAACGCGTGAAGCGCAAACGGAACTTCGACGATCATGCCTTGCGCGAACCGGCCCACGGAGGGCGCAAAAACGGGCGCGTGGGATAGCCCGGCATAGGTCTTCATTTCCGGCAGATGTTTGTGCTTCTGCCCGAGCGCGTAGATCCGGAAACTGTCAGGCGTGCCACCATCTTCAAACTCGGCGATCATGGCCTTTCCGCCCCCTGAATATCCGGACACGGCATTCACCGACACAGGCCAATCGTGGGGGATCAGCCCTGCAAGAACAAGCGGACGGACGAGTGCGATGAATCCCGTGGGATAGCAGCCCGGATTGGAGATGCGCCGCGACGCCGCAATCGCCGCGCGCTGGGCGGGATCCATTTCCGGGAAACCATAAGTCCAGCGCGGCGCAGTCCGGTGTGCCGTCGACGCGTCGATGATGATCGTATTAGGGCTGTTGACGAGACTGACGGCGAGGCGCGATGCGTCGTCCGGCAGGCAAAGGATCACCGCGTCGGCGGCGTTCATCAGCGTCTCGCGCGCGGCGATGTCCTTGCGCCTTGCCTCATCGATCGAGAGCAGGTCGATATCTGTGCGCGCCTTGAGGCGCGCGGCAATCTGGAGACCCGTCGTGCCCGCCTCGCCGTCGATGAAAACTTTAGGCTTCATACGTCCGATCCTTTTCGGTCAACGGGCCAAACAAAACGGGCGCCTCGTTTCCGAAGCGCCCGCCAGAAAATTGGATGTCCCTGGTGGGGTTAGCGCTTCGAGAACTGGAAGCTGCGGCGCGCTTTCGCCTTGCCATACTTCTTGCGCTCGACCACGCGCGGGTCGCGCGTCATGAAACCGAACGGCTTCAGCACCGCGCGAAGGCCTGGCTCGTAGGCCACGAGCGCGCGCGAGATGCCGTGGCGAACGGCGCCCGCCTGTCCCATGAGGCCTGAGCCTTTGACAGTGCAGATCACGTCGAACTCGCTAGCGCGGCCAGCTTCGATCAGCGGCTGAGCGATCACCATGCGCAGCACAGGGCGTGCGAAATATGTTTCCTGATCACGGCCGTTGATCGTGATCTTGCCCGAGCCACGTTTGATCCAGACGCGGGCGACCGCTTCCTTGCGGCGGCCCGTACCGTAAGCGCGGCCCTGCGCATCGATCTTGGGTTCGATTTTCAGGACGGGAGCGGCGGACGGCGCGCCGGTCATGGCGCCAAGGTCCTGCAGGGAAGAAGCGGTGTCGGTCATGGGGATTAGGCCGTTTTCGAGTTTTTGCGGTTCATCGATTTGAAGTCGACGAGCTCGGGCTGTTGGGCGGTGTGGGGGTGATCGGCATCGGCATAGATGCGCAGCTTGCCGAACTGCTTTCGGGCGAGCACGCTCTCTTTCGGCATCATGCGGCGCACGGCCATTTCGATGGCGCGCTCCGGGAAGCGGCCGTCGAGGATCTTGCCGGCGGTCGTGGTCTTGATACCGCCCGGGTAACCGGTGTGGCGATGGTAGATCTTGTCGGTCAGCTTGTTGCCGGTAAACTTCGCCTTGCGCGCATTGATAATGACGATGTGATCGCCCGTATCGATGTGCGGGGTAAAGTCAGGCCGGTGCTTGCCGCGAAGGCGTTTGGCGACGTATGAAGCAAGGCGCCCGACGACGACGTCAGTCGCGTCGATCACGACCCAATTGGTCACGACGTCCGCAGGGGCATTATAGGTTTTCATCGCTCTACTCAGAGCCTCTCGATTTCGGAGTTTTTGGAATGCAAATTAAGGGTTGGCGTTTAAGCGCCGCTTCCCCCTTTGTCAACGCGGCCGCAGGCCTTGCCCTGTTTTTTGCCGCTGTGGCCTGTTCGAAGCAGGAAACGATCGCACCAGAACCGGCCGGTCCTATAGCAATTGCTGCAGGATTGGAGCTTCCTGCGGTATGGGCGACACGGCCCCTCCCCGGCGCCGTGAGTGATGTTGCGCTGTCGGCTGGCTCGAACGGCGTCCTGGCCGTCGCCTATGCGCGGGGCGGCCTCGACTTTTTCGATTTTGATGGCGAACGCATTGGCGAGCCGACCCGCTTTCGCTTGAAAGATCTGGCCGATGGCCGCTCAATGACCGTCGGCGACCTCAATGTGACAGTCTTTCCAGCCGTGACTCACGAGGGCACATTGAAGGCCTACATCTTCAGCCCCGGCCTGATGGCGCCCGCTCAGGTCGACCTGCCTATCGCCGAGGACCGCCTGATTGCAGGGCTCTGTTCCGGCGATGCCTTCGGTGCAGGCCTGATGCGTATCGCCTATTGGACGACCGCCGATTCAAGCGTCCTCAAAACCGGTATTCTGAACGAAAAAGGAGGGGATTTCGGCTGGACCGAGGAACCGCCGACACAGGCGAACTTCCCCGTCACAGCCTGCGTGTTCTCCGGAGATACGCTTATTGCCTCGCCGAGCTCAGACTCGGCAGCATCCCTGATGCGAGGCGATTATTCTGCCCTTCTGTCGCTCGACGATGGCGGCCCACTCAAAGTATCCACCGATTACGGGCTGACCTCGACCGACATCCGGATTCGCGATGGCATCACGATTACGGCGCCAAAGGCCCCATCTGCCTTGACCGCATTGGGGACAATGCAGGCCGGCGGCTATCCGGGAGGCGTTGTGGTGGTCGCCGGAGAGACCAGCAAGGATGTCCATCAGGTCGTCTTTGTCGATCCGAGTGCGCTGACCTCGCCAACCGAAGAGTGAGGGCCGCGGGTTCGCCAGACGAGGTAGACGGCCACAAGCGTGACGATCACGCCCAGCCCCTGGTGAACAAGTGCAAGCGCCATCGGTGCCGCATTGATCAAGGTCAGAATGCCCCACAGGGCTTGTAGCGTCACAAGCCCTGCGAGGAGGGCGAAGGTCTTGGCCGACGCCGCGTTGCGGAAGAACCATGCGGCCGTTAGGCTCGCAGCCCACAAGAGGTAGGCCAGGAGCCGATGGTTGAACTGCGTTGCCGCGCGGCCCTCAAACAGGCTGCGCAGGCCTAGCCCCTCGTCGAGGTAATGTCGCGGCACAAGCTCGCCCGCCATCAGCGGCCAGTCGGTATAGCTGCGTCCTGCATCAAGCCCTGCGACCAGCGCACCCGCGGCCATCTGGACGAAAACCAATAGGAAAAGCCCGGCGGCGGCAGCCCCGGCGAAGGGTGTCCGATCGGGCAGCACACGCTTGCCAAGGTCGAGCCACATCCAGGTCACGGCCGTGATGATCAGGAGTGCCAGCGAGAAATGCGTCATCAGCCGGTAGGGCGCGACAGACACGCGGTCGGTGGCGCCGATGCCACTCGCCACCATCCACCAGCCAATCGCCCCCTGCAGCCCCCCGAGCGCGATCAGGCCGGCCAGCTTCCAGCCGAGGCCCTCTCTGAGCCATCCACGCAGTGCGAAGATTGCGAGGCCGCCGATGCCGACCAGGCCGATCAGGCGCCCCATCTGGCGATGTCCCCATTCCCACCAGTAGATGAACTGGAACTCGGCGAGGGACATACCCTTGTTTTGAAGCTGGTATTGGGTGGTCTCGCGATACTTGTCGAACTCTGCCAGCCATGCGGCTTCGCCGACCGGCGGCAGTGCCCCCCGGATCGGCTGCCATTCGGTAATCGACAGGCCGGAATCGGTCAGGCGGGTCGCTCCGCCGATCAGGATCATGGCGTAAACCATGAGGCCGATCAGCACGAGCCAACGGCGGATCCAGACTGCGGCACTAGCGGAAATTGCGCTTTGCGTCATGCCGTGTAGATGACGGATGCACCCTTCGCCTCCAAGAGGCGCCAACGTCGCACACGCTTTCAAGGGCCTACCACACGATGCGCAAGCCGATCGCCGTCATCGCCGTCCTCGCCTTCATGGCGCTCTGGATCTGGGGCGCCGGAACAATCGGGTCCGGCCTTACGGAGGCATCAGGCTGGTTGCAGCTCGTTTTCTACATTGTGGCGGGCCTTGGATGGATCCTGCCCCTGAGGCCTCTGTTCAAATGGATGAATAGCGGCGTTCAACCGGATCAGGACTAGATGCCTCAGTCGCTCTCGCCATGTTTGCGCGCCGCTTCGCGCAGGCGCGCAAAGATCGCCGCGGGATCTTCCGGCACGGACACCTCGTCCGGTTCGGGATAATCGTCATCGAAGAACTCGACCTCGGGCTCGGGTTCGGGGTCCGCTGCGGGAGGGGTGACTGGCGCCGCACCGCGCGCATCGACGATCACCGCTTCGTCGGCGTCGAAGAAATCCCCGGCGTGCAGCGTGTCTGCTTTCAGCCGGCCGATGACCGTCTCGCCGCCGATAACGGACTGGCCTTCCCAGACCATCAGGCCTCGCCCGCTTGCAAGGTAGACGTCGCACCATCCACCGAGACGCCGCGTCGCAAAAACCTTGCCGAGCCGCGTGATCCCGCCCGCCTCCACATGCAGCTCGATCCGGGGCCCCAGGCCACCCGACACCAGCCGGACGCCGACTTGCTCTCCCTGGCTTTCGAACGTCGCGAAGGCGCGCGTCAGCCCTTCGTCTTCCGGATTCATGGCCAGCGGCACCGACGCCTCACCCTGCGACAGGCCCAGCGCATCGACGCTGCCAGCGATCGGCGCGTAGATCTTGTTGGTCGACACGGGCGAAGACGCGATACGAATGCGGGTCGCCGTCTGACCCGCAAAGCGAAGTTCGTTCGGCACGTCGCTGAGTTCGATCGACACAATCACGCCGTCACACGGCGCGACGATGCCTTCCACGATATCGGGCGGCGTGCGTTGTGACCACCTGCCAGCCGCAAGGGCCGCAAGGAACCCCGCAAACCCGATCCAGAAAAGCGGCGACCAGATCCAGCCCAGCAGCAAGGCGATCAGGAACGCACCAGCCGCAGCGGCAACGCCCTCCCAATCAAAGCCAGACTTCAGCCAGGGCATTGCGCGCCGGTCGAGATCGTCTGCCATCCTTGCGCCCTTTCCTGAGCTGGAGCCCTACACAACCGCCAGCGCAGGATCAGCGCTGCGGGCCTGCCGCTGCCACATATCAGCATATTTGCCGCCTTTGGCCAGCAACGCCTCGTGCGAGCCCCGCTCGATGATCTCGCCTGCCTCCAGCACAAAAATCTCGTCGGCCGACTTCACGGTCGACAACCGGTGGGCCACCATCAGCGTCGTCCGGCCGGCAGAGGCCTCCTCCAGTGCTTCCTGCACGGCCTCCTCGGTGGCGCTGTCGAGCGCAGAGGTTGCTTCGTCCAGCACCAAGATCGCGGGATCGGCGAGGATCACGCGGGCGATGCCGACCCGCTGCTTCTCGCCGCCGGACAGCTTCAAGCCCCGTTCACCGACACGGGTCTCCCAGCCCTCGGGAAGCGACTCGATGAAGGTCAGCAGTTGTGCCCGTTTCGCAGCATCCCGGATCTCGTCAAGGCTCGCCCCCGGCTTGGCATAGCCGATATTGGCGCGGATCGTGTCATTGAACAGGACGACATCCTGCGGAACGAGGCCGAGCGCGCTGCGCAACGAGTCCTGTGTCAGGTCGCGCACGTCCTGGCCGTCGACGCGCACGCGGCCTGCCTCGACATCATAGAATCGGAACAGGAGCTTCAGCAGGGTCGACTTGCCCGCGCCCGATGTGCCGACAAAGGCGACCTTGGCGCCAGGCGCGACATCAAACGTCATGTTGCGAATGCCGACAGCCCGGCCCTCATGGCTGAAGCCGACCCCCTCAAACGATGCGCGGCCCTGGGGACGCTCAAGAATTGTCGCATCTGGCGCATCGCGCACTTCAGGCACCATGCCGAGCAAGCCGTGCAGCTTTTCGAGGTCAACCGCGCCCTGCTTGATCTCCCGCCAGGCCCATCCAAGGATGTTGAGCGGCGCATAAAGTGACAGCAGCATCAGCATCACCGCTGTCACGTCCCCGATCAGCATGCGCCCTTGGATGACGTTCCATGCCGACAATACGAGCACTGCGAGCAGGCCGATATTCATTACGAGGGCCTGGACCGTGTTCAGCACGTACATACTGCGCGTGGCGCTGACATAATGACGGTTGTAATTCGCCATTGCAGCATCAAAGCGGATCGTTTCGCGGGTCTCGGCTGCGAATGACTTCACAGTTTCGAAGTTTGTGAGGATATCCACGGACGTGGCCCGGAAATTGGTGTCGGCCTCGTTCATTGTCCGCCGCTGACGCACCCGCCATTCAGTAATGATCCCGGTTGCCACGACATAGGCAACAATTGTGGCGATCGCGATCAGGGACAGGTTGATGTCATAGGCAATGCCGAGCGCAATCGCGGCGAGCACGAGGCGGATCAGGGTCGGGCCGATATTGAAGGCGAGGAAGCGGATCAGGTAGTCGATCGCCCCTGCCCCGCGCTCGATGATCCTGTTCAGGGCCCCTGTGCGCCGCGTCTGATGGAAGTTCAGCGACAGGGCGAGCGCGTGGCCGAAAGCGTCGACGCTGGCAATGCGCTGCGCGTCCTGGCTGACGGGCGAGAACATCCAGTCACGGACCTGGGGGAGCGCACCGGCTGCAAATCGTATGGTCAGGCCAATCAGCAGCCACATCGCTGCCGTTGCAAAGGCAGCGGCCTTACCGTCGGCCGGGACGATCTGGTTAATGGCGTGCCCAAGGACCAGCGGCGCCGCGACTTCAAGCACTGACGCAGCGAGGGTAATAATGACCGCCAGAAGCATGGCTGGACGCCATTTTGCGAGTTCAGGCCGTGCAAGTAGCTTGAGGATGCGCAGGATCGAGGCCCAAAGGCCCCCATCGGCGCTCTCAATGCGGTCGGGATTATCGGAGCCGTGAGCGGCGTGAATTGAAGATGTCATAGGGGGCATATGGCGCGGAAATGACCAAAGCGAAACCCAGGGAGTCGCCTCAAAGGCGAAGAAGCCTGAAAATCCGGCTGGTGCAGCACGGGCCTGCAACGTATCTCCGGACAACGCGTATCCAATCTTCGCGAGGTGACCCGTGCCGACAGCCAAATCGATCTGCGTTTATTGCGGCGCTTCGGATTCCGTTGCGCCTCGGTTCATCACGCTGGCGGAACGCCTGGGGCGCGAGTTGGCCCGGCGCGACATGCGGCTTGTCTATGGCGGCGGCGGGGTGGGCCTGATGGGTGCCTGCGCGCGCGCTGCCCACGAATCAGCTGGCGAAGTGCTCGGGATCATGCCGCGCTTCCTGCTGCAGAAAGAGCGGATGTACACGGAGGTGGAACACCGCATCGTCGAGGACATGCACACGCGCAAGCAGATGATGTTTGACGAAGCAGATGCGTTCATCGTGCTGCCCGGCGGCATCGGGACACTTGAGGAAGCCGTCGAGATGTTGTCCTGGGCCCGCCTCGGCCTGCATGCGAAGCCCGTCGCCTTCCTTGATGAAAACGGGTTCTGGGCGCCCTTCTTCGAATTGATGGACCATATCATCGCTGGCGGTTTCATTCCCGAGAGCTTTCGCGAGTCACTTGTCTACTGCCATGATCCCGCAGAGGCGATCGACGCCCTGTTGAACAGGATCGTGACTATCTTGAAATAGCCGATGTGCCGTGCGGCCGGATCCAGATGACGACATTTGCCGTCAAGAGCGCAGCGAGTATCGCGTAAAACTCCATGCCCGGCGCCCCTCCCGCGAGGCCGATGGGCGAGAACAGGACGTACATGACGACCACCATCGACAGCAGCGTGAACGCCACCGGCGCAGCGAACCGCCAGGGCGTCAGGTCCACTTTTTCGAGACGTTCGAAGGTCCATGGCGTCTCGCGTGGGCGAAGCCAGCCAGCGGCCAGCATGATGGCGACCTCGATCACGAACAGGATTGCATAGAGGTGGAGGAAATGGATCGTCACGAGATCTGCGAACGCAAACTTCGCAAGACCGTAGGCGATCACATGGAACCCGATCGCGAGCTTAGCGCCAATGGCTGGCGTGTTGCGCGTGAAAATACCGACGATGACCACCGCCACGATGGGAATGTTGTAAAAGCCTGTGAAGATGCGGATCACCTGCCACAGGCCTTCCGGTGCAAAGAAGAGCAGCGGCGCGACGGTGAAGGAAAAGAGTGCAATGACGACGCTCGCGATCATCGCGATACGGACGGTCTCGCGATCTGTCATCTCCTGCCTGCGCAGCGGCGCATAGACATCGAGCACGAACAACGTGGCTGCGCTGTTGAGGAGCGAATTGAAGGAGCTGAATACAGCGCCGAGCAGGACAGCGAGGAAGAAACCCATCAGCCAGACCGGAAAAAGATCGCGCACAAGCTGCGGGAAGGCAAGGTCGATCGAGGCAAGGCCGGGCCCGTAGAGATGGAACGCGATGATGCCCGGTATCATCATGAACAGAGGCACCAGCAGCTTGAAGAAGCCCGATAGCAAGACACCCTTTTGCCCTTCGGCAAGATTGCGCGCGGCAAGCGTCCGCTGGATGACATATTGATTTGCGCACCAGTAGAAGAGGTTTGCCAGCACCATGCCCGTGAACAAGGTGCAGAACGGGGTCGGGTCCTTTGGCCCGCCGATCGCATTCAGCTTCTCCGGATGGGTGGACACGAGGGTCGTCAAACCTGCCATGAAGTCGCCCTGCCCGAGCGCGATCAGGCCGAGGGTTGGGACGAGCACGCCGATGATCAGCAGGCCGACGCCGTTCAGCGTATCGGACACTGCGACGGCTTTCAGCCCGCCGAACACGGCGTAGATGGCGCCAACAATGCCGATCACAAGCACGGTGATCATCAGCGCTGCAAATTGCGACACACCGAGGAGCGCCGGCACATCGAAGATGCGAATGACCGCGATTGAGCCGGAATACAGGACTGATGGGATCGTCACGAGCCCATAGCCGAGCATGAACAGGATAACCGCCATGCGCTGGACCTGCTGGTCATAGCGATTGCGCAGGAATTCGGGAAGCGTCGTGAAGGCACCTGAAAGGTATCTCGGCAGGAAGATCATCGCCATGGCGACAGTCGACACGGCGGCCGTGACCTCCCACGCCATGCTCGACATGTTGAATCCGTAGGCTGATCCATTCAGGCCGATCAGCTGCTCTGCAGATAGATTCGTGAGCAACAAGGATCCGGCGATGAAGAGACCGCCAAGATTGCGCCCTGCGAGAAAATAGCCATCCCGGGAGCTGACCTCGCCGCGCGATTGGTAATAGGAAACAATTGCCACGAGTGCCATGAACCCGGCACAAGTGACCAGTGTGAAGGCGAGAGCGGCCGGCGTCATTCAGGCGCTCCGTCCCGGCGTCAAGGCGTCGAAGCGGGCGAAGTTGCCGCCAGCTGACTGAACTGTCCGTTCACGAACAGAAGACCATGGCCATCGCTGTCCCAAGCCTGCACGACCTTGCCAATGATGATCGTGTGATCGCCAGCGTCGTGAATTGCTGCCCGAATACAATCGAAAACAGCAACGCAGCCGGACAGGAGCGGGACGCCATGAATGCTGAGCCGATGCTCCAACGTTTCGAACGTCTGCCCGCCGCGAACAAATGCGTCACACAGGTCCGCTTGTGCGGCAGACAGGACGTTGATCGCGAAATGCTCGCTTTGGACAAACACATCGTGCCGGCGTGATGCCTTTGCGGGCGACCACATCACGAGTGGAGGCGTCAACGAGAGGCTTGCGAAGCTGTTGGCGGTTATGCCGACCGGTTCGGTCTCGCCAGGGGCGGTGACGATCGTCACACCCGTTGCAAACCTGCCGAGTGCCCGGCGGAATGCGCGCGGATCACTCGCCGGATCAAAGCCCGTCTGGCGCGTGTCAGCGCCCGTCATGCGACCTCGCGGTCAAGCGCCGCTGTGTAGAGTTCATACCAATCCTGCCTGTCCAACTTCACATTCAGCGCCTCACCGATCCGGCTGATCCGCTCGATGCGGTTCGTCCCAACGACAGGCATGATTCGTGCCGGATGCGCGAGGATCCACGCGACCGCGACCGACGCGGCCTCCACATCATTCGCCTTTGCGAGGCGGCCGAGAACATCTGTTACATTGGGATGGTCGCCGCCAAATAGCCGTCCGCCCCCCAAGGGCGACCAGGCCATCGGGGCGATCTTGCGCTCTTGCAGGAAGGCGATCTCACCATTCGTGAACGGATGATGATGGACGAGACTGATCTCGATCTGGTTGGTTACCAGCCGTTCGCGCATCGACCCTTGAAGCAGCGCGAAATCATGCGGCAGGAAATTGGATACGCCGACTGCCCGGACCTTGCCGGAAGCAACCAGTGCGTCCAGCGCCGCGCCGGTTTCTTCGGCATCCATCATGGGGTCCGGCCGGTGGATCAGCAGGAGGTCGATATGGCCGATCGCCATTTCCTTCAACGACGTCTCCACCGACTGCATGATGTGCATACGCCGGGTATCGTAATACTTGACCCGGGCCGCCCCATGCCGGCCGACGGGCGCGACGATGCCGCACTTGGTGATGATCTCGACCTTGTCGCGCAAGGCGGGCGCCGCGCGCAGGCAAGCGCCGAGCAGGCCCTCCGCCGTATACCCGCCATAGATGTCGGCCTGGTCTAGCGTGGTCAGGCCCTGCGCGAGGCATGTCTCGATCTTTGCCTGAACATGCGCGGGCGAGGTATCGCGATCATCGCCGAGCCGCCACATGCCATAGACGATCCGCGACAGGCTGACGGGACCGAGCGTGATGCGTTCCATCATGTGCGCGGCCCCGTGCCGAGCGGTGTCGCCGGAACGGTTGCCGGCACGCGGCCATAGGCCTGCGGCAGGGAACATGTGTCGAGATGTGGCATCACGCGGCTGCCGAAGGATTTGCACTCATCAAGGTGAGGATAGCCCGAAAAGATGAAAGCGCGAATCCCCATCTTCTTGTAGGCTTCGATTTCCGACAGCACCTGGTCTGTTGAGCCCACCAGCGCTGCGCCGCATCCCGAGCGCGCCCGGCCGATTCCCGTCCAGAGATGCGGCTCGATATAGCCGAACTGGTCTGCCAGTTCGCGCGCTCTTGCCTGCAGCGACACACCGAGGCTGATCGAATCATGCGCCCGGTCGCGGATCATCCGGCCATATTCATCGTCGAGCTTGCTGACGAGATGCTCGGCATACTCGCGGGCTTCCTGCTCGGTGTCGCGCACGATCATGTGCACTCTCAGGCCATAGTCGATCACGCGGCCATACTTTTCGGCGCACGCATGCACGGCGCGCATGCGGTCGGCCAGCTGGGCCTTGGTCTCCGGCCACATCAGATAGACGTCGCAATATTCGCCGCACAGCTCGAGCGCGTCGGGGGAGTAGCCGCCGAAATAGAGCAGCGGTCCGCCAGTCTGATAGGGAACGGCCGGCGCCGTAGGCACCTTGCTGAACTGGTAGACCTCGCCCTGATGGTCGATCGTGTCGCGCGTCCAGGCCTGCCGGAGGATCTGCACGACCTCTCGCGAGCGCTTGTAGCGGAAATTGCTGTCGGCGACTTCGCCGGGGAAATCGGAACTGATGACGTTCAGGGTCAGGCGGCCCTGCAGCATGTGATCGAGCGTTGCCACCGTGCGCGCCAGCATGATTGGTTGCATCTCGCCGCAGCGGATGGCGGCCAGCATGTTGATCCGGCTGGTCAGCGGCGCGCATCCTGCAACGAAACTGAGCGTATCCTGACCCACCTGGTAAGATGAAGGGCAGAGGATGTTGCGAAAGCCCTGCGCTTCAGCTTCGAGCAGGATATCGCGGCAATGTTCCCAGCTCGAACGCAGGTCACCATCGGGCACGCCGAGATAGGCGAAATCATCCGAACACAGCGCCGAAAACCATGACACTTCAATGGACTTCAGGTCGGCTGACTTAACCGGAATGATGGTCATGGCTGGCCCGCTCCTCGTCGTCCGCGATCTCGGAATGTCGCTTGCGTAGCATCGCAATGTTTGTATATCAATAGTGCATCAATCATGCCCCCACCGCCGCTCCATGATCCAATCCGGCCCCCTTCCGAAACACTTGCAGGTCACCGAAATGCTGATCAGGGAAATTGCTGCCGGGCACATTCCGGACGGTAGCCGTCTGCCACCCGAGCGTCAGATGGCGGCTGAACTCAACATCGCCGTTGGCACCTTGCGCAAGGCCCTGGCTGAACTCGAGAGCAAGCAGTTGCTCGAGCGCATCCAGGGGTCCGGTAACTATGTGCGCGCGCGGCCCGTTCCCGAAAGCATCTACGCCTTCTTCCGGCTCGAACGTGTTGATGGCGGCGGATTGCCGACGGCGCGTGTGATCGACGTCTCGCGCCAGCCGAAGCCAGAGGACTCCCCCGCATTCGGAGACGGAACCATGGCCCACCGGATCCGGCGCTTGCGCTATCTCGACGATCAGCCCATCGCGGTGGAAGAGATCTGGCTGGACGGGCGCTTCATCAACCGGCTTGAGGCCTCACAACTCGTCGACTCGTTGTATTTCTTTTACAAGAAGACGCTCGGTCTGGTCATTACGCGCGTGATCGACCGTGTTGGCGTGGGGCCCGCACCGGATTGGTCGCCACAGGCTTTCCCGATGCGCCGCGGTGCCCCGGCAGGCTATATCGAGCGCCTCAGCTGGGGGCATGACGAGACGCCAGCCGAATTCTCGCGGACGTGGTTCAATCCGGACATCGCCCGCTACACCATGCGTTTGCAATGAGACCCCCCACATGACGGATATGAAATACGGCCTGATCGGCTGTGGAATGATGGGCGTGGAGCATGTCCGCAACGTCGCGCTGGTTGACGGAGCCCGCATTGCCGCCGTCTACGACCCCGTGCCTGACCTGGCGGCCAAGGCCGCGGGGATTGCGGGCGGAGCACAGATCCTGCCGTCGCTGGACGCCCTGATCGGACTTCCCGGTCTCGACGCCTTTGTCATTTGCAGCCCGAACCATCACCATGTCAGCCAGCTCGAACGGATCGCCGCGCACCGGCCTCTGCCGGTGCTGTGTGAGAAACCGCTCTACACCCGGCCCGAAGACGCAGCCCGCATCCAGGCGCTGGCGAAGGACTTCCCACATCCAATCTGGGTCGCGATGGAATACCGGTTCATGCCACCGATCGCCGAACTGATCGCGCAAGCCGATGCCGTCACAGGCGGCGTGAAGATGCTCACGATCCGCGAACACCGGATCCCATTCCTCGACAAGGTCGGCAACTGGAACCGTTTCAACGAGAACACCGGCGGCACCTTCGTCGAGAAATGCTGCCACTTCTTCGACATGATGCGCCTCATCCTGCGCGCTGAACCCGTTCGCGTCATGGCGAGTGCAAGCCAGATCACGAACTACAAGGACGAGTCCTATGACGGGCGCACGCCCGACATCTGGGACGGCGGCTATGCGATCTTCGACTTCGACAATGGCGCTCGCGCGATGCTGGAACTCTGCATGTTCGCGGACGGCACTCTCTGGAACGAGGAGATCACCGCCGTCGGACCCGCAGGCAAGATCGAATCGCGCATCCCCGGCCCGCAGCGGTTCTGGCCGGAGGCGCTCGGTGCCCCGCCCGAGCCCGAGATCAGCGTTTATCCGCGACACCCGAAAAATCCGCAGACTCGCATCCTGCATCTCGACCCGGCGCTGCTTATGGCGGGCGACCATCACGGCTCAACCTTCCACCAGCATGTCCGGTTCCTCGAGACGGTCCGCAGCGGAGAGCGTCCGGAAGTCTCGATCGAGGACGGCGCGCGGGCGGTCAGCATGGCGCTGGCGGCGCAGCAGTCGGCCATCGAACACCGTGTGGTCGGGTTCGGCTGACAGGGTATGGGCGCGGTCACGCAACTCCAGGCGACGATCCGAACGCTGCTGCCGGGTATCTTGGTTGCGATCCTTGTTGCGATGGCCGCACAGTTCACCTCTGAACATTACGGCGCGCCGGCCATGCTCATGGCGCTGGTGTTCGGCATGACGCTCAGTTTCCTGAGCGAACCGGGGGCTGCGACTGCGCCGGGCATTCTGTTCACGTCGCGGGACGTGCTGAAGTTCGGCGTCTTCCTGCTCGGGGCGCGCATCAGCGCCGAACTGCTCATGGACCTCGGCCTGCCGCTGTTCGCGCTCGTGGTTGCCGCGATGTTCGCGACGATCCTGTTCGGCGTTCTGGCGGGCCGCCTGTTGGGCAAGGACCTGCCCTTCTCGCTACTCACCGGTGGCGCTGTTGCGATTTGCGGCGCATCAGCTGCGCTCGCGATCGCCGCGGTGCTTCCCCAGGACGAAAAGTCGGAACAGAACCTCCTCTTCACCGTGCTCAGCGTGACGCTGCTCTCGACGCTGGCCATGGTGTTCTACCCCATCGGTACAGCGATGCTGGGCTTCAGCGATGTCGAGGCCGGCGCCTTTCTCGGGGCGACCATCCACGATGTGGCACAAGTCGTCGGGGCCGGCTTTTCGATCTCTGATGAAGCGGGCAAAACCGCAACGCTCGTCAAGCTCACGCGTGTCACACTGCTCGCGCCGATCGTGATTGCGCTTGCCTTGCTGGCGCGCGCCCGGGGCTGGTCGAACGGCACCGGGAAGCGGCCACCTCTCCTGCCCGTCTTTGTGATCGGGTTCGTTACGCTGGCAGCGCTCAATTCGCTCGGCCTCGTGCCGCCTTTGCTGCGCGACGTTGCCGTCGCCGTGTCCAAGTGGGCGCTTTTGACGGCGATTGCCGCTGTCGGCCTCAAGACATCCTTGCGCTCGGTTTATGCGTTTGGCCCGGGTGCGATCGGCCTGGTTGTCGGCCAAAGCCTGTTCCTCGCCTGCTTCGTTCTCGCCGGACTGGCACTATTCGTTTTGTGATGCGCGCAGACCGGGTCTGTTAAGCATGACCTGTTGTGTATTTGCATGCCCCTCCGCCTAAATTGATACACAATTCATATAGTCAGTGGACGCGTCTGCAGTGTTCTGCCAGTCTTATAGTAATAAAAACAAGCATGCACCCTGGGAGACAACCATGTTCCACATTCACCGTCCGGCGGCGACGCATCGCCGTTACGCCTGCCTCGTGGCTTCGGCGTCGATGATCAGCCTCGTCCTCGCGATGCCGGCGATCGCGCAAGAAACCACACAAGAAGAAGACAAGAGCGGCCTGCGGCTCCAATCCGTCACGGTCACCGCGCAGAAGGTTGAGGAAAACCTCCAGAATGTGCCGGTCTCGGTGAGCGCCGTCTCCGGCGATCTGCTTGAATCCAGCGGCACCAACAGCCTCGAGAATATCGGCGATCTGGTACCCTCCGTCACCTTCCGTAAAGGCACCACGAACGCCAATAGCGCCCTGGTTGTGCGCGGCGTTGGCACCATCACCTTCTCGGTCGCCGCTGAACCGAGTGTCTCGACCGTCGTCGACGGCATCGTCCTCAGCCGCTCCGGCCAGTCGTTCATCGACCTTGTCGACGTCGACCGGATCGAAGTCCTGCGCGGCCCGCAAGGTACGCTGTTCGGCAAGAATGCGTCCGCCGGCCTTATCAACATCGTCTCGAAGGGTGGAACCTCTACTCCCGAAGCCGAACTCCGCGCCGAGTATTTCGAAGGCGACGAGTATCGCCTGCGTGGCAGCCTCGCCGGCCCCCTCTCGGCAGATGGCGCATTGAGCGGCCGCTTCACCGCTTTCTACAGCGAGTATGACGGCAACATCTCGAACAAGTTCAATGACGACAAGATCAACGGCTACCAGCATCAGGGTCTGCGCGGCATCCTCGACTATGACGCAGGCAGTGCCCGGTATCGTCTGATTGCTGACTATTTCGAAGCAGACGATGATTGCTGCGCCGAAGTGACCGGCGTTTCGCGCGGTGTGCTTGATCCAGAGCTTGGCTTCGACCTCGTCGGCGAAGACACGCGGATCGTCAATCATAACCTGACAACCACCAGCCTTGACGAGCAGGCAAGCCTCACAGCAAGCGCCGACTTCGATGTGCTGTCGGGCCACACGCTCAGCCTGGTTGCCGGTTATCGCAAATGGGAAAACACCGAACTGCGTGAAGGCGACTTCCTGCCGCGCGCCGTTGTCGGCACGGCTGAACTCCATGATGTCGGCGTCGTCGAAACCGACCAATATTCGGTTGAAGCCCGTCTCGCCTCGCCGCAGGATACTGCCTTCCGGTACCAGTTCGGCGGCTTTTACTGGACGTCCGAGAACGCGCAGGACTTCACACGAGAGGTGGTCAGTTGCGCCACCTCAACCCTGCCCGTCGATCCGCAGACCGGCCGGAGGCCGTGTAACCTCGCTGATCAGGTCAATACACTGTTTCCGACCGCCACTTCGCGCAGTGACGTGACAGTGGATAACTACGCGATCTTCGGACAGGCCGATTATGACCTCACCGATCAGCTGACGCTGACGGGCGGCCTGCGCTTCGTGCAGGACGAACTAGACTATGTCCACACGCGCGCGCCGGGCGTAAATGCCGCGACCGGACTTCCGGCAACCGGCCCGGGCATTTCGGGCAGTCCGGCAGGTGGGACGCTCGCGAGCGGCGGCAACGGCACCAATACCTCCGCTGGCAGTTCGTCGAATGACAACATCTCTGGCAAGATTGTGCTCAGTTACCGTCCGAACGATGCCACGATGTTTTACGGAAGCTATACGCGCGGCTACAAGGGCCCCGCCTTCAACGTGTTTTTCAATCACACTGCGCCAACCAATGCGGTGCCGATCGATGAAGAAACATCTGACAGCTACGAGGTCGGACTGAAGTCACGCTTTGCTGACGAGCGCATCCAACTGAACGTCTCTCTGTTCGATGTCACCTATGACGGCTTCCAGGCCAACAACTTTATCCTGCTGAACAACCAGGTCATTTCAAACCTGACAAATGCCGGTCAGGTCTCGAGCCAGGGCTTCGAAGTCGAAGCAACCGCCCTCGCCGCTGAAGGCCTGACGTTCAACACGAGCATTGCCTACACCGATGCCACAGTCGAAAAGTTCAATCCGAACCCGCTGACGAACGCACCCGATGCCCGCAACGGCACGCGCCTGCCGCTGGCACCGAAGCTCAGCTACAATCTCGGCGCCGATTATGAGACGTCTTTCCTGAGCCATCGCATTTACGCTGGCGCCCTGTACAGCTTCACGGGTGACCAGTTCTCCGATCTCGGCGAAGGCGGTCCTCTGGATAGCTATGGCATCCTCAATGCGAGCATCGGCATTTCCGATCCCGACGATCGCTACCGGCTGACATTCCATGCCCGTAACCTGACGGACGAAAGCTACGTCTTGCTGAACACGTCAGCTGGCCAGCGCCTGCACATCCCGCGCGATGCAGATCGCTATTTCGGGATCACGCTCCGCGCGAAGCTGTTCTAGCACAGACTGCAGCAGCATCGGTCCCCGCCCTCGCAAGCTCGCTTGCGGGGGCTTTTTCTTTCAGTCCGCCTGCGGATCACACGAGATCACACGCAAGGTGTAATCAGCCTCCTTTGACAGCGAGGGAATGCGCGTGCGGGCGGTCGCAACCTCGCTCAGGTCGATATCGGCCATTATGTAGCCCGGCTCATCGCCCGCCCGTTCCGCAAGCACCTCTCCCCAGGGCGACACGATGAGGCTGTGCCCGAATGTCTCTCGGCCGTCCTCGTGCCTGCCACCTTGCGCGGGCGCCAGCACGAATGCGCCGGTCTCGATCGCGCGGACCCGCACCAGCGGGTGCCAGTGCGCAGCGCCTGTCAGGCGGGTGAAGGCGGCAGGAATTGAGATAATCTCTGCACCGGCTTGCGCGAGCGTCCGGTAGAGCGCCGGGAAGCGCACGTCATAGCAAATCGTCATCCCAACCTGCCCGAACGGGGTCTCGGCCAGCACCAGCGCATCGCCCGGCCTGTAGCGCGCCGACTCGCGATAGGTCTGGCCATCGCCGATCTGGACGTCGAACATGTTGATCTTGTCATAGCGCGAAAAGATACGGCCCGACGGCGCGACCAGAAACGACCGGTTGGCTTTGCGCCCGTCTCCCGCCAGCACGGCGAGCGATCCGATGAGCAGCCAGACCTCACAAAGCCGCGCAATCTCGCAAAGGGAGGCAAGGGAAGAGTCAACACTTTCTTCCGCGACCGGCGCCTTGCCACTAAGGTCGAGAAGGTTTGTCATTTCCGGGGTTGCGATCAGCGCAGCACCGTCCGCGGCCGCCGCGCGAATCAACGCCGCTGCCTCGCGCGTATTGCGCACGGGGTCGCGACCGGACCGCATCTGGATGCAGGCGGCACGTAAGCGACGAGCCGCGTCAGAGGACAAAGCGGGCCTGATCGTTCGTGCCAAGGAATTCGAGCATCTCCTCGAAAGAGGCGGCTTCCAGCAAAAGCCCGGCGTCGAGTTTCTTCCGGGCATTTCGGGCGGCCTGCATGTTTTCGCGGGCATGCCCAATCGCACCGGCATAGTATTCGAGGCGCCGGATTTCCTGGTGGGGCCGAAGCCCTTCCTGCAAGGCCCGGACCCCGACAGCCAGAATGGCAAAGATGATCGCGAGTGATCCGAGGACGGATTGAGACAAGGGCACCTCGGCGCCGACAGCGCCAATCAGCGCGACGAAATTCGAGGCAAAGGCACCGACCACCAGCGTAAACGCCGCATTGTCCAGAAGCGTTACCTGTAACGTAGGGTGCGACCAGAATTTTCCCTCTGAAGACAAGACGTAGTTGGTGTACTGCACCTGTCCCTGAAGCCGCGTCTGTGCGTAGGCTTCCAGCAATTGGTCCGCCACCGCATCTTCGGCCGGCGTAAACTTGCGTGCGGCGCGTGCGCTCCAGTCAGGCTCGATCCAGAAGGCGGCGTTATCCGCGATGGCCTTCATCTTGCCGCCCGAATGACCTGCAGCCGTTCGCAAGGTGTACTTCGTATATTCGCTCGCAATCTGGTCGAGGAACGTGCGCCGAAAATGCTGGAAGGCCGTTTCGCGCGCCGCAAGGTATTCGGCCTCCCGCTCCCGGTGCCCGGCCGCGCGGGCAACATCAACCGCATGCGCCAGGATGTATTGCGCGTTCCATTGGCGCAGGCGCTCCGACATCAGGCGCTTTTCCAGCCAGTCCCTCTTGCTCTTGCCGAACAGGAATCCCGCGTTGCCGAAAATGATGGCGAGCACGCCGCAAGCCGCCCCGACAATCGCCAGCCCGCGGAAGATGACGGCCAATTGCGCCTTATCGGGCCACACCGCAGCGATGACGTTTTCGAGCGGGAACCCCAGCAGGGACATGACCGCAAAGCCCAGCGTAAGGAGGCCGATCAGCCGGCTTCGCCTTTTGGCCCGGATCGCGCCCTTGTCGATCCTCACGAAGTCAGTGCGCAGGCTAGGATGGTCGAGCGCGAACATCACGGCTGGAAACAATCGACCGGCGAGCGCGCGATCATCATCGGTCAGCAGAAGCTCGTCATTGAACCGGAACATTGTGCGCGTGTTTTCGTCCCTTTAGCCCTGCCTTGATCTCTATCGGTAATCTCGAGCCTGCGGAAGGCGGCATCGCGTGTCCGTTTTCCGATGCACAACTTTTCGTTGAGCTGAGACGGGAATCCGCTATATCAATTGCCGCAGGTGCCGACGTAGTTTCAGATTGCATGGTCCCGTCCGCGCCTTCATACGTGAACGGGCTCCATGAAACTGCGAAGCGCGGACCAAAAGGGTCAGGTACGGTTGTGACAGAAGTCCTAGAACTGGCGATCCGCCAGCCGCGTGAGCCGGTCACGCTTGACGTGACGCAAGGCGGCGCAGCGCGTGTCGCGGAAGGTGCGGGCGGCAACGTGCGCCTGCCCGCCATCTACCCTGAATGGCTGGGCGATCGCAGTTTCTCCGAGGCGCATGGCGCACGCTTCAACTATGTCGCTGGTGAAATGGCCCGCGGCATCGCAACGTCCCAAATGGTGCTCGCCGCCGTCAAGGCCGGGTGCGTCGGGTTCTATGGCAGCGCCGGACTGCCGGTGCCGGAAATCCGCGCAGGCCTCGGACGGATCAAGGCAGGCCTGCCCGCTGGCGCTGTCAGCTGGGGGGCGAACCTGATCCATTCCCCGCAGGAGCCTGGCCAGGAAGAAGCTGTCATCGACCTGTTCCTTGCCGAAGGCGTGCGCCGCGTTTCCGCTTCGGCCTTCATGAAGCTATCGCCACAAATCGTGCGCTATACGGCACTTGGCCTTTCGCGTGCCAAAGATGGCAGCATCACCCGCGCTAACCACGTCTTCGCCAAGGTCTCGCGCGCCGAAGTCGCGGAAGCCTTCATGGCCCCGCCCCCGGAAAAGCTGTTGCGAGATCTCGTCGCCAGCGGCGCGATTACCGACTTACAGGCTGACCTAGCTGCGCGCGTGCCGGTCGCCGCCGACATCACAGCGGAGTCCGATAGTGGCGGACACACCGACAACCGCCCCGCGGCCGTGTTGTTCGCGTCTCTCGCCGCAGCCCGCGCCCGCGTCGCCAGAC
>JBGSVY010000006.1:0-9424 GCA_041752715.1 Hyphomonas sp.
CATTGTGGCCGTGGCGGCCGGTTTCGGCTGGATGGTCTCGGGCCAAACGGCATAGCGCCCTTCCAGCGCCGCTCCGGCTCGCCTATCTCTGCGCCATGAGCGAGAATCAGACCGGCGCGCCGATGCGGGGCGTTGACGTCATCAAGGACAACCTGACGCGCCTGCCGTCCAGGCCGGGCGTGTACCGCATGTTCGGCGATACGGAGGAGGTCCTGTATGTCGGCAAGGCGCGCGACCTGAAAGCGCGGGTCTCGAACTATACCCGCATGGGCGGCCACACCCAGCGCATCGCCCGGATGATCTCGCTGACCCGGGCGATGGAATTCGTCGTCACGGAAACCGAAACCGAAGCGCTGCTGCTTGAGGCCAGCCTCGTCAAATCCCTGAAGCCGCGCTTCAACGTGCTGCTGCGCGACGACAAGTCGTTCCCCTACATCCTGATCCGCCGCAATCACGAGGCCCCGCAGATCAAGAAATATCGCGGCTCGAAGCAGGACGAGGGCGACTATTTCGGCCCCTTCGCCAATGCCGGCGCCGTCATGCGCACCCTCGACACGCTGCAGAAGGCCTTCCTTTTGCGCACCTGCGAGGACAGCGTCTATTCCGCCCGCACGCGCCCCTGCATGCTGCACCAGATCAAACGCTGCGCCGCGCCCTGCGTCGGGCTGATCTCGGTCGCCGACTATACCGAACTTGCCAACGAAGCCGCAGATTTCCTGCGCGGGAAGGGGGCCGACCTGCAGAAGCGTCTCGCCGCCGAAATGGAGGCCGCCGCCGAGGCGATGGAGTTCGAAACCGCCGCCCGCCTGCGCGACCGGATCCGCGCGCTCGCGCATGTCCGCTCCACCCAGGACGTCAACCCCGACGGCATCGAAGAGGCCGACGTCTTCGCCATCGCCATGGAGGGCGGCGTCTCCTGCGTGCAGGTCTTCTTCATCCGGGCCGGCCAGAACTGGGGCGCGACAGTTCACTTCCCGCGCCATGAGCGTGATCAGGGGGCGGAGGAAATCCTCGCCGCCTTCCTCGTCCAGTTCTACGACAAGCGCCCGCCGCCGCGCCTGATCCTCGTCAATGAAAAGCCGGAGCAGGCCGAACTGATCGAGGACGCCCTCGGTCTCAAGGCGGGGCGCAAAATCGAACTGCGCCGTCCCGAGCGCGGCTCGAAGCGCGACCTGCTCACCCAGGCCGAGCGCAACGCCGCCGAAGCGCTGACCCGCAAGCTCGCCGAGTCCGCAAGTCAGGAACGCCTGCTGCTGGAAGTGCAGAAAGTGTTCGAGCTGCCCGAGGTGCCGGCGCGGATCGAGGTTTACGACAACTCCCACATCCAGGGCACCAATGCCGTCGGCGGCATGGTCGTCGCCGGCCCCGAAGGCTTCCGCAAGGCCGCCTACCGCAAGTTCAACATCAAGGACGCCGAGATCACGCCCGGCGATGATTTCGGCATGATGCGCGAAGTCATGCGCCGCCGCTTCGCCCGCGCCCTGAAGGAACGCGAAGCCGGCCAGGACCAGGACTGGCCGGACCTCGTGCTGATCGATGGCGGCCTCGGCCAGCTCAACGCCACCATCGAAACCCTCGCCGAACTTGGTCTGACCCCGGACGATGTCACGCTCGTCTCGATCGCCAAGGGCGTTGACCGCAATGCCGGCCGCGAGCAGTTCTTCCGCCCCGGCCGTGCGCCGTTCAAGCTGCCGGAGAATGCCCCAGTCCTCTACTACCTCCAGCGCCTGCGCGACGAAGCCCACCGCTGGGCCATCGGCGCCCACCGCCAGAAACGCGCCGCCGAAGCCGCCCGCTCGCCGCTCGACGAAATTGAAGGCATCGGCCCAACGCGCAAGAAGGCATTGCTGCACCATTTCGGCTCGGCGCGGGGAGTTGGCCGCGCGAAGGTTGCCGATCTCATGGAGGTGGAGGGCGTCAATGAGGCGCTCGCGGTTCGCATCCATGGGCATTTCAATGGTGGGTGAGGTGTTAATGGCGCTTAACGCATTTGGGGCTTACGTGCCGGGTCAGGATCGCTTATATTCCGGGTGTCTTCGGACTATGGCGATAAATGCGCGTGTAATAAGCGGCTCGGACCCGGGGGCGGTACCCGGCAGCTCCACCAAAAGACGGCTAGGTGGCCGTTTCCTGATGGGGCTGAAATAGCATCGACGGACGTGTAAAGACGAGGCTTTCGCTCGCTTGAGCTGCGTTAGAAGCTCAAAAGCAAATAGTTGCAAATGACAACTTTGCTGAGGGTCAACTGCTCGCCGCGTAAGCGGTGCTCGGTTATCCGACTTAACTCCTAGGGTTTCAGACCCCTAGGCGGGGCCCGGGGGCGCCTGGCAACAGAAGCCCCCACTTAACCCTCTTTTCTGGTCGGCTCACAAGCCGAAATGATTGCAGGTGAGCTCAGCTCCCGCATCTGCGGATAGCTGACTGGTGTCGACATCAAAGTCGTAAGCGATTCCGTCATGAAGGCGCTGCCACTGGTCGCGCGCGAGCCCAAACATCCGGTCGCCCCGGGCACGCTCTCGAAGCTCGAGAACCAGAAGCGGCGCGTGCACCTTCACGGCGATCAATCGAAACCCCTCTAGGCGTCGCTGGTAATCCGCCCAGTCGGCAATCTCTGCCACATCATCGGCGATCACGTTCCAGCCCTCTGCGGCAAGGGCCGCAATGCTTTGCCGGAACCCGCGCATCAGCGCGGCGCCCATCGGCCCGGTTCGGAACGCCGTACGCGGATGACCGTCCTCCTGCGTCTTCGTCCAGAAGAACGTGTCTGGATGATTATCGTGGCGTGGCGGTTGCATTTCCAGAAACGCATCCATCGCCACATGCAGGAAAGGAGCCTTTGCCCTCACCTGCAGGCTGCGGGCAAGCGTCGATTTTCCCGAGCTGCTCGGTCCATTCAACAGGAGGATAAAAGGTGTCGTCATCCCTCGATCAAGCTCAGAGCAGGATCGTGCCCTTGCCATCCCTCTCCATCGCGCGGATGTACGATGGATACTTTCGCATCTGTTTCAGGAACCGGTGCGCGTTCGGGAAGCGTTTTTCGTCCATGCCGGCACGGTGCGCGGCGAGTTCCATGCAATAGCCCATCACGATATCCGCCGCTGTCAGGGTGTCGCCTGCGAACCATTTCGACTGGCCGAGTGCCTTTTCGATTTCTATCATGAGCGCATTGAGGCGCGGATCAAAGAAAGCGGTGTTCAGTGCCCCGACCAGCGACTTGGCTACAGGCCTGACGAGAAAAGGCGCCCGCGTCGTCAGGGCCCCCAGAACGAACTTGTTGGTCAGCAGCGGTTGAAGGCTGCCCTGCGCCGCGTGGAACCAGAACAGGTAGGTGGCGCGGTTGGGCGCGCCCGGCCCAGGCCGAAGTGCGCTGCCCGGCTGGCCGTCGAGAATATAGTCGATGATTGCGTTGGTTTCGGCGAGCGTCACATTGCCGTCGGTAATCACTGGCGCCGTGCCCAAAGGCGAGACGGCCTTGTAGGCCGCTGGCGCCAGCCGCGTGTTCGGGTCTCGGTCGTAGAGCCTGATCTCGTAGGGCGCGCCAAGCTCTTCCAGCAGCCAGAGGATGCGGATGGATTGGGACTTCTCGAGATGGTGAAGGGTGATCATGTCGTGTTCTTCCTGGCAGGCGCGCCTCACCCCGGCAAGTCGCGCGCCGGTCTTGATGCTTAGCGGCCGCGGTTGCGGCCGCCCATCCCTGCCGTGGGGACGGGCGGCCTGTTCTGCCTAGTCGAGACTCAATACGTCTTTCAGGAACATCGTCTCGGCTTCCCGCTGGAACTCGCGGTTCGACTTCTTCCGGAAGCCGTGGCCCTCGTCCATCGCCATCAGGAAGGGTGCCTTGACGCCATTCGCCTTGACAGCGGCAAGGATCTGCTAGGCCTCCGTGTACGGAACACGTGGATCATTGAAGCCTTGGATGACAAACAAGGGCTTCGTGATCCGTGCAGCGTTGCGCAGGGGCGAGATCGCGTCGAAGAAGGCCGCGACTTCGGGGTCGCGTTCGTCACCATATTCGGCCCGGCGGAGATCGACGCGGTAGCCTTCCGTATTGGTGAGGAATGTCTTGAAATCGGAGATGCCGACGATATCGATACCGCCCGCAAGCCGGTCGCCATAGTCGATCATCGATGCAAGCACCATGTATCCGCCATACGAGCCGCCATAGACGACAACCCGCGAGGCATCGAGACCAGGATCGGCTGCGATCCAGTCGAGCAGCGCCCCGATATCCTCAACCGACTTCTTGCGATTGAGGCCATTGTCGAGCGATACATAGGTTTTACCGTACCCGGACGATCCGCGCACGTTCGGGACCACGACGGCAAGGCCGAGCTCGTTGGCCCAGTACTGGTAGGTCGAGGAGAATCCGGGACGCGACTGGCCTTCGGGTCCGCCATGGATCGAGATGATCACAGGGTGGGGACCGTCGCCGGCCGGACGGTAGATGTGGGCGGGGATCTGCATGCCGTCGGCATTCGGATAGTCGAACAGCACGGGGGAGATGAACGCGCTCGAATCGAGGCCGCCGGTTTCCGCTTCGGTCCAGCGCGTGAGCGCCAGTGTTGCGATGTCGAACGACCAGGCGTCTGCCGGGCTCGTCGCCCCGTTAAAGGTGAAGCCGACCTTCTTCGAATCCGGGCTGAAGACTGGGCCCGATGCAATCCCGACCGGAAGGTCCGGGCCGGGCCGCACGGTGCCGGTCGCAAGATCCAGCAGACGCAACGTCCCGAGGCCGCCCTCATTGACGGCGAACACGACGGTCGTTTCGTCGGGCGACAGGTCCCAGTCTTCGACATCCCAGTCGATATCGCTGGTATAGGTCGTCATCGCGCCGGTCTGCGCATTGATGCGGACCAGGTTGGAAAACTCGCTGTCCTTGTCTGTAGCGGTAAGAATATCGCCGTTGGCGAGCAGCGAGGCGCCGGAATAAGCGACCTTTTCTTCGGGATTGATTTCAGTCAGTTCCGATGTTGCGAGGTCAAGGCGGAACAGCTTGCTCTCGGCAATCGACAGGTAGCGCTGCAGCAAAAGCGACTTGCCATCGGCGCCAAAATCAACCGGGCCAATGGCGCCGTCGCCTTCGAGCGCAACGCGCACGCTCGCGGGATCAGCCGGATCGCCGACGATGATGTCATTGTTCGGATCGCCGGAATTGGTGCGCGCCCATGCGGCCAGCTTGCCGTCATCCGCCCAGATCGCGCCGCCATTTCGTGTGCCGGGCTCCGTGAACGGGGTGATATTTCCGCTTGCGAGATCGAACCGGTAGCCCTGGAAGAACTCGTCTCCGCTCGTATCCTTGCCGAAGACGAAGGCGGTGCCATCCGGGCTTGCCGACACGCCATTGATGGGCTCGTCGTAGAAGGTCAGCTGTCGCCGAGCGCCGCCCGGAAAGGCCACTTTGTGCACCTGGCTGACTTCGGCAAACCGCGTCGAGATCAGGATGCCGCCATCGCGGGTCCAGTCGGCAAAGCCGTGGCCCCGGACGTTCTCGTACTGGCTGAGCCGGTCGGACACCTCGCGCGGAATTTCCGGAATGCCTTCGAAGACGAGGTTGCCCCGGGTCGTGCGGTCGGAGGGTGCCGCGGCTTGCGTGATGGCCGGTTGCGAAGCGGTGCCCGTCTGTGCGCAGGCGACAAGCGCGAGCGCCGTCAGGCCGAGGAGGAAAGGGCGAAAGTTTTGCGTGCGCAGCATGGACGTCTCCCTGCAAAAGGTTGTTATGTGGACGAAGTTTAGAGCGTTTGTTCGTTCCGTCACGCCCTTTTCGCGTGAAACCGTCACATGCCTGCGTCATACCGCCAATGGCTGGGTGCAGCAGATGGAGCAGGTCATGGAATATCGGGCGTTCGCAGCCGTTGTGGCGGCAATCTTCGTGTTGGTGACGGCGTGCGCGCACAAACCTCCGGCGCCAGGCAGCGCCTTGGCCGTGTCGCTAGACGCCGATGTGCCGCGCGTTCTGATGATCGGACTTGATGGACTGCACCCTGACATGATCGCGCGATGGGATGCGCCGAACCTCAAGGCGCTCGCCGCGCGCGGCGTCAAGGCGGAGGCGATGATCCCCGTGATGCCAAGCGTGACGTTCGTGAACTTTTACGCAATCGCGACCGGCCTCTATCCCGAGCGCCACGGCATGGTCGCGAATGCCCCCTATGACCGCGTCCTCGATGAGCAGTTCCAGAGCGCTACGGGGCCACAGGAAGCGCGCTGGTGGCAGGGCGAACCGATCTGGGTCACGGCGGAAAAACAGGGCCTGCCAACCGCGATCATGTTCTGGCTCGGCTCGGAAGTGGAACATCAGGGCGTGCGGCCGACACGCTGGACGCCCTACCAGCATGAGAAGCCCTACCAGGAACGGGTCGACGAGGTCCTCGCGTGGTATGACGGACCGGAGCAAGAACGCCCGCGCCTTGCCGCGGTTTATTTCGACCGGGTCGATACCGCCGGTCATTATTTCGGTCCCGATGCGCCAGAGACGAAAGCCGCCGTTGCGGAAGTGGACAGCTATGTCGGCCAGCTCATCGCTGGCCTTGAGGCGCGCGGCCTTGCGGACTCGACTACGATCATCGTCGTGTCGGATCACGGCATGGCTTTCACCCCGCCGGGACAGGTGCTGGATGTGGGCGCGTTTATTGATCTCGACCAACTCGTCGTTCCCCAGTTCACCGGTCCCTATGGCGGCTCGGGCCATCCCTCTTTGCAGGTCTATGGCGAAGGCCCGGCGCTCGAAGCGGCGTATGACGGTCTCGCCTCGGTGTCCGAACATGTCCGCGTCTATCGGCGCGGCGAGATGCCCGCACATTATCATTTCGACCACCCGACGCGGGGGCCGGACCTGTTCGCTGTGGCCGATCCCGGCTGGCTGATGCGCAGCGCGAACGTGGGCGGCTGGCGCGCACCGATCCCCGGCAATCACGGTTATGACAACCTGCACCCCACCATGGCCGCCACCTTCATCGCCGCCGGTTCAACCTTCCCGGAGGGCCAGGTCGCCGCGCCCTTCGAAAACGTCAACGTCTACGGCCTGATCGCCTGCGCGCTCGGCCTCTTGCCTGCCGCGACCGATGGTGATCCGATGGTTGTGGAAAAGGTCACAGGCGGGCGGTGTCCAGCGCCCGTTGCAGCAGGGGAAGACTAGGGGGCGTATCCGTGGCCAAACTCGCTTTCGGTCTCAATATGTCCCTCGACGGCTATGTCGACCATGACCGGTTCGCACCTCGCGAGCAGCCTCGCCCCCCTCATCGACGAATACCAGCTCTACCTCCACCCCGTCATCCTCGGCACGGGCACCCCCATGTTCAGAGGTCCACGTGCACCGCTGCGCCTTTCGGCCACGGACCGGATAGGCGAGAACGTGATCCGGCTGACTTATCTGCCGGCGTGATCGCTAAGAATACCGCACCTCAACCTTCTCCGCCGTCACACCCGCCTTCACATCCGCGAGCGCTGCTGCCAGGTCGCTGAGATGAGCGTCCGCCACTTCCGCATGTTTCGGTGACAGCATCAGGTGAAGGCTCGCGGGCTCTGCCGTGAACGAGGTGAACCAGCCCCGCGCTCGCATCGCGGCGTAGAGTGCCAGCGTCTCCGCTTCCGGATGCCGGAATGCCACCAGCCCCAGCATCGGCCGCCCGAGCACCTCAAAGCCCAGCGTCTTCACCCCCGCCTCGATCTTCTCCCGCGTCGCGCAAACGAGTCCCTGCTTCTCGCGGTAGCCCGCAACCCCCAGCACATTCATCACCGCCCATGCCGCCGAGATCGCGCCGCCCGGCCGCGTGCCCGCCAGCGTTGGCGTCTTCATCGGCGCGCCGCTCCAGTCGCGCATCGAGAAGGGCATGTGCCTGTAGAGCGCCGCCGAACGAAACAGCACCGTCGAGGCGCCCTTCGCGCAATAGCCATACTTGTGCAGGTCCGCGCTGATCGAGTGCACCGCCGGCACCGCGAAATCGAAATCCGGCACGGCCACCCCGTTCATCCGCGCAAACGGCGCGAAGTACCCGCCGACGCAGGCATCCACATGCAGCCACACGCCCTTCGCCGCCGCCACCTCGCCCAGCGCCGCAATCGGATCGATGATTCCATGCGGAAAATTCGGCGCCGAGCCCACCATCATGATCGTTGAGGCGTCCACCGCCTCGGCCATCGCGCCCGCGTCGGCCTCATAGCTGCCATCGCCTTTCAGCGGCACGCGGCGCACCGCGATGTCCATCAGGTGCGCCGCCTTGTCGAAGGCGAGGTGCGCCGAGCGCGGCAGGACAATGTTGTGGTCCATCAGCGGCTTGCCGTTCGCGCGTGCGAAATCCCGCGCCGTCTTCATCGCCATGGTGATCGAATCGGTCCCGCCGGAAGTCATCGCCCCTGCCGCGCCCTCCGGGGCGTGCAACAGGCCGAGCGCCATCCCGATCACCTCCTTCTCCATCTGCGCCAGCGACGGGAAGGCGAGGGGGCCAAGCCCGTTCTCGGCCATGAACATTCCGTAAGCCTCGTGCTGGACATGGTGAACGTCCTCGCCTGCGTTAAACACGTAGACGGCCGTCTTCCCGCCGCGCCAGTCCACGTCCCCGCCGCCGCGCGCGATCATCTCGGCGCGCAATTCGTTCCAGTTCCGGCCTTGCTGCGGCATCTTCATGGCGGCGCTCCTTGCGGTTCAGGCCAGCAGCCTAAGCCGCCCGGCGCGGCGCGAGAAGAAAATAAATGCTCGCGTGTTGCGCTAAGCCCGTTGCGGGGTTCGATGGGTCTGCGTAATTTACACTTCGATAACCAATCAACACCGGGAAGAGCGCGCCAAGATGACGGATTACATCGGATACGAAGCGCTCACCCAAGCCGCCATGCGCGGCGTCGTGCGCGAGGCCCTGCGCCGCACGAAGACGAATGGCGGCGTCCCCGGTGACCATCACTTCTACATCTCCTTCCGCACCCGCGCCCCCGGCGTGAAGATTGCCGACCACCTGGTCCAGCGCTTCCCGGAAGAGATGACTATCGTCGTCCAGCACCAGTACTGGGACCTTGAAGTTCACGAGGGCCATTTTGAAATCGTGCTGAAATTCTCCGGCGTGCCGCAGCACCTGTCGATCCCGCTCGCCGCGATCACCCGTTTCGTCGACCCGTCGGTCAATTTCGGCCTCACTTTCGAAACCCGCGGCCGCGATGCCGGCGTCATTGCCCCCGCGAAGGAAGCGGTCGAGGAAGCGCCCAAGCCGCCGGCCGAAACGGTCGTCAACCTTGACGCCTACCGCCGCAAGTAAGGCGCCCCGGTCTTGACCGAGGAAACCAAGCCCCGCGTGTCAGACGCCGACATGCTGGCCCGCTTCCAGAACTCCAAGAAACGCCCGCCCTGTTCCGATACGCTCGGCATGCGCCTCGCCGCGCTCAGCCAGGATGAGCAATGGGTGCGCATGGAGTTCGACGTGCCGCAGATGTTCGCCAA
>JBGSVY010000007.1:0-14869 GCA_041752715.1 Hyphomonas sp.
CGCCATCAACATGCTGGGCCTTGCCAAGCGCGTGAAGGCGAAAATCCTGCAGGCGTCGACCTCGGAAGTCTATGGCGACCCGGCGGTCCACCCGCAGCCGGAAGAATACTGGGGCAACGTCAACCCCATCGGTCCGCGCTCTTGCTATGACGAGGGCAAGCGCTGCGCCGAAACCCTGTTCTTCGACTATCACCGCCAGCACAAGCTGCGCATCAAGGTCGCCCGGATCTTCAATACCTACGGCCCGCGCATGCACCCAAATGACGGGCGCGTGGTATCGAACTTCATCGTCCAGGCCCTCAAAGGTGAAGACATTACGCTCTACGGCGACGGTCAGCAAACGCGCAGCTTCTGCTATGTCGACGACCTTGTGCGCGGCCTGATCTCACTGATGAACACCGGCGATGACGTCACCGGTCCTATCAACATTGGAAACCCGGGCGAATTCACCATTCGCCAACTCGCTGAGCAGGTGATTGCTCTGACGGGATCGAAGTCCAAACTGGTTTTTCTGCCCCTTCCGCAAGACGACCCAAAACAGCGCCAGCCGACAATTGAAAAGGCCCGTGAAATACTGGGTTGGCAGCCTGAGGTTGCTCTCGCTGACGGGCTTGGCAAGACCATAACCTATTTCGACAGCTTGCTTTCTGGGCGGTTGGCGGCCGAATAGCCGGAATCCGTTGCATTTCCCGCATGCGGCGAGACCACATCCTCGTAGAAGTGGCAGTTGCCTGCCAATTCCGCTTTTCGATTGCTTAGCGGGCGCTATAGTCAGAACGGGGCGGGGCAGGTTCGGAATCGGGCCTGCATAACACGCTGCTGGGATAAACTAGATGAACGACGACCAATTGGATTGGGACAAGCTGCGCGTCTTCCGGATCGTTGCAGAATTGTCCAGCATGAGCGCTGCGTCGGCGCGTCTCGGTGAGTCGCCCCCAACGATCGGCCGGAAGATTGACGATCTTGAAGCATGCCTGGGCGTCCAGCTTCTCGTCCGCTCGACGCGCGGCGTGGAATTGACCGAGGCGGGCAAGTCCGTGCTGCGATGCGCTCACAAAATGGCGGATGCTGCGGATTTCGTTCAGTTGGAGGCAGCAGGCCACACAGCGAAAATCGAGGGGCCCATCACGATCAGCACGGGAGATGGCATCGGTCCCTATTGGCTGGGGCCGCGGATCGCCAAGTTCCAGAAAGAAAACCCCCTCATCAACCTTAAGCTCGTTGTGAAAGAGGAGCCGCACGACGTGCTCGACGGCGAGACGGATATCGCCATCCAACTTACAGAGCCGAAGAACGTTGATGTCGTCGCCCGCCGCTTAGGCGTTGTGCACTACATGACCTTCGCCTCCGAATCCTACCTGAAGGAGCATGGGGCACCCGGCAGCCTCTTTGAGTATTACAAGCACCGTTGCCTGCTTCATAGTTCCTACGTTCAACAGGTCGACCGATGGGCGCCCCGCGTTTCGGAACTTCGCAGGATGATCGATTTCGCAATGGTCACCAATTCAGGCACCCTCATCGCGCAAACTTGCCTCGCCGGCGGAGGGCTTGCCATCTTGCCGTCGTTTATCGCGCCGACGTTTCCTGGCCTCGTCCCGCTCGACCTTCCAGAGGTTGCGCCGGTCCAGTTCTGGATGTGCTATTCCGGCACTGTGTCCCGTCTGCCGCGGGGGCGGCTGGTGATCGACTGGATCCGCTCGATTTTCGACACGCCTGATGCGGTCTGGTTCCGGGATGAATTCGTACATCCCCACGAGATGAAAAAGACCATGAAACTGATCCAGTCTGCGAAATCCTGATCGCTGCGCCAAGCGGTTCCATTTCCCCTTTTGCCGTGATGGTGTAACCGGCACGAATGAATATGATCGTTCCCCTTACGCACATTGCGGCGACAAAACCCTACGTCCCTGGTGGAAAACTAGCCGGGGCGACCGGGCCCGTTTCCATGCTCGCGTCCAACGAAAATCCGTTTGGGCCTAGCCCCCTTGCGGTTGAGGCGATGCGAACAGCGGCAGGCGAGGTCCACGTCTATCCGGACCCTGGCTACGGCGCTTTGCGCGACGCGCTTGGCCGCGCCGCTGGCATTGCGGACACGTCCCGCATTGTGGTGTCGGCCGGCTCGGACGAAATCATCCACCTTCTGACGCAATGTTATGCTGGCACGGGCGATGAGGTGCTGTTCACCGAACATGCCTTTTCGATGTATCGGGTCTCTGCGCTTGGGCACGGCGCCACTCCCGTAACTGCGCCGGAAACCGACCTGACGGCGGGCGCGAACGCGCTCCTCGGTGCTGTATCGCCGCGCACCAAGATCCTGTTCCTTGCAAACCCTAACAACCCAACGGGCACCATGCTCGGCATCGACGCATTGCGCGACCTTCAGGATGCGTTGCCGCCGCATGTCCTGTTCGTGCTCGATGGCGCCTATGCCGAATATGTCGGACCCGACTACGAGGCAGCCCTGCGCGATCTTGTCGACAGGCGTGACACGACTGTGATGATGCGGACTTTTTCCAAGATTCATGGACTTGCCGCGGCACGCCTCGGTTGGGCCTATATGCCTGCCCCTATCGCGGAGACGTTCCAGCGGATTCGTCCGCCCTTCAATGTGAATGCGATGGCAGCAGCGGGCGGCATTGCAAGTCTGGCTGACGCCGACTTCCTGCGCCGGAGCCGTGAGCACAATACAGTGTGGCGGGCGCGAATGATCGATGCCCTGCGCGCCATGAACCTGTCCGTGCCGGCATCGACCGCAAACTTCGTCATCCCGGATTTCGGCACGCCGGAGCGCGCCGCCGCCGCAAACGAGCATCTTAAGGCAAACGCAATCCTGGTTCGGGCGGTAAGTGGCTATGGCCTTCCATCGCGCTTGCGAATCACTGTCGGGTCGGCCGAGGACAACGCGCGCGTGATTGACGCGCTCGCAGCCTTCACCGCGACACGCTGATATTGTCGATTAGGCGGGTCCGGCCGAGCCAGGCCGCACCAAGCAAGCGCGCAGTCGTTCCGATGGGAATCGGAACGTCGGGAAGATCTGTCAGGCGATCAGGATCAACGAGGCTCACATAGTCGAGCTTCTGGAAACCGGAACGTTGAATAAACATGCGGGCTTCCTCAAGAACTGCGCCGGGCATCGCCCCCAGGGCGAGACGTGTGGACGCCCGGTGCAGGGCTGCAAACATCGCACCGGCAATGCGCCGCTCCGGCGCCGTAAGATATTGGTTGCGCGATGATTGGGCGAGGCCATCGGCATCTCGCTTCGTGTCGCCGCCGATCACCGCGATCGGGAAGCCAAGGTCGCGCACCATGTGCCTGATGATTTGCAATTGCTGGAAGTCCTTCTCTCCAAACACGGCGACGTCAGGCTGCACATGGAGGAAAAGGCGGGCGACCACGGTTGTCACACCGTAGAAGAAGTGCGGCCGAAATCTGCCGTCGAGCAGATCAGACAGTCCTTCGACCCGAACATTCGTAGACGAACCATCGGGGTACATTTCTGCAACAGTCGGCAGATAAACGAGATCGCAGCCTGCCATGACCAGGGCCTGCAGATCCTCGATCTCTTGTCGTGGATAGGTGTCGAAATCTTCACCGGGAGCAAATTGGGCGGGGTTGACGAAAATGCTGGCGACGACGCGATCGGCGTTTTCCTTTGCCTTTTCAATGAGCGACAGGTGCCCGGCATGCAAGGCCCCCATGGTCGGCACGAAGCCAATCCGTAAGCCCTCCCTCCGCCAGGCGCCTGTGGCCTCCTGAAGCGCGGCGCGGGTTCGGACTTCGGCCATTCGCTTTTCTGTCAAGATTTTCACTTTTAAACCGCCCTGCACCGCGCTGAAGTAAAGACGTTGTTAACTGATTGGCTGGATTTTCAAACCCATGACAAACCGCATGCTTACCACCGCTCGTTCGCTGGCCCTCCTTGCAGCCGTTACAATCGGACGTCGCCGCCCGGTCGCCGGACAAACGGCGGCGCCCGAGCCGATTTTCCGGTCGATGGAAGACGAACACGACGATCGCTGGATGTTTGGCGAAGCCGATACTGCAATGTCTTCGGGGGCCTATCTCTGCCGCACCGAGATGTCGCGCGTCTCTGGTGCTTTGTCCGGTCTGCGGTCCTTGTTAACCCAAATCACCCGCAATGGTGTCCTGACTGACGGGCTCGCGATAGCTGCGCCGATGACGCCCCTGCGTGCTGATGATCTCCTGTTTGACGGCGAGTTCACCCCGCACAATGCAGATGTGCTCCCATTCGAAGATGCAGAGCTGTTTGTTGAGGGTGCGATTGCGCAGGGACGCTGGCCGGTCATCCGGGAGGATCTTTCCCGGGTTGCGTGATTTGCTCGCCGCTAGTGCGGCGCGCGTGTTGAGTGGAGTTTTCTTGAATGCCCGCAGATGGTCTGTTGCCCATTAGCCATCCGGCTGTATCCGGACTGTCTGTAAAACCTCGCGATGCGAGGGTCATCGTGGTTGGTAATGAAAAGGGCGGTGCGGGCAAGTCCACCGTGTCCATTCACTTGTCGGTTGCGCTCCTGCGTGTCGGTGCGCGCGTTGGCGTGATCGATCTTGATGTCCGCCAGCGCTCCTTGACGCGTTATCTCGAGAATAGGGCGCGTTGGATTCAAACAAGCGGCGCCGATTTGCCGATGCCGGAAATTGTTCGGATCGACGCATCGACCGAGCGCGACCTCGATAGGGCAGAAACCGAAGAGACAGCGCGGTTCAATGGCAGCCTTTCCCGGCTGAAAGCTGCCTGTGATTTTATTATTATCGATTCGCCGGGTGGCGACACGTTCCTGTCCAGGATGGCGCACATGCACGCCGACTCCCTGATTACGCCTTTGAACGACAGTTTCGTCGACTTCGACCTGCTCGGTGACGTCAATCCGCAAACACTGGAAGTACTGCGCCCGAGCTTCTATGCGGAAATGGTCTGGACATGCCGGAAGCAGAAAGCCCAGACCAGCCGCCGTCCGATCGACTGGGTCGTCATGCGCAACCGGATGTCGCCGCTCGCCGCGCGAAATAAGGAACGGGTTGGCGAAGCGCTCCAGAACCTTTCCCGGCGGATTGGCTTCCGCCTCGCGCCCGGCCTATCTGAACGCGTGATTTATCGCGAACTCTTCCCGGCGGGGCTGACATTGCTCGATCTCACCGAGAAGGGGTCGAACGTCGCCTTCACGATGAGTCATGTCGCAGCGCGGCAGGAATTGCGCGATCTGCTGATTGTGCTTCAGTTGCCAGAGCTCACCAGCACCGAATTGCCATTCTGAGCTGCGCGGACCGAGCGGTTCACACGCTTACGATCGGCTCTCAATCTTGCGTGGCCTGCTGTGCGGCCTTACGCATGCCGGTAAGCGTCGCCCCTAGACAGGGCCGCAGCGGCGGGAGCAAGAAATGAGCGGTTTGCAAAGCCATGGGTTCGTCGCACAAGGTTTCGAGCCGGTGCGAGCAGCCTTCGAAGCCAACTTTACGAATGGTGGCGAGAATGGCGCGGCGTTCTGCATGACTGCCGAGGGCGAGACCGTCGCTGACATATGGGCAGGGCATGCCGACGAAGCGGGGACGCGGTCCTGGACTCGCGACACGATCGTGAACGTCTATTCGACAACAAAAACGATGACGGCCTTCACCGCTCTGTTGCTCGCCGATAGAGGCGAGATTGATTTTGCGGCTCCGGTTGCAAGATACTGGCCTGAGTTTGCTGCCAACGGCAAAGCCGATGTCACTGTTGCGCACCTGATGAGCCATTCCGCCGGCCTGTCCGGCTGGAAGGAGCCGCTTGTCCGAGAAGATCTCTACGACTGGGAAAAGGCAACCCGTTTGCTGGCGGCGCAGGCGCCCTATTGGGAACCTGGCACGGCCTGTGGCTATCATGCGATGACGCAAGGCTATCTTGTCGGCGAAGTTATTCGTCGTGTTACTGGCCAGTCCGTCGGCACCGTGTTTCGGCAGGAGATTGCAGGGCCGCTGGGGGCTGACTTTCATATCGGCTTGCCTGCCTCGGAGGATCACCGCGTCGCTGACCTTACGCCGCCGCCGCCGGGTGCCGGGCTTGGTGCCGGAACGTCTGATCCGCTTGTGTCCAACATGGCAACCAACCCACCGATCAATCCCCTCGACACCCGTACCCGCGCCTGGCGCGGCGCCGAAATCCCGGCAGCGGGCGGCACTGGCAATGCGCGTTCCGTCGCGGCGGTGCAAACGCTGTTAGCCAATGGCGGCTATGCCAATGGCAAGCAGATCTTGTCGGAAGCCGGATGCCGCCGGGCGCTCGAACTTCAGATTGAGGGGACAGACCTCATTCTCGGAATGCAGGTCCGCTACGGCCTCGGCTTTGGCCTCGCTGGCGGCGCTGTCCCGTTCCCTAATCCCAATACCATCTACTGGGGCGGGTATGGCGGCTCGCTCGTCGTCATCGACCTCGATGCGCGTGCAACCTATGCCTATGTGATGAACAAGATGGCGGCGACCACCACGGGCGACATGCGCGCCTTCATGATCCTGATGGCGGCTTGGGGCGTTTTGGCGACCTGAGCCTCGCCGCTTGGCTTCATGCGCGGCGGCTCTTATAGGGGCAGGCCATGGCGACATTTCCATTTGAGATCACCGCGAGGGAAGGTCCCGCACGTACCGGGCGGTTGCGCACACCTCGCGGCGACATCCGGACGCCCGCCTTCATGCCCGTCGGCACAGCCGGCACGGTAAAGGCATTGTACATGGATCAGGTGCGCGCCGCCGGCGCAGACATCATCCTCGGCAACACCTTTCACCTGATGCTGCGACCCGGCGCGGAGAGGGTGCATCGGCTTGGCGGACTTCACGCCTTTTCCGGGTGGCGTGGACCGATGCTGACCGATAGCGGCGGCTTCCAGGTCTGGAGTCTCGCTCAGCTTCGCAAGATGGATGCCGATGGTGTGACCTTCCAGAGCCATATTGATGGCTCGACCCACCGCCTCACGCCAGCGCGTTCGATCGAGATACAGGCGGACCTGCTCGGCGCCGATATTTCGATGCAACTTGACGAATGTACAACATATCCGTGTACGGAAGAAGAGGCGTTGCGCAGCCTTAAATTGTCCCTCGATTGGGGCGCGCGCTCCTTGGAAGCCTTTGATCACCGTGGCAGCCAAACCCTGTTCGGCATCGTGCAGGGGTCGAACTTCCCACATCTGAGAGAAGTCTCGGCGAAGGGGGTCATTGCGCAGGGTTTTGGCGGCATCGCACTCGGCGGGCTTGCGGTCGGCGAGGGGCATTTGCAGATGTGCGACACGATCGACATGACAGTGCCGCACCTGCCGGATGGCCTGCCGCGTTATGTCATGGGTGTCGGAAAACCGATCGATCTTGTCGAGAGTGTCGCCCGCGGCATCGACATGTTCGATTGCGTCCTACCGACGCGGTCAGGCCGGCATGGACAAGCGTGGACGTGGGCCGGGCCTGTGAACGTCAAGAATGCGCAGTATGCGGATGATATATCTCCCCTCGACCCGGAAGTCGACTGCCCCGCAAGCCGGGACTATTCGCGCGCCTACTATCACCATCTGTTCAAGGCGGGGGAGTATCTCGGCCCAATGCTGCTTTCGTGGCACAACACGGCATTCTTCCAGAGCTTGATGAGCGAAATCAGGGCAGCGATCGCAGAGCGTCGGTTTATAGAGCTCCGGACGAGGCTTTCAGCCGCCTGGTCCGCGACCCGGTCTGAACCGAAGTCGGTCCTAGCGAACCCCTAAGCGGCTACTTGAAGACGATGTCCTTTGGGTCGTCTGCGAGCAGGGTGTCAAAATCGGGCGCTGCAGGTACCGCGCAGCCTTTGGCAAGGCCGTAGCCCTTCAGATAGGTTCGCCGCTGTGCGCCGATCTTGTACGCCCGATTATACCGCTTCTCATGGCTGTCGGCGCCGGACGCCATGCGCACGATGCCCCGGAACGGAATCCAGCCGCGTGCACTCGAACGCACAGCGCCGAGCGCAGCATCCGTTGCCGCGTCACCTAGCTTTTCGGTTCGCAGCCGGTCGTCGGGCGCCGGTGTATCCCAGTCAGGACCGAGCACCCCATCGAGTTGTGAGATCTCCATATCGATCTCGGGACAGGTGAGAGAGCTGGAGCCGTGGTAGGGACTCTCCATGGCTTCCAGCAGTGCCGGAATCGGCGTTCGCTTCAGGTTGAAGTCCTCGAGGGGCGATAGGGCCGCCTCTGCCAGGCCATCGCGCGTGCCCGACACCGCAGCCACAGCAGCGTCACCGGTATTGCCAGCAACCGACGTATCAATTGGCCGCGTTGCGCACCCACACAGCGCTAGGAAGACAGCGAACACGACTGGTAAATAGTTCATAAGACTAAGAAATGAGAAAATAGAGGCAACATCAAGTCCCGGCGTGCAGGTAGCGGTTGACCACGCGAAACACGCAGCCTAAATGGCCCGTTCGGCGTGCCCATAGCTCAGCCGGTAGAGCAACTGACTTTTAATCAGTAGGTCACAGGTTCGAATCCTGTTGGGCACACCAACCAGCTACCATTTCTCGCGCAACACTGCGCAGATTCGCTATATGCGCCTGAAAACGGGTTGGCTCAGGGCCTAGTGTGCCTGTGAAGTCGCCCCCACCGGTCAAAGCGAGTTGTGCGCATCGCGCGGGGACCTTTCATGGCCGCGAAGTCCTCGCCAGTCTCTGTCCCCGTTGACGACGGCGGCGGACGGTGCTGCTGGTGCGAGATGTGAAGCGGAGCCTCCATGATTGAGACTGTAGCCAGCGTGAACGCGATTGCACACCTTAAGACGCTGGAGCAGCGTCTGCTCTGGTTGAGCGCGTGGACGGTCCATAACGCGAACCACCTGCGCGAGAAGCGCGACGATGACGTCAAGGTCGGTGGCCACCAGGCAAGCTGCGCCTCCATGGTGTCGATCTTGACGGCGCTCTACTTCCGCGTTCTGCGGCCCGAAGACCGCGTGGCCGTCAAGCCGCATGCCGCGCCCGTCTACCATGCGATGCATTACCTGATGGGCAACCAGACGCGCGAGAAACTCGAAAACTTCCGCGCCTATGGCGGCGCGCAGTCCTATCCCTCGCGCACCAAGGATATCGACGATGTGGATTTCTCCACGGGCTCGGTTGGCCTCGGGGTGGCGGAGACGGCGTTCGCCTCGATCATCCAGGATTACCTGATCGCCCGTCCGTGGACGGAGCTTGGCTCTGGCGAACGCAAGCCGGGCCGGATGATCGCGCTCGTGGGGGATGCCGAGCTTGATGAGGGCAACGTGTATGAGTGCCTGCAGGAAGGCTGGAAGCATGGCCTGCGCAACACGTGGTGGATCATCGACTACAATCGCCAGAGCCTCGATGGCGTGGTGCATGAAGGGTTGTGGGCGCGGGTGGCGGCGATCTTCTCGGCGTTTGGCTGGCGCGTGGAGGTTCTGCGGTTCGGAGCGCTGCAACGCGCTGCCTTTACCGAACCTGGCGGTGAGCGCCTGAAGGCCTGGATCGAGGCTTGCCCGAACTCGCTCTATTCAGCCCTGACCTACCTTGGCGGCGCCGCATGGCGCAAGCGGCTGCTGGATGACATCGGCGATCAGGGCGACGTCACGGCGCTGATCGAAAGGCGCACCGATGCCGAACTCGGCACGCTGATGAACAATCTCGGCGGCCAGTGCCTCGAGACGCTGTGCGAAGCCTTTGATCGCGCGCAGGATGAAACGCCAACCGTCTTCCTCGCCTACACGATCAAGGGTTGGGGCACGCCGCTGGCGGGGCACAAGGACAACCATTCCGGCCTGATGACCAAGGCGCAGATGGCCGAGTTCCAGGCACTGATGGGCATTGCGGAAGGAGACGAATGGGAGCCGCTGGCAGGTGTTCGCGACCCGTCCGGGCTGCGCGATTTCCTCGGCAATGTGCCCTTCTTCGCGGCCGGACCGCGTCGCCTCTCATCGCCAACTGTAGCCTCATCAGGGCCGGTCTTCCTCGATGACGAAATGCTGTCGACGCAAGCCGGCTTCGGCAAGATCCTTGATGCACATGCCCGGGCCGACACCGAGCTTTCACGCCGTATACTGACGACCTCTCCCGATGTGACTGTTTCAACGAATCTCGGGCCATGGGTCAACCGGCGCGGCCTTTTTGCGCGCGAAGCTGTGGCCGATACGTTCCGGGACGAGAAGATCCCCTCGGCGCAGAAATGGAGCTTCTCGCCGGAAGGCCAGCATATCGAGCTTGGCATTGCGGAAATGAACCTCTTCCTGCTGCTCGGCGCCGCGGGCCTCTCTCATTCCCTTTTCGGCGAGCGCCTCATCCCCATCGGCACCGTGTATGACCCGTTCATCGCGCGCGGTCTCGATGCGCTGAACTATGCCTGCTATCAGGACGCGCGGTTCATCATCGTGGGCACGCCGTCGGGCGTAACGCTGGCGCCGGAAGGCGGGGCGCACCAGTCGATCGGCGCGCAGCTGATCGGCATGAGCCAGGATGGGCTCGTCTCGTTCGAACCGGCCTTCCTCGACGAACTCTCGATCATCATGGACTGGTCCTTCGACTACCTGCAGCGCGATTGCGAGGGCGACCCCGACGAGCGCACATGGCTGCGCGACGAGACCGGCGGTTCGGTCTACCTGCGGCTGACAACACGGCCGCTGGAACAGGTGCGCTGGGCGGCGCGGGACGATGCCGATTTCCGGCGCGGCGTCATTGATGGTGGCTACTGGCTGCGCAAGCCGGGTCCCAACGCCGAAGTGGTCATCGCCTGTCAGGGCTGCGTCGCCCCCGAAGCGATCAAGGCGGCAGGCATCATCGGCAATGACCGCCGCGATATCGGTGTGCTGGCGGTCACCTCCGCCGACCGGCTCAATTCCGGCTGGACGGCCGCCCGGCGCGCCCGTGCCCGAGGCCTTTCCGGCGCAACCAGCCAGATCGAACGGCTGATGGAGACCGTGCCGCGCACGTGCACCCTGATCACCGTGACGGATGGCCATCCGGCGACGCTGGCGTGGATCGGCGGCGTCAAGGGCCATGCCGTGACGCCGCTTGGCGTCGAGCATTTCGGCCAGACTGGCACGATCCGCGACCTCTACCGCCACTTCCAGATCGACGCCGACGCGATCGTTTCTGCGGCAAGCCATCTCTCGCCCGGAAAAGCCCTACGTTGAGAAACAGCGGCTTTTAGATCCGCCGGATATCCTTGCGCGCGACGCGCAGCTCGAGCCGGTCGCCAACGCGCAAGCGCTTGCCCTTGACCGCGACCGGGTCGGCGAGGAACGGGAAGATGTCGCGTGAATGGGGGTTGCCAGCCTCGTCAACGAAAAGCGGCGCATCGACCGCGTCGCCGCATTGGCCGGTTGGGCAGAAGGCGAGTGGCAGGCCGCCCCGCGCGCAGAGCGCTGCACACGCCTTGTGCGTCTTGCCATAGCCGGGTCGCATTGCGCCGAACCAGCATTTGGCGTCGAGGATTTCGCCGGTCATCACCACGTCGCCAAGGTCTTCGGCAGGCCGGGGCTGGGGAGACGCGCGGCGCGTTGCATCGGCCGGAACGGCCTCCGTCACGGCGAGCATCGCCTGGTTGCCGCGCGTGATCATCGTGCCGGTCACGCGGGCGGGACCTGTGAAATAGTCCCGGTCGAGGTCAAGGGCCGTCTTGCCGGAACCGACCAGATAGACCGTCCGCGCCTCCTCGCTCAGGTCTTCGGTCAGGAGATGCGGATAGGGCAGGGGCAGGATACGGCCGTACAACATGCGCAGCATGCCCTGGTCCCAGACGCCGGGGCCGAGTGGCGGCGAGGCACCTGCGAGCAGCACGCCGGTCGACGCCGCCGCCACGATCAGTCCCGCGCCGCCCGCGATGAAGGCTCGTCGCTTCGGCGAGGGCAGGTCGCCCTGCCAGCCGATGAAGAAGTCGTCGTTGCGGTTCATGCGGTTACCGCGCGCTGGATGACGGACGGGATGGCCGGTGTGCCCGGCGCGTTCGGTTCAGGATTGACGAACACGACCCCGGCCTCGATCCGCGTGTCGTAGGTCGGGATTTTCTCTGCATAGGGCGGCGGCGAACACCCGTTCTGCGGCTGGTACTGGAAGCCATGCCACGGGCACACGATGCAGCCGTCGATGATGCGCCCCTCGCCGAGCGGGCCGCCCTGATGACGGCAGGCATTGGCAACGGCAAAAATCCGGTCGCCGTCGCGGAACACCGCGATGCGTTCACCCTCGTCCGGCACGACGATGATCGCACGGCCGTCAGCAATCGCGAGTGCTTCGCCCACGCGCAGCCATCCGTCCGGTTCGGTATCGGCGATTGCCGCGTCTGCGCGCATCGCAATCCGTCCCGCGAGGATGTGGAGCACCGACAGACTGGCAGCAGCGATCGCTGTCGCACTCGCGATGCCAAGGCCTTTTTCGCCCTGCACTGCGCCGAGCATCACATGCCCGACCAGCAGCACGTAAGCGGCGTAAACCGACATATGGATCGCCTTCCAGAGTCGGGGCCCTAGCACGGCGTTCCAGAAGTCGTGGCTGGTCGCCGCCATAAGGAACAGGATCACGAGGGCAATCAGGCCGAGGCTTTCGAAGGGAAAACCACCGATCGAAGTGTAGCGCGGATTTGATGTGAGCAGGGAGACGAGCGGGTTGATCTCGGAGAAGCCGTGATACCAGAGCAACACGAGACCGGCATGAACAAGCGCCAGACCGAAGCACGCAACGCCAAGATGGCGCCGGTTGTACAGCAGAGGCGCAAAGCGCGGTGAGAGGCGCGCGAGCGGCCCGATCGCCAGAATGAAAGTCAACATTGCGAACGCCGCTCCGCCGAACGCTCCGATCAGTAGCTGGATCTCCGCAGGTCGCGCATCGGGTGTTCGCAGGACATGACCCGCGATGACATAGGCAATCAGGAAAGCGCCGAGCCCGGCGAGCAGCACACGGTCAAACCGCGTCTTGAACGGGTTCCACTGCACGATCCGGTAGCCGTGCGACATCAGGCGGCCTCCTCGGCGACGATCGGCGCCCGCCCGTTGATCTGACTGCGCGCGGACAGGGACGCCGCGATGAGCGCCGCCATCAGGACGGCAAGAACCGGCCAGACGAGTGCGTGGACGCGCCGCTGTTGCCGGGTCATGCCTGGTCCTCCACCGCTTTGCGTCCGGCGATCCGGGCGAGAATGACGGGCCAGAGCGCGATCATGCCCGGTAGGAGGATCAGCCGCACGCGCAGCGGCACGGGGGCGCCATAGGGTTCGAGACGGCGCATGAACACCGTCGCTGCTGGCAGCGCCACCAGTACGCCGGCGAGCAGATAGGCCGCCACCGCGAGCAGGATGAAGGTTGCCAAGGAAGCCGTCATGCGCCCAGTTTGCCTGCCTTCCTGCGTCCTGCCCAGTGGTCATCGGCCTTTGAAATCTCGGCTTCGACGGCGCGCAGCCAGCTGGCGTGCACGCCCTTGTCGCGATTGAAGTACAGCCGTCCTCCAACAACCGCAAACACGAGCGGGTCGCTCCGGACATTTTTATTCCGTCCCATCGCGAAGGCGCAGGCCCCGCCATATTGTGGCAGGAAGTCGTCCGGGCGTGCCAGAAAGCGATCCCGGTTCTCGGCATTTGCGAAAAGGAAGGTCCGGCCTTTGTGACGGGCGCTGAACATGTCGCTGCCCTTTCGGGGCGCGCTGCCGCCCTCAAAATAAGACACGAGGTCATACGGAAAGGCAGGCAGGCTCATGCCCGCGTGGTCATGCGCCGTATCTGACGGGGCGGAGCTGTTGCGAAGGCCGCCGGCAGAAATCCAGGCGCGTGTCAGGTCCGATGCGCGCGAAATGAGTTCGGCGCCATGGTCGAAATTGAAGGGCGAGACATCAAGCGGGCAGAGATGCGGCGCGAGGTGAATGCTGGCCTGGCCCTGAAGCAGACGCATGTCGCGCTCCAGCTGGTTCGAGATCATCAGGGTCAGGGCGTGCAGGCCGCGCGCGATCGACGCCTTGGGCGGCCCGTCCATCGAGCAGGCATAGCCTGTCTGCAACACGATGATCCTGTCGGCGCCGAGATCGGCCGCCGTGAGGATTGGCGTGTTGCCGGCGATCGCGCCGTCCATCAGGTCGTCCATGCCGATCCGCACGGAGGGAAACGCAATCGGGATCGCGGAACTCGCAAGGATCGCGTCATTCGCGCTGCCGGAGGACAGGCAGATCGCTGCGCCGCTTAGGTTTGTCGCAACAACATGGACGGGAAGGGTGGCTTCTTCCAGCGTGCGGAAGGGCAGGTGCGTGTCGATCAGGGTTCGCAGCTTACCATGCGCGAAGACACTGCTGCCGCCGCGCGCGAACGCGAACATGCTGCGTGGCGTGACGGGGAATACATCGCGGCGGCGCAGGCCTGTCCAGATCCGCTCGAGGGCGCTGACGCCTTCGGCATCTGGCTTTCCCGCGAAAAAGCAGGCGTTCAACGCGCCTACCGATGCGCCGACCAGGAAATCAGGCCGTTCGCCGGCGCGTACGAGCTCGCGAAGGACGCCGACCTGGATGGCCCCAAGACTGCCCCCGCCTGCAAACACGAAAGCTGTCGGCATGCGTCGCGTCTCCGTGCCGTTTCAGCTTTCTAGGCTGCGACGGGGGCGTTTGGACAGGTCCTTCGTTTTCAAGTTCACGTGACCTTGGCCACCGCTCGATAGGCCGGCGCATCCCAGCTACAATCTGCAATGATTGCCCCGAGCGAATCCATCGCGTCCCAGACGTCAGCGAAACGCACAAAGAGCGGCGAGAAGCCGAAGCGGATGGTGTCGGGCTGTCGAAAGTCAGCGAGGATGCCGCGCGCCGCCAGCGCCCGCACGATCGGGTAGCCGTTCTCGACGCGCAGGCTGACATGCCCACCGCGCTGCGCGTCGTTGCGCGGGGAGGTGACCGTCAGGC
>JBGSVY010000008.1:0-13098 GCA_041752715.1 Hyphomonas sp.
ATCTTGATAGTAGAAAGAAGGGTCAAATTCATCCTACCGAATTCCCTACAAATTTCCCTACAAATCGATTTGCTGACGACTTTAAAACGTTGAAAAATATAGAATATAAATTTTAAATGGAGCGCTTCGCCCGCTCCAGAAGAACTTTGGCTTAGACGGCGACAATTTAATCGCCAACCGCACGCGGCGTACCGAGGCCTGTTCTGAGGGTGCCCGGCCCTGCGGCGATGTCGGCGCTCGTATGGGAAGCCCTCGGTCGTCTCTAACGGTTTTGTCCCCCGTGTAGGCGCGCCGATTGTTGACTTTGCGATACGTAGAAGCATGTCACTGAGTACCCGGCGTATGTTTCCAAGAGCGAACTCGATTGCAATGTCCAAGCACGCGTCGGATCCTGCAATCGAAAGCGAAATCACCGAGATGCTGCTGGCACGGCTGATGCCAGAAGCCAGAGAGGAAAGGGCTTTCGCCCGTCATTTTCGCACGTTACTTGCTCACCCCATAGTATCCGCAGAGCGAGTCGATCATGTGTCGTGCCAGACCCGCCCTGCATCGGTAGTAGACCAGTTGCCCATCCCGCCTGCTGTCCACAAGTTGAGCGGCCCGGAGCTTGGACAAGTGTTGAGACACCGTTGAGTGGGATTGTCCCGTAAGATCGGCCAGTTCGTGTACAGCGCGTTCGCCTTCGCTGAGGGCACACATGATTCTTAGCCGCGTTTCGCTCGCCATGGCCTTCAAGACGCCAGCGGCTTCCTGAGCCTGCAGGGTCACGTTTTCCAAGGCCTCGACCCTGTTAAGCGCTTGATGTGGTATTCGCATTCGTGTCGCTTTCAAAGGAGGCTCCGTCTTATGAACTCATAGCAGCGTGAATTGGGGGTAACCAATCCGGTCCTCGAAGAGCAGTGTAGATTGCAGGAATAACAAGGACTGTCAGCGCTGTAGAGGACGCTAGACCAAATAGAAGCGAGATCGCCAAGCCCTGAAAAATTGGGTCAGTCAGGATCACTGCCGCGCCAATCATCGCCGCGAGCGCTGTGAGAAGGATCGGCTTGAACCGGATAGCACCTGCATCAAGAAGTACTTCACGCAAAGGCGTGTGCGCGTCTGTGCGATGCCTGATGAAATCCACAAGCAGGATCGAGTTGCGGACAATGATGCCCGCGAGCGCAATAAAGCCAATCATTGACGTCGCTGTAAAAGCGGCCCCGAAAACCCAGTGTCCGATCATTATGCCGATGAGTGTCAGCGGAACCGGCGTCAGGATGATCAACGGAACACGGAAGGTGCCGAATTGCGCGACAACAAGCATATAGATGCCGATAAGGGCAACACCAAAGGCGAGGCCCATGTCGCGGAAGGTCACATAGGTAACCTCCCATTCGCCATCCCAGAGCAGGCTCGCCTGAGTTTCATCCGCTGGCTGACCATAAAAGCTGATTGACGGCATCTGAAGGCCCTCTGCGGCCCAGTTGTAGGCCTTTATCCGCTTTTCGATCTCAAACATGCCGTAGATCGGCGCTTCAAACCTGCCCGCAAGTTCTCCGAGGACCATATCTGCAAAATGCCCATCACGGCGGAAAATTGTCAGCGAACCAGCTTCTTCGTGCAGGTCTACCAATTCCCCGAGTTCTGCGGGAGGGGCGTCTGTTCCTGCGAGCCGCCGGGGAACCGGTGTCGCCGCCATCTGCTGAGACCAGCTACGTTCCGAGCGAGGGAGATAAACGCGAATGTTCAGTGGGTCACGGCCTTCTCCGCGTGGCGAAACGCCCACTGTCTGACCGTGAAAGGCCAACCGAATTGTATCCAGAATGTCCGACTGTAACACGCCTGCATCTGCCGCGCTCGGCTCATCGATTCCGAAGGTCAGGCGCGGTGCCGTTTCACCGATAGAATTGTCGACATCCACAATGAAGTCGGTCTCATTGAAGAACTGTTCGATGATACCAGCCGTTTTGCGGCGAACTTCAGGCGAAGGTCCGTAGACCTCTGCCATCAGTGTCGAGATGACCGGGGGGCCGGGTGGAGCCTCAACGACCTTGACCCGCGAACCTTCCGGTAGGGGAACGGCCATCAGCCTATCGCGAAGATCCAGAGCAATTGTATGGCTGGCGCGGCTGCGTTCCTCCTTTTCTGTCAGGTTGACCTGGAGGTCGCCAAGCTCCGGGCTCGCACGCAGGAAATAGTGGCGCACAAGACCGTTGAAATTGAAGGGGGCTGCCGTGCCTGCATAGGCCTGTATCGTTTTGACTTCCTCGACCGCCACGATTGCATCTGCGAGCGCCAGAAGCGCGCGCTCAGTGTCTTCCAATGCCGCACCTTCTGGAAGGTCGACGATAACTTGCACTTCAGACTTGTTGTCGAAGGGCAGCAATTTGACCGGTACGGCCCGGGTTACGAAGAACAAGAGCGACAGCAGTGTAGCGACGCCGACAGCGATGAGGAATATCCAGGCATTTCTCTTAGACGCTACGACAGGCGCTGCGACGTGCCTGTAGAAGCCGCTGAGACGAGTTTCGCCTCCGTGCACATGGCCGTGTGGTGGCGCGGGTGCGTTGCCAACGATCTTCATCATCAGCCAAGGCGCAATTCCCACAGCAACGAAGAAGGAAAACACCATCGCTGCTGATGCGTTTGCCGGAATAGGTGCCATATATGGTCCCATCAATCCGGATACGAACATCATTGGAAGGAGCGCCGCGATGACAGTCAAAGTTGCGATGACCGTCGGGTTTCCAACTTCCGATACTGCGTCCACGGCAGCTGCTGTTCGGCTTCGCCCATCATTCATAGCCCAATGGCGTGCGATGTTTTCAATAATGACAATTGCGTCGTCAACCAGAATGCCGATCGAAAATATCAGGGCGAAAAGGCTGACCCTGTTGATGGTATAGCCCATCATCAAGGATGCAAAGAGAGTCAGGAGGATCGTCGTCGGGATCACGATCAACGTTACGAGCGCCTCGCGCCACCCGATGCTGAACGCGATCAGGACGACAATCGAGACAGTCGCAAGGCCAAGATGGAACAACAACTCATTGGCTTTGTGATTTGCCGTCGCGCCGTAGTCGCGGGTGATCTCAACATCTATGCCATCGGGGATCAGCGGTCCCTTCAGAGAGTCCAGCCGTTCCAGGACCGCCTCCGCGACGACGACGGCATTCGCGCCGGGACGTTTGGCGAGCGTAACGGTTACGGCGGGTCGCGCCATGTGATTGTCGGCGTTCTCTGCATGGATGGTCCAAACCCGGGTATCTGTTTCAGCACCGGCGACCCTTACAGACGCGACATCGCTTAGGTAGACGACACGTCCGCCCGCGCCTCGGATCTGGAGCCGTTCGAGCTCATGCACGGCGTTGACGCGGTCGCCAGCTTGCACGATCAGCGATTCTCCGTCCTGATGCGCGCGGCCGGACGGAAGCGCAGCGGCAGCAGCCGTCACGCTCTGCACCAGGGTCTGCAAGGAGACACCCTGCGCCGCTAGGGCCTGAACGTCCGGCTCGACCCGCAGTTCGAGCGAGCGCCCGCCGATCACATCGGTCAGGCCGACATCCTTGACTTTGGTCAATTCGTTGCGCAGCTCGTCTGCAAGCATTCGCAACGCTGTGTCATTCCAGACATTGCCGGTTGGCAGGGCAGGCGAGAGTGTCAGCGTCACAATCGGTACGTCGTTGATTCCGCGTCCGACGACGAGTGGCATCGGAACGTCATAAGGAATGCTCTCGAGGTTTGCGCGAATTTTTTCATGCACACGGAGGACAGCATTGTCGGCGTCAGTGCCGACGGCAAAACGTGCCGTCACGAGGGCACCGTCATCGCGGGTCTGTGAATAGACGTGCTCGACATCCGGGATGGCCATCAAGATGCTTTCAAGCGGTTTTGTCACTTGTTCGACAGCATCGGGTGCCCTCAGGCCCGGCGCCGACACCATTATGTCGACCATCGGCACCGATATTTGCGGCTCCTCCTCGCGGGGGATCGTGAGCAACGCAATCAGACCGACGGCAAGCGCTGCCAGCAGAAAGAGCGGTGTAAGAGGTGAACGGATTGTTGCGCGTGTAATCCCGCCGGAGAGATCCGCTTTCATGGACGAGCAACCGGCTTCTCGATCTTGTCCCCGGGAGATAGGCCCGACAGGATTTCGAATTGACCGGAGTCATCTACCAGCGGCGCCGCCAACGCAACCGGCGCATCAATGAAGCGGCTGCCAACTTCAACTCTGACGAAATCGACACCAAACCGCGTTGAAATATATTCCTTCGGTATGCGGATCGCGCGGCGCTCGCCGACGGGTGCGAGAACGTCGACCCGCTCGCCAAAAAGTGCGGTGAGGCCGCCCTCGACTTTTGCATCGGCGATGACAGAGCCCTGCTTGAGTTCGGGGTAGATCTTGGTGACGATTGCGGTCCGAATCTCGTCTGATCGCGAGGGAAGGCGCAGGGAAATCGCCTCGCCCTCGGCAAGCGTGGCTGCATGGCGCTCCGGAAGTGCAAGACGAACCACTCCGTTTACAGTTGCGAACGTCGCGAGCACATCGCCGGGCGATACAATTGATCCACGCACGACGTTCACGTCGGTTACATGCGCATCAGCGGGCGCAAGGATACGACCCTCTGAGGCGCGCGCCGAAAGCGCTCTACGGCCCGCCTCTGCTGCAGCAAGACTCCGCTGAAGGACTTCAAGCGAGGTCTTTTCCTCATCGAGGCGGGCCCGAGGATAAAAGCCTCGGGCCAGCAAATCCTCGTTGCGCGCGATGTCGCTGGTGGCCTGTTCGACCTGCGATTTAAGACCCTCGATGTTTGATGAAAGCCCGGCAAGCTGCGGCGACAGGGTGCTGTCAGTGACGACTGCAACGAGGTCACCGGCTTTTACAATCTGGCCTTCGATCACGTTGAGTTGTGTGACCTCACCTTGCAGCCGCGACCTCGCTGTTGCCGTGTCGCCGGCCTCAATTCTTGCAATCACGGGACGATAGTCGATTACGATCGACTCTTTGACGGTAATCGTCTGCGCAATAGCGAGCCCCGGAAATCCGAGAACAATAGTGATTGCAGGGAGCCAGGAACTGGCAGCGCGTCTCAATGCGCGCTTGATTTGAGATTTTCCCATGGATCACGTCCTCGCACAAAAAGGTTTGTTAGCGCCGCTAGTGGGAGATTTCCGTCTGCCAGAGCAATTCGTATATATACGTATATTCTAATATATTAAAATAGGTTAGCTTCCTGTCACAAGGGCAGGAAACAAACACATGGCAAAAATCGTCATTCTTGGGGCCGGGCTCGGCGGCGTCATCGCGGCCTTCGAGATTCGAAAGGCGGTGCGATCTGAAGACACCGTCACCGTGATTAACGAGAACACATTCTATCAATTCGTTCCGTCAAATCCTTGGGTGCTCGTCGGCTGGCGGGAACGGAAAGACATCCTCGTTGATCTCATCAGGCCAATGAAGGCTCGCAACGTTGAACTCGTCGTCGGCAAGGCAGAACGTGTGGAGCCTGACAAAAAGCACGTTCGTCTGACCGGGGGTGCCGAAATCGCGTATGACTACCTCGTGATTGCAACCGGCCCCGAGCTTGCCTTCGATGAGATCGAAGGGTTCGGTCCCGAGGGGCACACGCAATCGGTTTGTCATATTGATCACGCGATGAAGGCGAACGTCGCGTTCGAGGCGTTTTGCAAAGACCCGGGGCCCGTCATCGTTGGCGCCGCTCAGGGCGCGTCCTGTTTTGGCCCGGCCTATGAAACCCTGATGATCATTGAGACGGAACTGCGCCGCCGGAAAATCCGCGACCGTGTTCCGATGACTTATGTGACGTCAGAGCCATATATCGGGCATCTCGGACTTGACGGCGTCGGCGACACGAAAGGTCTGCTCGAAAGTGAAATGCGTGAGCGACATATCAAATGGATCACGAATGCGCGCGTGTTAAAGGCCGAACCGGGCAAAATGACTGTTGAAGAGTTGAATGACGATGGCACTGTCAAACAGCTCCACGAATTGCCAATGAAGTTTTCGATGATGCTCCCGGCATTCCGCGGCGTGGCTGCGGTCACCGGGATCGAGGGCTTGTCCAATCCCCGCGGGTTTATTTTAACCGACAAGCACCAACGCAACGCCAAGTATCCAGAGATCTTCGGCATTGGCGTTTGTATCGCAATTCCTGCACTCGGGAAAACACCTGTGCCTGTCGGCGTGCCGAAGACGGGTTTCATGATTGAGTCGATGGTCACCGCGACGGCGGAAAACATCGGCCAAATTGTTCGGGGGCAGGCGCCATCTCACGAAGCGACCTGGAATGCGATCTGTCTTGCGGATTTTGGAGATAAAGGCGTTGCATTTGTGGCGCAGCCACAAATTCCCCCCCGCAATGTAAATTGGTCCGCCTCTGGCGGCTGGGTCCATACGGCGAAGGTCGGGTTCGAAAAATACTTCATCAGCAAGGTCAGGGCCGGGAAGTCGGAAACCTTTTACGAGAATGCCGTCCTCAGCCTCATCAAGACAAACAAGATCAAAGCGAGCTGAGCGCAAGGCCACTGATCATGTCTGAGATGGAAAGCAAGATTCTCTGTGTCGCCTGCGGGTCACTTAACCGCGTGCCGTTTGGAAAGGGTCTCGCAAAAGCTAAGTGCGGGCGCTGCGGTGCAGCGCTGGCAACGCTCCAACCGGTCGATGTGACGTCATTGCAGCTTCTTGCACTTGAGTCGAAAGACACCGGCGCCTTTATGCTTGATGTCTGGGCGCCGTGGTGCGGTCCATGCCGCATGATGGCGCCCCACTATGCGACTGCCGCATCTGAGTTCTCCAATGCCTTGCGCTTCTTCAAACTGGACTCAGACAAGAACCGTGACGCTGCAGAACGCCTGCAAATCCGGGGAATCCCAACACTGATTGGATGGAACGAGGGCCGGCAAATCGCGCACCAGGCGGGCGCCCAGACGGGACCCGCGCTCGGCGCCTGGATCCGGCAATCCTTCAAACTAGGCCCTGCAACCAACTGATTTTATTTGGAGACCGAATATGAATCTAGACCGCGCTGTCCTCGCTTTTGCTGGCGTAATTGTTCTGGCCAGCCTCATGCTGGGTGTTTTCGTATCGTCTTACTGGTTCTTGCTTACAGCTTTTGCCGGGGTGAACATGGTTCAAGCGGCGTTCACGGGCTTTTGCCCGGCAGCCATCGTGTTCAAGGCGCTAGGCGTAAAGTCGGGCCACGCCTTTCGCTAACCTGCCGAAACGCAAGCGCGGAAATATGGAGATGGATGCACATCCGCCGATGCAGCAGTCCGGCAATGCACTTCGTAGTGATCATTTCCCGCTGCTGCGATACCGTCTCTCGTGCTGTGAGCTGCACAAACTTTGTACTGACACCTTCATCGTTGATGACTTCCCCAGCGGATCAATTCGCTGGGGAAGTTCATTGCGTTCTTGACTTACGCCTTGGCGATTTCAGTCAGGCGGAGGTAGGGGCGAATTTCCTGCCAGCCCTGAGGAAACAGATCTTTTGCTTCGGCGTTGGTGATCGATGGTGGGATGATAACCTTGTCGCCCGGCACCCAGTCGGCAGGGGTTGCGATGCGGTTTGCATCGCCCGCCTGCAAGGCGTCGATGACGCGAAGGATTTCGTCAAAGTTACGTCCCACGCTCATTGGATAGGTCATCGTCAGGCGAATCTTCTTTTTCGGATCGATAATGAAAACCGAACGCACAGCGGCTGTCTCGCTCTGTTCAGGATGGATCATGTCGTACATCCGGGCGACGGCAAGATCTTTGTCGGCAACGATCGGAAATTGCAGATCCGTGTGCTGAGTATCATTGACATCGTCGATCCACTTGAGGTGCTCTTCTACCGTATCAGTCGAGAGGCCGAGAGGCTTGGTGTTTCGATCCGCAAACTGGCCCGCCAGCTGGGACGTGCGACCCATCTCGGTTGTGCAGACAGGCGTGAAGTCGGCTGGGTGTGAAAAGAAGAAGACCCAACTTTCGCCTGCCCATTCGTGAAAGCGGATCGGTCCCTTTGTGGTCTCGATAGAAAAGTCTGGAGCAATGTCTCCGATTCGAAGCGACATGAGTTAGTTTCCTTCATTTTTGCCAAAGCGGCGGTTGATTGTCATCAAAAGGGTATTCGCTAGCTGGCTATAAGTGGCATCTGAAATCACGCTTATCAAAGTGAAACATGCCGATTGGCGTATTTGACCAGTCTATGGATCGCGTAGCCGTTCTTGAGGCAACGAATTTCAATATCAGTTCCGTGTTTCGCTAGGCAATGCAGGGCTGGAGAACTCGGCTCCTGGCGTTTCCGTAACAGCGTAGGTGCCGTGGCAGGCGGTGCATTTAGACATCGTGTCCGACAGCAGTTGTTGGATTTCATACATCGGCGCGGTATCGGCAGCTTTGGCAATTGATCCGAAATCTTCGCGCAAGGCTTTGCTGATTTGCCTGAAGCCATCCGGCGTTTTGGCTCGAAGGCTTGCTGCCACCGGGCTTTGTTCGCCTTGAGCGAGGTCAAGCGCGACCGACCGTATTGTCGCTCGGTCCTCGTCTAGCGCGGCAGCATTCAAAACCTGAAGGCCTGATAGGAACCCCAGCATTTGCGTTCGCACATGAGCGCGTTCTTCGGCTCCTATATAGATGGCGAGGCGGCCGTCGACTGTGCGCTCTGGCCGGTCGGCAGAAGGCGCATCAAGCTGGGTAGAGGCTGCGTCGCCGACCGTTGGTGCTTGTGCGTCGCGCGACGTGATTTGAGTCTCTGCTTTACCAGCTAATGCGAACGTTACGGCGGAGCCTGCTGCGGCGCCAAGCCCGAGGCAGATGGTCAAGACAATCCAATTTTTCACTTTTGGTCCACCGTCATATCAGTCTCAATGTTAAAAGCTCAGAACAATCTCGCCGGGTGTGCTCAGCACACCAGCAATCTCGTCTGGTCTCGTAACGCCTACGCCCTCGATGAGGGACTCTTTGCCGACCTCACGGTTTGGTAGGTAAATCGCACAAACATCAACGCGCACGCCTGAGCCGATGAGTTGCTTGAGAACCCCCTGCGGGCTTACACCCTGCGGCTTCAATGGGGCGAGGGCGGCGGGTGGTGGCGATTGCAAGGCAAGGTTTCCGCCTTCGCTGCAGAGCAGTATACGGGGCGTTTGCCCTGCTGTCCGTGCACTGCTTGTAATGGCAAGTGCCATCAGCTGGGTTTCCGGATCAGCACTGGTGAGAATGGTCAGCATAGACGTCTTTTCCTCAAGTGAAGCGCGGTCAGGAGGGCGTTGGGTTGACGCGCAGGCGGAAGCCAGTGTCGTGGCGATTGCGATGGTCGCCGCTGTTTTAAAGATGGACGGTCTCATTAGAGTTCTTTCGTCGGTTCCAGGTTGAGAGGGGTATTTCGTCGCCGCTTTCGTTCGCCGAATTATCCAGCGTGCCTTTGGAAAGCTGGTAGATGCCGAAATGCTGAGGCATCACGGAGCCTAACAAACACGGCGAGTATATCTGGGAAGTCTGCGACTGCCGGCAGTAGCTGGGCGTCGTACAAGCGGACGTTCTCGATCTCAGCCTTGGCCGCAGTCGAACAAAGCTCGGCGAAGACTTGCGTCTTTATTGACGGGTCAACTGTGGTTTCGTCAGGCGGAAGAGGTTCATGATAGCTGCGATAGATCGACTCGATGGCCTTGATATGCCGCGATTCGGCTTCAACAATGTTCGAAAACGGACGTACCGGCCCCAGACGTGCAAGGATTGACGTGTAGGTCTTCTGCGCCAGTCTTTCATCGGCCAGCGCAAGTGCAAGCGCCGCCCTTACACCCTCGGGTAACGCAACGCGTTCCTTGGATGTGTCGCCGAACCCACGCTCATTGGCCGAAGGGCTCGTCTTGTTACGATCACCATGTTTGCATTTATCCATGTTTGTTGGTCCTGAAGCACATGATGAACAACGAGAAAATCATAAACAGTCACCAATGTCTCGGAGCGGACTCTACCAATCGGTCCGGCTGGCGTCCGGCTACGCTTACGTCAAGATCAGATAACAAGTTTTATTAGCCCACCAACGATCAGGATGGTCACCACGCCCGCGGCCCATAGTCCAATAAACCAGAGAACTTCCTTTGGGCCCGTCTTCTCAATAGGCTTGCGGTCAACTTCTTTCATCAATGGTATCCAGCCTCAGTGTCTACCTTGCCGCGGAATACCCAGTAGGAATAGGCCGTGTATCCGATAATCAGTGGAAGGAGAACAAGCGCGCCAACAAGCATGAAGCTCAGGCTGGCGTCAGGCGCCGCTGCTTCGTGGATCGTGATCGCCCGGGGCACAATATAAGGCGCAATTCCAATCCCGAGGCCCGCAAAGCATAGTGCAAAGAGGCCGATCGTGGTTGGGAACGCAACGTGATCATGCCTTTTGATCAGGCTCCAGCCGAGGATGGCCGCAAGAATGGCGGTAAGTGTCGGAACCGGTAAGACGAACAGCAATTGCGGGAAGGTAAACCATCGGGCTGCAATTTCTGGTGATAGAAAGGGGGTCCAAATGCTCACAATGCCAACAAAGGTGAGCGTGGCAAGCGCTGTCCGGCGAGCAAGACTGTAAGCCTGCTCGCGCAAGTCCCCTTCCGTTTTGAGCACGAGCCAGGTTGATCCGAGCAAAGCATAACCTGACGTTAGCGCGACCCCGCAGACGAGGGTGAAGGGTGTAAGCCAGTCCCACCAGCCGCCCCCGTAAGCCCGCCCCTCGACTTCTATTCCTTGGACGAAAGTACCGAGCACGATGCCTTGGCAAAACGTCGCGATGACAGACCCAAGAAAAAACGACCGATCCCAGATCTTTTCGTGGGCCTTGTCACGCCATCGATATTCGAAGGCCACCCCCCGGAAGACGAGCGCAAGGATCATGATACTGAAAGGCGCATACAGCGCCGGCATCACGACGGCGTAAGCAAGCGGGAAAGCCGCCATGAGGCCTCCGCCGCCAAGAACGAGCCAAGTCTCGTTGCCATCCCAGACGGGCGCAACCGAGTTCATTGCAACGTCCCGGTCCTTGTCCGATTTGAGGGATGGAAAAACGATCCCGATGCCCAGATCAAACCCGTCGAGGATGACATAGATGAAAATCGCAAGAGCAAGCAGTCCAGCCCAAATTACCGGTAGATCGAACATCGGATCCGCTCTCCTATTCGGCCGGAATGGCTTCGGGGCGCACGGACACGAGCCCTGTCGTGCCCGCCGCACGCGTCGGGCCACCCTCTAGTGGTGGCAGGGTGCCGGGACGCTGATTCATCATTCTCAGGATGTACAGCGTGCCAAACCCGAACAGCGCGAAGTAGACAACGACGAACGCGAGGAAGGACGCCGCGACGGCAGGTGCGGCAACAGGTGCGAGTGAATCTGAGGTCGTAAGCAGGCCATAGACTGTATAGGGTTGCCGGCCGACCTCTGTTGTAACCCACCCCGCGAGAACGGCGACAAAGCCTGAAGGACCCATAACCAGCGCTGCGCGGTGGAACAGGGGCGTATCATAGAGCTTGCCCCGCCAGCGCAGAAACAAGCTGACGATCCCGACCAGCACCATCAATGTACCAAGTCCAACCATGATGCGGAAACTCCAGAAGACGATACTGACCGGCGGCTGCAGTTCGTCAGGCACCGTGTCCAGCCCGTTAAGCGGCGCGTTCAGGTCATGCTTCAAGATAAGTGACGACATCTTCGGAATGCCGATCGCATAATCAAGCCGCTGTTCTTCGTCATTCGGGATGCCAAAAAGGTAAAGCGGAGCGCCTTCAGGGTGACTTTCGTAATGTCCCTCCATCGCCATCACTTTGACCGGTTGGTGCTCCAGTGTATTTATACCGTGGAAGTCTCCTGCGACCACTTGGAGGGGTGCCACAATTGCCGCCATCCACATCGCCATGGAAAACATCTTGCGAGCCTCGGGATTGGTCCGGTCCCGGAGCAAATGCCACGCGCCAACAGCGCCGACGACAAACGCTGTTGTGAGATAGGCGGCGAGCACCATGTGCACGAGGCGATAAGGGAACGACGGATTGAAAATGATCGCGATCCAGTTCTCTGGCACAAATTGCCCGGCCTCATTGATGCCGAAACCAGCGGGCGTTTGCATCCAACTATTGACTGAGAGAATCCACGTCGCCGAAAGCAGCGTTCCGAACGCGACCATCACCGTCGCCGTGAAGTGAAGAGTCTTTGAGACGCGGCCCATACCGAATAGCATGACGCCGAGAAATCCTGCCTCAAGGAAAAAGGCCGTAAGGACCTCATAGGCCATCAGTGGGCCGATAACCGGGCCGGCCTTGTCTGAAAACACGCTCCAATTGGTGCCGAATTGATAGGACATAACGATACCCGACACGACCCCCATGCCGAATGCGACAGCAAATATCTTTCGCCAATACTTGAACAAGGTTAAGTAGAGCGGATTATTGGTTCGAAGCCAAAGGCCTTCAAGCACCATCAGATAACTTGCAAGGCCTATCGAGAACGCCGGGAAGATGATGTGGAACATCACCGTAAAGGCAAACTGGGCTCGTGCGAGAATCAGTGCATCAAACGCTTCAAACATCGAGTTTTCTTCTCTGGAATTGACGAGGGTTTTTTAAAGAGGCATTCTAAATAACACTTAAATGCATGGGCTACGAAGGCAAGTCGTCAGGGCACGCCTTTTCGTCGCATGTTGAAGCTGCGAAAGGAGACCGTCATTCGTTTGACAGCATATACAAACTACGCCCTCAGAACACTCATGTTCTGCGCCCTCCATGAAGACCGGATCGTGCGGATGGAAGATGTTGCCGATGCGTTCGGCATTTCCAAGGCTCATCTTATGAAGGCGGCTCGCCAATTGGGACAGCTTGGCTATCTCGAAAACCTCCGCGGCCGAGCAGGCGGCGTGCGCCTCGCATTGCCGCCGGACAAGATCGTTATTGGACACGTCGTGCGTCATACGGAGGGCGATCTCGAACTCGTCGAGTGCTGTTCCCCGTCAGCGACCATGAGACAGATCGGCAAAATTGCTTAAGGAGGATTTCTGGCTCATCGTAACTGATACGAGGAGTGAAGATGAGACAGAAATCCGGGCCGCAGGAGAGTTCGGCCGAGAAGCATGTGCAGGCA
>JBGSVY010000009.1:0-4375 GCA_041752715.1 Hyphomonas sp.
AGCTGGCCGGCGCGCCAGATCTCGATCAGCTTGGAGGGAATGTTGCGTGGACGCGGCTCCAGCATCCGGGCGATTTCCGCGCGATCGCTTTCGGTGAAGACACCATAGGCGACGAGCTTTTCGGCCACCCAGTCGCGGGCCACTGCCGCCTGCTGCGGCCTGCGGTCGGGACGGCGCACTTCGGGCGATTGTGGCAGCGCGACCAGCAACGCGATCTCGTCATGCGACAGGCGATCAGCGTCGTGGCCGAAATAACTGAGGCTGGCCGCGCGCACGCCTTCGAGGTTGCCGCCATAGGGGGTGAGCGTCAGGTAGAGGTCGAGGATCTCCTTCTTGGAGAGGCGCCGCTCCAGCTGGCCGGCGCGCCAGATCTCGATCAGCTTGGAGGGAATGTTGCGTGGACGCGGCTCCAGCATCCGGGCGGTCTGCATCGTGATGGTCGAGCCGCCCGAGACGACGCGTCCCGCGCGCGCGGAGTCAATCGCGGCACGCACGAGGCCCACCCAGTCGGTACCGCCGTGCGAATAGAACCGTTTGTCCTCGACCCGCACGAGCGCCGCGATGAAATCCGGATCGATCGCGCCGGTATCGGCGGTAAGGCGCCATTTTCCGTCCGCCGCCGGGAACGCCCGGAGCGGTTTGCCGGACCGGTCGAACACCATCGCCGCATCGACGCCGCGCGGGGCAAGCGGCGGCGGCAGGGCAAGGTCGATGACCGCCACCGCTGCCAGCAAGGCGGCGAAGCCCGCGGCCAGTCGTTTCGGAAAACCTCCCGGCAGTTTCATGGGCCGCCTTACTTGCCGCCAGCTGTGCCCTGCGCCGCGAGGATGGTGACGCGCCCGGGGCGTGAGCGTGCATTGACCTGCGGCCGGTACATGTCTTCGGCGACGACACCGGGCAGCGCGAAATTGCCGGGTGTCACGGCCCGCACGATATAGGCGAGGCTGACCGGCCGGTCATAGGCATCGACCGCGGCGACGAACCGGTCATCCTGGGCCTGCGTCGTCTGGGCATAGGCGAGCGTTCCGAGGAAGCCGAAGGCACCGACCCGCTCGCCCGAGCCATCCTCCGCCCACTGATCAGCCACGCGGGCGTCCGACGGGCGCAGCACCGTCTCGATCTCGAACCCGGCGGGCAGGAGGTCGGCAACGATTACCGGATTGAGGCGGCGTTCCTGCGGGGTGATGGTCAAGTGCACAACGATTCGGTCGCCCTGCCGGACCTGGTCGAGGCTGACCTGTCCGCCTGTCAGGCTGTAATAGGCCTTGTCGGCGGTGAGGTTCGAAGCGACCGCTGGCGGCGGGGCCATGGGGGCGCCGGTAACGAGCACGGTGCGGAAGACCGGGGCCTTGCCACCGAGTTTGAAAGTTGCACCCGCGGCGGCCTGTGCCTCGGTGAGCAGGTATTGCGACTTGTCGTTCTGGCCGTTGCCGAGGCCGGTCACCGCGACGCTGACCCCGGACTCGCCCTTGGTGAGGCTGTTGACGGCAAGCAGAAGGAAGGCCTTTTCCTGCGTTGTGAGATCGGCAGCATCGGGCACATCCTTGCTAATGCGATCGGCGAGGCGGGCAACCGTGTCGGTCATCTCCGCTTCGGCCGCGAGGGCGAGCATCGCGGCAACATCGCGCAGCGGTGTCTGGTAATAGTCGCCGGTATTGACATAACCGAGGGCAGATTCAGCGGACTTGAAGGCGGAGGTTGCCCTTGCCCGGTCGCCGAGCAGCGCGAGGCCTGCGCCGATATGGGCGCGGGCGAGCGGGCTCTGGATTGCGGCCAGTTCGCGGTCGTGCAGATAGCGCAGGCGTGAGACATCCGCCTGCCCGGCCTTGGCCAGCACATAGAGCGCATAAGCCGCCGACCGGTGCATCAGGTCGGCCTGGGAATCGTTCGAGGACTGACTTTCATAGACTTCGGTCGAGTAGCCGTAGACACGCCAGGCGTCCCCGCTCGCAACGGTCCGCAGGGCGCCGTAGGCCCGGTTCAGGGCTTCGTCCGGGACGGCATAGCCGGCTTGCTTGGCGCGGTAGACAAAGTCCGTCGCGTAGGCACCAAGCCAGGGCGAGGCTGACCCGTCCGCTTCACGCCAGAGGCCGAACGACCCATCGGCGCTCTGCCGGCTGAGCAGGGTATTGACGGCTTCCTGCACCTTGTTGCGGGGATTGTCGCGGGCGCCGCGGGCGCCCATCGCAACGAGCTGTTCGGAATAGAGCAGCGGCAGCGCACGGCTGGTTGTCTGTTCCGTGCAGCCATAAGGGTAGCGATCGAGCGAGGCATAGAGCGTCGCGGCATCCACCGGGATCGGCGAGAAGCCGACCGTGACGTCCACCGATCCGGGGGCAAGACCCGCGAAACGGTCGCGTCCGATCGTCAGCACATCGCCCGGCCGCATGAGGCGGCTTTCCGCGCGCATTTCCGGAAGGTAGGGCGAGCGGGACTGGATGTCATAGGTGCGGGTGACGTTGTAATTGCCGGGCCCGGTGACCGCGAGGTTGACCTTCGAGAGGCCTTCCGCGGAAGCCGACAGGCGGACCGGCAGGTCGGCGCGCTGGCCCTTCTGCAAGGTCCGGCCGATCCGGGCATCAGCGACGTCCACAACCCCCTGCCCGGACACCTGCGCGGAGAAGGCCCCCGCTTCAAGTTCGACATTGTCGATGCTGGCCGTGATCATCGCGGAATCGCCCGGCGCGAGGAAGCGCGGCAAGACCAGATCAGCGGGCGCCGCGTCGCGCACGATCATCTTGTCCTCGGCCGCGCCGACACCGGTGGAAGACCACGCGACCGCCATGAGACGAAGCTCGCCATTGAACTCGGGCAGCGCAAGGCGGACCTTGGCCTTGCCCGTGCGTCCAACCTCGACGAGGCCGGAAAACAGCGCGACCGATTTCACCGGCACGACCGAGAGCCCTTCCCCGCCGAGCTGGTCACCGCCGGTGCGCACTTCGGCTGGCAGGCCCATGTTCGGATCAAGGAGCCGACCATAATCGTCATAGAGTTCAACACCCAGCGCCTTGCGGCCATAGTAATGCGCGACGGGGTCCGGCGACTTGAACTTCGTCAGCTGCAGGATGCCTTCATCGACGGCGGCGAGGGTCAGGTAGACCGGCTCACGCGGGCCGCCGCTGATGCTGACATCAATGACCTGCTCGCCGCGCGGGCGGGCAACGTCCGGCGCATCGATCGACATCGTGAAGGTGCGCGCCGCCATGTTGACGGGGACATGCGCGATGCCGATCGCGCGGCGCGGCTTTGCCCGCAGCACGGGGTCGCGGCCCGAATAGACGTTGACCATGACATAGGCGCCTTCGCCCCAGTCGGGGGTGACTGGCACCGTAACCTTGGTGCCTTCGGTTCCAACAGCAATCGTCTCGGTGAAGAGGACGCGGTCAGTTGCGACGACGACCTGCGCCTGGCCCGCATAAGGCGAAATGATCGTCAGCACGGCGGATTGACCGGCGACGGGCGCCTTTTCAGGCGCGAGTACCTTGATCCGGTCGGGCGCCTCGACGCCATTGTCTGCGACCTGTCCGCCCCAGCCGACATAGAAGCCGGTGCTTGCGCCGGCATTGGCATTCGCGCCTTCGCCCTCGACGATGATCTCGTGGCTGCCCCAGTCGAGACCGGCGACCTTGACTTCAGCGGTGCCGCCGGCCGGTGTGTTGGCGATGCCTTCATTGACCTTGCGCACCGTGCGCGAGCGGCGCCAGTTCCATGTTTCGCCATCGCGGTACCAGTCATAGTGGTAATCGATCGCGAGGACTTTCCAGCGCAGCCGTTGGGCGACAGCGGCGCCGTCGGCATTGACGGCTGCGACCTGGAAGCGCGCTTCACCGCCCTCCTCCACACTGCCATCGAAGGCTGGCTTGAGGCCGACATAGAGCGTCTCGGGCCGATAGGGCACGCGGACACTGTCGGCGACGGCGCGGCCACCCGGCTCGAGCACGCTTATCACCGTGTTGAGACGCAAGGGACGGCCGGAATTGGACCCTGCCGCTCCGGGCGACAGGCGGATCACCGCCTTGCCGGCGCCATCGGTGGTCGTGTCATCGAACTCGAGGATCTGCTCGACAAAGCTCGCATCATGGCGGCCGAAGCTGAAGCCTTCGAGCGCCTTGAAGGGAGCAGGATCGGCTTCCATGCGCGCTTCGGTGCGCACCGTGAGACCGGCGCCGGGAGCGCCATAAAGAAAGCGAGCGGTGACAGCGATGTCGCGGGTTGCACCGGCTTTCATCGGCGTCGTGTCATTGGCGGCAAGGTCGACGGCAATCCGCTGTGGCACGAAATCCTCGACCGCAAAGCGCACGTCTCCCGACGATTGGGACAGCCCGTCGATGTCGACGACCGCGCGCCACTCGCCGCGCGAGGCGCCGCGCGGCAG
>JBGSVY010000010.1:0-35835 GCA_041752715.1 Hyphomonas sp.
GCGCTGACCCTTGCAAACGTGCGACGGCACTGCCCTGACACATGTTGAAACCAAGCGTGACTTGGCAGGATGGGGCGCCCGCGCGATGCAACCGGCGAACCCGAGAAAGCGACCCGCACACATGCAGTTCATCGACCTCCAGGCCCAGCGCAAACGCATCGAGACCGAAATCAATTCTGCCATTCTGAGGGTTGTGGAAAGTGGCCGCTATGTTTTGGGGCCGGAAGTGACCGAGCTTGAGACGCAACTCGCGGCCTGGTGTGGGGCGAAGCACGCGGTCACGTGTGCAAACGGCACAGAGGCGCTGGCCCTTCCCTTGATGGCCTGGGACATCCGTCCGGGGGATGCGGTCTTCTGTCCGAGCTTTACCTTCGTTGCGACCGCGCAGGTCGTGCCCTGGCTTGGTGCCTGGCCTGTCTTCGTGGATATCGAGGCCGGGACGTACAACATGGACCCGTCAAGCCTCGAGCGTGAAATCCTGCGCGTCAAGGCGGAAGGCAAGCTGAAGCCCCGGATCGTCATCGCTGTCGACCTGTTCGGACAACCTGCAAACTACCCGGCCATCCGCGAGATCTGCGACCGGCATGGGCTGAAGCTGATCGCCGACACGGCGCAGGGCTTTGGCTGCACGCTGGGCGGCAAGCATCCCTCGCACTGGGCCGATATTGCCACGACGAGCTTTTTTCCGGCAAAGCCGCTCGGCTGCTATGGCGATGGCGGGGCGATGCTGACCAATGACAGCGCGCTCGCCGAGATCACCGAGTCGCTGCGTGTCTATGGCAAGGTGACGCCGACCGACGCGGCCGCCCGCAATTTCACCCATGATCCTAAATACCTGTCGCTGCGGGTCGGGATGAACTCCCGTCTCGACACCATCCAGGCGGCGGTGCTGCTCGAGAAGCTGAAGATCTTCGGTGACGAGATCGACCGGCGCCAGGTCGTGGCGGCGCGGTATTCGTCCGCCTTCGAGGGGCGCGTGAAACGCGTGCCGAAGGTCTCGCCGGGCGCGCGCAGCGTCTGGGCGCAATACGTGATCGAGCACGACAACCGCGACGGCTTGCAGGCGCACCTGACGGCAAACGGGATACCGAGCATGGTCTATTATCCCGTGCCGATCCACCAGCAGGACTTCGCGGCCCGCTACGTGCCGGCGCCGGGAACCCTGCCGGTCACCGAAGCGGCCAGCCGGCATGTGCTCGCCCTGCCGATGCACCCCTATCTCGGTGCAGATGCGCAGGACCGCATCATTGATACGGTCCTGTCTTTCAGCACATGAAACGCGCAGGCACCGGGCGGGGTCAACACCGCCGGGCGCCCTCGCCCGCGGCGCGGCAGGAGAACGTGTCTGCGCTGACAACAGGCTCAGGCGTGATCCTGGGCAGGCCCGGAAAGCGAGAAGCGGTACTGGGCGCCAAAGGCTGATGCGAACGCTGATATCCGCTTGTCATATGAGACAAGTGGGCACTTCAATTCGATGGCTGTCGCAACGAGCATTCGGTCGGCAGGGTCGCGGTGCTCAAGCTCCTTTAGCCCATAGGCGCCGCAGGCGGCGCGCCAGGACAGGGGCACGGCTTCCACGCCGGGACGTCCCAGAAAGCGCTCAATCCAGTCAGCTACTGGTAAATCCAGATCAATGCGACGAAGTTCTGTCAGGAGCGCTATTTCCCAGGCCGTGACCGCGCTTACGAGCAGCGTGCCGCCGGCACGCCAGCACGTCTCGATGGTCGCACGCGTTTCGGGGCGCAAATGTGGGTTTCCGCTGTCGAGCCAGAGCACGATATGGGTGTCGAGCAGAAGCTGCTCGGTCAATGTTTCAGCTCTTGGCCTGTTTGCGCGTCAGGCTCCACGTCCAGTGCTGGTTCGGTCAGGTCGACGCCGACCCCGATGCGCACACCGCCTTTGTGAGCGCCGAAGAGTTCTCCGGCGCGTGCGTCCTGATCCAGCAGGCGCCGAAGTGCCAGCGCGATAGCCTCGGTCTTGTTGCCATGTGTCAGCTTAAGGGCCGCCTGCTCGATCAGTTCGATGACGTCCTTTCGATTGATGGTGACGACGTTTGCCATTGGTAGGTCTCCATTACGACAGTAATGATATCAGTATACGCAGCGGCAGACAAGTCAGCTCGCCCGCTTCTCGGTGTCATCCTTCGACCCGGCGGGCGCGCTTCCGGTGACCGAAGCGGCGAGCCGCCATGTGATCGCCCTGCCCATGCATCCCGACCTGTCTCCTGCCGAGCAGGATCAGGTGATCGACGCCGTGCTGGCGTTTGGGGGGTAGGCCCCGATATTCCGCTCATTCCCGCCTCCGCGGGGAAGAGCGGGTTGGATTATCAGTTGACCAGTCGTTTCAGGTCATCGACCAGCGTCATCTTTTCCCAACTGAACGTGCCGTCAGCGCCGGGAACGCGACCAAAATGGCCATATGATGCTGAGCCGCTGTAGATTGGCTTGTTGAGGCCGAGATGCGTGCGGATGCCCTTCGGCGACAGGTCGAACAGTTCGCGCAGGACCTTCGCGATGCGATCCTCGTCTGCCTTGCCGGTGCCGTGCGTGTCGACATAGATCGACAGCGGCTGGGCGACGCCGATGGCGTAGCTGACCTGGATCGTGCAACGGGCTGCGAGCCCGGCGGCGACGACATTCTTGGCGAGATAGCGCACCGCGTAAGCGGCCGAACGGTCAACCTTCGACGGGTCTTTTCCCGAGAAGGCGCCGCCGCCATGCGGGGCCGCGCCGCCGTAAGTGTCGACGATGATCTTGCGTCCGGTCAGGCCGGAGTCGCCATCCGGTCCGCCGATGACGAAGCTTCCGGTCGGGTTGACGTAGAACTTGTCCTCGGGCGGGAACCAGCCGTCTGGCAAGACCGACTTCACGACCGGGCGAATGATTTCGCGCAGCTGTTCCTGGCTGACATGATCCTTGTGCTGGTGGGAGACGACGACAGCGTTGACGCCGACGGGGCGCGAGCCTTCATACCGCAGCGTGACCTGGCTCTTGGCGTCCGGCTCAAGCTCGGGATGCTTGCCGGAATGGCGCAGGTGCGCGAGTTTCTCGAGGATCTGGTGCGAGTAGACAAGGGTTGCCGGCATCAGTTCCGGCGTCTCGTCGGTGGCATACCCGAACATGATGCCCTGGTCGCCAGCGCCTTCTTCCTTGAACAGTCCCTGGCCGGCTTCGACACCCTGGGCGATCTCGGCGGATTGTCCGTGTACGTGGTTTTCGACCGTCATCTTCTGCCAATGGAAGCCGTCCTGCTCGTAGCCGATCTTCTTGACGACCTTGCGGGCGGCGTCGATCATTTCGTCCTTGGTGACGACGGCGCCATTGTTGGTGCGCACTTCGCCGGCCAGCACGACGAGGTTGGTCGTGCAGAGCGTTTCAACGGCGACCTTTGCGGTCGGGTCTTTGGCCAGGAAGAGGTCAACGATCGCATCGGAGATCTGGTCGGAGACCTTGTCCGGATGGCCCTCGGCAACGCTTTCGCTCGTGAATTCGTGAGATTTCAATGACATCAGGGTGATCCTTGGAGCGATTGGCGGCTAGTAGCGGTAGTGTTCTGGCTTGAACGGGCCGGACGCATCGACGCCGATATAATCGGCCTGCTGGTCGGACAATTCGGTCAGCTTCACGCCGAGCTTGTCGAGGTGCAGGCGCGCGACCTTCTCGTCGAGGTGCTTGGGCAGGGTGTAGACCTTGTTCTCGTACTGGTCGGCGCGCAGGTGGAGTTCGATCTGCGCCAGCGTCTGGTTGGTGAACGATGCCGACATCACGAAGCTCGGGTGACCGGTCGCATTGCCGAGGTTCACGAGGCGGCCCTCGGACAGGAGCAGGATCCGCTTGCCATCCGGGAAGGTGATCATATCGACTTGCGGCTTGATGTTCGTCCACTGGAAGTTTCGCAGGCCATCGACCTGGATCTCGTTGTCGAAGTGGCCGATATTGCAGACGATCGCCATGTCCTTCATGGCCCGCATGTGGTCGACAGTGAGGATGTCCTTGTTGCCGGTCGCGGTGACGAAGATGTCGAACCTGGGCGCTGCTTCGTCCATGGTCATGACGTCGAAGCCGTCCATTGCCGCCTGGAGGGCGCAGATCGGATCGATCTCGGACACCGAGACCCGCGCGCCGGCGCCGGCGAGTGATGCGGCCGATCCCTTGCCGACATCGCCATAGCCCGCGACGAAGGCTTTCTTGCCGGCCATCATGACGTCAGTGCCGCGCCGGATGGCGTCGACAAGGGACTCCTTGCAGCCGTACTTGTTGTCGAACTTCGACTTGGTGACCGAGTCGTTGACGTTGATTGCGGGGAATGGCAGTTCGCCGCGCTTTTCGAGCTGGTAGAGGCGATTGACGCCGGTTGTTGTTTCTTCCGACACGCCGCGGATGCCGGCCTTGGTCCTGGCAAACCAGCCGGGTGAGGCCGTCATGCGTTTGCGGATCTGGGCGAAGAAGTATTTTTCCTCTTCAGAGCTCGGATTGTCGAGGATTGCCGGGTTTGCTTCGGCCTTTTCACCGACAATCAGGTACATCGTGGCATCGCCGCCATCATCAAGGATGAGGTTCGGGCCTTTTCCGTCCGGCCACTGAAACATTCTGTCCGTGTAATCCCAGTATTCTTCGAGGGTCTCGCCCTTGTAGGCGAACACCGGCGTGCCGTTGGCGGCAACAGCCGCTGCCGCATGGTCTTGCGTCGAGTAGATGTTGCACGAGACCCAGCGCACCTTTGCGCCGAGGGCTTCAAGGGTCTGGATGAGCACCGCCGTCTGGATGGTCATGTGCAGCGAGCCACAGATCCGGGCACCTTTGAGGGGCTGGGACGGTCCGAACTCTGCGCGGGCTGCCATCAGGCCTGGCATCTCTGTTTCAGCGATCTCGATCTCCTTGCGGCCGAATTCCGCAAGCTTGATGTCGGCGACGTAATAGTCCGGTTCGGCAGTCTTCGAGACCATATCAACATTCCTTTATATGTTGTGCGGCGGTTATCATGGCGCACGTGCCAGCGCAACACGTCTGACTTGAGGATCGCTTGATGAGCGCTGATTGCGGGCTGGTTACGGGAAGAATCCTGTGACACAAGCCAGAACGGAAAATATGAAGCCGGGAGAAGTGCTGTGTCCTTGACCGTGATCGCCCTTGATATTCCGGATGTCAGGCTGGTTACGCCGGCCCGTTTTGCCGATGCGCGCGGCTTCTTTTCCGAGACCTATAATGCCGAACGGTTCAAGGCAGCGGGCATCCCGGCTGATTTCGTTCAGGACAACCATTCCTATTCCGCGCCTGCGGGGACCGTACGCGGCCTGCATTATCAGAGCCCGCCATTTGCGCAGGCCAAGCTGGTGCGTGTTCTGCGCGGCGCGATCACCGATATCGCGGTTGATGTCCGGACCGGGTCGCCGACCTATGGCAAATGGGTGAAAGCAGAGCTCAGCGCCGAGAATTTTGCTCAAATCTATGTGCCACGCGGCTTTCTGCATGGCTTTGTGACCCGTGAGCCAGGCACCGAGATCGCCTACAAGGTCGACAATTACTATTCGAAAGACTGTGACGGTTCGGTTCGCTGGAACGACCCGGACCTCTCCATCGACTGGGAAATCCGCCCAAGCGAAGCGAGCCTTTCGGAAAAGGACCTGACCGCGCCGGGTTTCAGTCAGTTCAAATCTCCGTTCTGAAGCGCGCCCGGACGGTGCCGGTTGTGCTCGATGCAAGTGTCAGGTCACCACTGGCAAGAGCGTGCAAGTGCCGCGTTCGATGTCATAGGACGTTGGATCACCATTTGGAGCGATGAGTGTGACGCGGGTGCCGCGGCAAACTCCGACGGGAGAAAAGACGAGCGCGCTCTCGAATTCTGCTTGCCAGTCTGTGGGCAAGTTAAAGCATTCGGCGCCGGGAATGTCTGCCTGCTCGGGGCCAAATCGCCCCGTAAGGGTTATAACTTGATTGGACGTGATCGCCGTGAGGCGGCATCCACCGAGTGAGTCGAGGGCTGCGCGGCGCTCAGATAATCTCTCGAAACGACTGACAAGCCCGAAGGCGTTGGGAACCACGATCGACACGGCAAGCGACATGATCGCCATTGCGACGATGATTTCGAGCAGGCTGTATCCGGCGCAACTGTTCGCGCGGTTTTGAGCCTCGGTCGCAGCCAATCCTCTTTGAACCCGTCGAGTTAAAGTTGCGGGCGCAGCCAGCGACCAGTCTCGGTGAGGCACCTGCGTCTCCTGCTCAATCTGCAAACAGCTTGAGCGTCTTTTGCTCGTCGCCTCGAGAAAGGACAGCTTCGTTCGTACGAATATTTTGGACGGTCCAGCCATTCTCGGAGATTTGCCCGCTTTTCAGTTTCTGCCGGATCGGCTTGCCTTCATCTATGAGCACAAAGAATGCGCCATCGAGGTTTGCGATGGCCACGAGCCTCAGTGTCTCGGGTGACTCGCCGTCTGCCTCACCGGGTTCTCCTAGAGCAGACTGGGCCGGGCCGAAAAGTGACAAGGCGGCCAGTTCAAACTCGATCCGGTCTTTGGAGGCTGAAAAATCTTCCGGCTCACCGATTTCGTTCCACAGCGTCTGCGAGCCGCTCTCGTCTCCCGAGATCGGGATATCCGTCCTCGCATAGCCGATCGCAAACGCGGCGCTGCCAGCGATAGCGCAAAAGAGGAGCAGGCGCGCTGTTTGCAAGACCATCAGATGCCTACTCTTCGATATAGGGACCGAGCCCCTCAATACGGACAGAGAACTGTTGCTTGATTTGACCGCTGAACTGCAGCGAAGTGACATGGAGGGCCGGCTTTGAGGTCGCCATTTCTGCGAGCAGCGAATGGGCCCTGCCGGGCGCCAGCTGTCCGGATATGTTGAAGCGAAAAAACTGCAATTGCCCGTTCTTGACCGGCTCCGGATCGACCTGCAACTGGAGACCGTCAAACCCGTTGGCCGCAAGCTTCGCCCGGACCGCCGATTCCAGTTGCGCCGCGCCTATGCCGGGCGCTGGCGCCTTCCAGGCCTGTTCAGCCCAGCTCCGGGCGTCTGCCTCGGCTGACCGGGCGCGTTCGGCCCACACATCTTCGACGCCAGCATCGGAAAGCACGGCAAGTTCAGACGTCAGGGACATCAAGTTCTCACGCCCCGATTCGACATGTCCGCCGAACACCCGGAGAAAATGGACACCGAGCAGCAGCCCAAGAACAACGAGACCGTATCGGGCTGGAGGGGTCAGCTGGCCGCTGAGGAATGCGCCAACCTTGTCGCGGGCAGGCATCAAGACGTTCCTTCCTGTTTGCCGACATTTCCCTTCAGCACGAGGTTGCCCGTCCGGTTGATCGCCCCCGACACCTCACTCCAGGTGTTGCTTTCATCGAGTTGTGTCACAATCCCGGGGACAGCGCTGGCATCGACGCCCGCCAGGTGAACTTCCAACTGGTTCTCGGAAAGGCCGAGGAAGATGATCGTCAAGGGCTTGCCGCCGGCTGCCGCCGGTAACTCGGAGAGCGCGTCAACAACCGCCATCGTCGATCCGCTTTCCGCCATCGCAGTGGCGAAAGCACGTGCCGAAAAGGCCTGGCGCTGCGACTCTGCGATACGGCGGTCCCTTTCGATAAGCGGCGCCAAGGTCGCCTCGACTTGCGTGGTCAGCCTCCGCGTCTTGAACTCGGCCCCGCCGAGATAGGAGAAAGGCAAAAGGAGAGCGATCATGCCCACCAAAGCCAGCTTCTGCGGCGCAAATGCGCGCTGGACACTCTCTCGTCCAAGGCTGAACAGGGACAGGTTCCTGCGCCAGGCAATCATTTCAATGTCCGGAATCTCCAGCCAGTTGACCGATGCCGTAACCGGCAGGCCGGCACTTGCATCCGTCCCCTCGATAAACGCCTGCCAGGCAACGAGATCGGGCGGTTCGGGCCACCAGCGGGTCGAAATTAGCGTCCTGTCCATCCAGACCTGGCCTTCATAACCCTGTTTGCACGATACAAGCCTTGGCCCGTCGGCGCCAGGTTCCTTGAGAAAGGATTCGGGGATCCAGATTGTGCCTTTATCGGACCCGGTCGGCAGATCTTCCAGCCGGCAGATCCAGACGTTTACAAAGCCCGACGAGGTCGATCCCGGCGGCTCGAAGAATGCGGTTTCGTCCGCCTGCAGCAAGTCCCGGCGTGCTTGCATCCGGGCCGCCTCGAGGCCGTCGCTGGTCCGGGCAGGCGTCCAGACCCTCTCTAGCTTGCAGCGGGCCCGGTCGACAATCGCGACCTTTCCAGCAAACCGGACGTTGGGCGACCTGCGGTGCCGAGGTCGGTGTCGCTCAGCCATTGCCACCTCCATCGAACGCATCAATCCTCTCGCTCGGCTCGGGAGATTGTGTTCCGCGCCGTGCGGGATGGAAAGCGGTCTCATGCACCAGCGTGCGGAGATAGGGCTTGGCGGCGGCGCCGGCCTGACGTTCGATCTCGATGATTCTGAGGCGTCCCTTTCCCATCGCGATGTCAAAAGTCTCGAGCGTGAAGCGGGCCCGTGCACCGGGCAGGCGGTCACTCGCCATTGCTCGCGCCAGAGGGTCCAGCGTCTCGCGCCATCCGGGCGAGACGGCGCGTTCGATCGGGCGCAATCTGTCCGGGCTGAAAATCCATCTCGGTTCTGGCGCTGTCAGGGACACGGTGACAAGTTCCATGAACTCGATGGACGAGATGAAGGCGAGGTCCTTCCAACCTAGGACTTGGTGGAGTTCAGCGATGTCGCGGAGGGGTGAGTTGGTCGGCGGCTTGAGCTGGCGTAGCCGGTAGTCGGCCGCTTCGGCGCCTCTCGGCCGCCTCAGGCTGTCATCGTCGCTGTAATCCCTGAGTGTGGCAGCAAGGCCTGCGGCATCGTTCACAGAGACGTCAAAACTTGCAAGCAACGCCTCCAGGACGGGTGTATCTGAGGAGTTCAGTGACAAGAGGCCGCTTGCATCGCGGTAGGTTGCAACCGCCGCCAGGCTACCGCGGGTGTAGCCTATACGGCCACCATTGGCGCTCCAGAGCCGGGGGCCCTGCAGGTCCTGAGGGCGGAGGGCTGCCGAATTCGCATTGCCAAGCGCGATCGAAATTTCGTCGGTCGACTGCGGTGCGAACAGAGCCAGCCCGCCCTCGATTGGCACGCTCGCAAGGTAGGCATAGACCGTCTGGGCTTCGAGGTCGTCAAGCGCAGCCTCCAGCTGCCGCTCGGTTTCGATGGCAAGGGTGGCGTCCCGGGCGCGGTCCAGAGCGGCCGCGCCAATCACGATGACCAGCATCGCGGCGGCGATATAGGCAAGCACGCTCGGGAGCACAAAACCATCGGTTCTCGCAATCCTATGCATCAGGTTGCCTGGACCACTTCGATGTCCCCGCCATCATAGGCGTCTTCGGATGCAACACGCAGGACTTCCTCATTGGTCGTCAATCCGACAAACGCCTTCTCAAGGCCGTCTTCAACAATCCGCCGGTAGCCCTGCTGACGCGCGGCAAGTTCAAGTTCCAGGTGGGACCTGCCGACCAGGATTGCCTGCCGGATCGCTGTGTCGAGCCGGACGATCTCGAAAAGTGCGATCCGCCCGAGATAGCCCGTTCCTGCGCAAGCCGGGCACCCGACGGGTTTCATCCAGCGCGCCCGGCTGGCCTGCCCGACAATCTGTTCTGCGATGACCGGATCACACATCTTACGAACCAGCGACAGGTGTTCCGGCATGTGATCCGGCTGGCTGCAGTGCGGACAGACCTTGCGCACAAGTCGCTGCGCAGCGAGCGCCTTGATCGCTGCGCCGATCTGGAATGCCTCGAGGCCGAGGTCGAGCAGGCGGGGTATCGCAAGCAATGACGAATTTGTATGCAAGGTCGACAGGACAAGGTGCCCCGTCAGGGCGGCCTGGATGGCGATCCTTGCGGTATCCGGATCCCGGATCTCACCGATCATGATGACATCCGGGTCCTGCCGGAGGATCGATCTTAGTCCCGCCGCAAAGCTGAGACCGATTTCCGACTTTACCTGGACCTGGGTCACCCGTTCCATGTTGAATTCGATCGGGTCTTCGATCGTGATGATCTTCTTGTGCCCGTCATTGATCGCCTGCAGCCCTGTATAAAGCGTTGTCGACTTGCCGGACCCGGTCGGTCCGGTGACGAGTACAATCCCGTTGGGCTGGCGCAGGGCCGCCGAAAACTCGTTGCGCGCCCGTCCGGTCAGGCCGAGCGTGTCGAGCGTTGGAAGGACCTTGTTTTTCGGCAACAAGCGCAGGACGAGGCTTTCGCCCCAGGCACCCGGCAGCGAAGATACCCGAAGATCGAATGTCTGCCCGACGAGGCGGACGGTCTGTCGGCCGTCCTGCGGCAGGCGGCGCTCAGCGATATCCATGGCCGAGAGGATCTTGATACGTGTGCTGACAGCATCGAACTTGGTGGCTGGCTGTCGCTGCCAAGTCTGAATGACGCCGTCGATCCGCAGGCGGATTTCAAAGAACTTCTCATAAGGCTCAAGATGGATGTCGCTTGCCCGGTGCTTGATCGCGGCCGAGAAGACCTGATTGACGAGGTCGATGATCGGCGCTTCTTCTGCAAGTTCTTTCAGACGGGAAAGGTCCCCGTCGCGGTCACCTTCACCCTGTTCGTCGTCTCCTTCGGCGAGCAGGGCGTGGATTGTCTCAAACTGGCGTTTTGAAAGAAGAAACCACTTCACCTCAGTCGCGCCATGTTGCGAGGGCTGGTCGGTGCCTGCGAGGCGGCGGCTGAGGTGCTCGCGTACCGAGGGGTCGAGCGGATTGCAGGCGGCCACGATGAGTAGCCCGGCTTCCGTCCCCGGGGCCCACCATGCAACGAGCTGCTTACTGAACAGCCACTGGGAGGAGAGGCCGAGCGCCTCGGTTGCCGCCGAAAACACGCCGGGCGATCGGGGAATGACCTCGTCTTCGAGTCTTTCGATGCCCCAGACCCGCGCCGCGCAGCGCAGAAGGTCCTCTTCATCTGCCGCGCCGATCCGGACCAGGATTTCGAGGAGCTGGCCCCCGTTTTCGGACTGCAGGTGCCGGGCAGAGCGCAGGTCTGCCTCGGTGACAAGGCCCTCAGCAAGGAGCGCAGAGATCAGATGCGGTGTGGCCATCAGGTGTCCCGGGCGCCGGTGTGCGGACGTGGCGCGTCCCTCCTCATACGTGGGGGGCTGTTGCCCGGCAAGTTTCTGGTGCATCTGAAAATGGGGTGAGCCAAGGGTGCCGGCGACGGCGCGCCTGCTGTCATCTGAGAGGATGTTGAATGCCAGTTTTCAAGTTCAAGGCGCTCAATCAAGCTGGCAAGAGTGTCGAGGGTCAGCAGATGGCTGACACCCAGGATGCCGCATTCGAGCGTATCCGCGCACGCGGTCTGCATCCTGTCTCGATCGCCCCCGTCGCTGGCCGCAAGCGCCGTCTGAGGCGCGGTCGGCTGCCGCGCAAGGTCGTCACCCAGACCCTGCGGCAGCTTGCGACTCTGCTCACGGCAGGCGTGCCGCTCCTTGAAGCGCTGGATAACCTCAAGCGGGGAGACACCGACGGAGATCTCGGCGAACGTTTTCAGGCGCTTGCCCAGCACCTGCGCCAGGGCGGGCGGTTTTCCGAAGGCTTGAAGGCGCGCTTTCCGGAACTTCCTGATTATACCTTCAGCCTTGCCGCCCTTGGCGAAAGCACCGGTCAGCTGCCACGCACACTGTCGGACGCCGCCGAGCGCATGGCATCAGATGATGCGCTCGCCAGCGAACTGAAGTCGGCGCTGACCTATCCTGTGATCCTTGCATCGGTCGGCGGCCTGATCGTGTTCGCGATGTTTGTGGTTGTGATCCCGAGATTTGGCGGGCTCGTCGATCGCTCCGGGGCGCAGATCCCTGCGATATCCCGCGTCGTGATCGAGGCCGGCACCTGGATGCAGGCCAACTGGCTCTACGCCGTCGCCGGTGCATCCCTTTTCCTCGCCGCAATGCGGCTTGCCGTGAAGGCGAATGGGCCATTGTTCCGGCGCTGGTCGGCCAATGCGCCGGTGACAGGACCCCTGATGCGCAAGCTCGATCTTGAATCCTGGGCACGCACGCTTGGTCTTGCGCTCGCCAACGGGTCCCAGCTCCTCCCGGCGCTCGATCTGGCGGAGCAGACCGTTCGTGCACCTGAACTGTCGAACCAGCTGAAGGGCGTCCGCCGCGACGTGCGGGCAGGCGCGCAGCTCGACGAGGCTTTCGAGACAAATGTGTCGCGCGCCGATCCCATGCTGCTCGACCTCATGCGGACCGGGCGCAAATCCGGCACGCTTCATGCCATGTTACTGTTTGCCGCAGATACCTACCGTGCAGATGTGACAACTCTGTCGAAGCGGCTGACCTCGATCGCCGAGCCGGTCGCGATCCTGCTGATATCCAGCATTGTCGGATTGCTTGTAGTGGCTATTGTACTGGCGATGACCAGTCTTTACAATTTTGATATCTGAACGGGCCGCGAGATGACTTTCGACGCCGCGCACGCGACACAGCGTCAATCCCCGCGCGGGAAAACGGCGGGCTATTCAATGATGGAGATCCTGATCGTTCTGGCGATCATGGCTGTCATCGCCTCGCTCGTCGGCCCGAGCCTCTTCAACCAGCTCGACAAGTCGAAGATCACAGCCGCGAAAACTCAGATCCGCACGCTTGAATCCTCATTGACAACCCTGCGGCTGGAGATTGGCCGTTTCCCGACCGAAGCGGAAGGTCTTTCCCTTCTCGTCGTCCCACCTTCCGACCCGGAAACGCGCGCCGTCTGGCGCGGTCCCTACCTCGATGATGAGATCCCACTCGATCCCTGGGGCAATCCCTACCGCTACGTGATGCCCGAGAGCACGTTCGAAGGCATGAGCGCCAAGCCCGTCATCTATTCGCTCGGGCAGGATAATCGTCCGGGCGGCGAGGGCATGGACGCCGATATCGGGCGCGTCAAGGATATCGCCGAAAGCCTTCGGTCACCGGCGCCTTGAGGCACGGATTGGGCCGACCATCAAAGAAAGAACCGACATGTTGCGTTACCTGAAGAAGAATGGCGTTTCTGCCCGCATGCTCTGGGTCATGGGCGCGCTGAGCGTCACCGGCTGTGCCACAGGCAACCAGACCCCGGCGCCCGGGAACGGGACGATCTCCGAGTCGAGAATCGGAAATTCGGTTGTCCGGGCCGAACGGCTGCCTGAAGGCCGGCGCAGCCAGCAGGAAGGCGATGTTTCGCCGGAAGACCTGACGGACCGGTCGAGCCGCATCAGGATTCCCAGCGTCTCGCGGACCGACGACATCGCGCCTGCTGACAATTCGGCCGAGCCCAGAGGTCCTGAGCCTTCGAGCGCGACCGTCGACGCCGTCGTGCCCGCGCTTCCTATTCCGCAGTTCATAGACGTCGTGTTCGGCGATATGCTCGGCGTGCCATACACGACCGGCCCGGGCGTGGCAGAACGCACCGAACTCGTTCAGTTGCGCTCGTCAGGCCGCATGCTGTCTGCAGATTTCCTTGAACTCGTCAGCCAGTCGCTCGAAAGTTACGCCATACGGGTGTTTCCGGCGGACGGTGTCTATCAGGTTGTCACCGATGCCAGCCTGCAATCGAAAATGCCACGCTTTATCAAGTCCCGTTCGCGGGCCGACATCCCGGAGGAACAACGGCCTGTCGTGCAGTTTGTGGAACTGGACGCTGTTTCGGCCAATGAAATGGAAGCCATTCTGCGCCAGGCGTTTCCAGACAAGCAGACCCTGAAAATCGAAACCAACCCGCGGCTGAATGTTCTCACCCTGACCGGGATGCCGCGCGATCTCGACGGTGCCCTTTCCATCATCGATCAGCTTGATGAGCTGGCCTATGCCGGCAGCCAGGCGGAGCGCTACTCGCCGATTTTCTGGTCGGCGTCTCAGCTGGCATCGGAGGTTGCGGCGCTGCTGGAGGCGGAGGGATGGCAGACAAGCACAAACAAGTCGGTGCAAAAGCCGATCCTCATCATGCCTGTCGAATATTCAAACGACTTGTTCGTCTTCTCGCGCTCGCCAGCCGGCCTCAGCCGGGTTCGCTTCTGGCTGAGCGAACTTGACCGGCCGACCCGGCAGGGAAATGCGCCGCAGGTCTATATTTTCGATGTTCAGAATGTCGATGCGCAGTTGCTGGCCGATGTCGCCGGCAACGTGATTGCGCGTCAGTCGGTGTCCGTGACAAACGCGCCAGCCTTGTCGTCAGGTGACGCATCGACACTTGCGGGCGCGGCGCCCGCACCCGGCCTATCCCCGGCAAATGCCAGCGGGCCGGGAAACATTGTCGTCAACGCCCTGTCGAACCAGATCATCTATACCGGCACGCCGACACAGTACGACCTCGTCTATCCGATGCTGAAACAGCTCGACCGGGCGCCGGCTGAGGTCATGATCGAAGTCACGATTGCCGAGATCACCCTGACCGATGACACGCAGTACGGCGTTGAGTTCTTCATCGACAGCCTCGGCGGATCAGACGTAACGGCGACCTTCGGGAGTGAGGGCCTCGGGATTGGCGGCGTCGGCACAAGCATCGGGCTCTTTAGCGGCAATGTCGAGGCGGCGCTCAACTTCTTTGCAAAGAACAATCTCCTGAATGTGCTGTCGACACCGAGGCTGACGGCAAGGTCGGGCGGCTCGGCGCAGATCCAGGTCGGCCAGGATGTGCCGTTGATCACCTCTCAGCGGGCGGCAGAATCCCAGAGCGGCGGCAATACCGATATTCTTCAATCGGTTGACTATCGCTCGACCGGGGTCCTCCTTTCCATCGAGCCGATCGTGTTCGGCGATAACCGGGTTGACCTGTCGATCACCCAGGAGGTCTCAACGGCAATTCCGACAACGTCTTCGGAGATTTCGAGCCCGACAATCTCCAACCGCTCCGTGACAACACAGCTTTCCCTCGAGGATGGAGCGACAGCCGTACTCGGCGGCCTCATACAGGAAACCACGACCCGTGACGAAACGGGCACGCCGATCCTCAAGGATCTTCCGCTCGTGGGAAATCTGTTTCGCAACACGAGCCTTTCGAGCACACGGACCGAGCTCATCGTCCTGATCACCGCTTATGTGATCCGGGACGGCCAGGAAAAGCAGGCCTTCACCGACGAGCTCGTCAATCGGTTCAACCTGACAGCGGAAACCGCTGGCGACCTCAGCACCTATACCGGCGAGAATCCCCTGAAATGAAACAGGTTCTGGCAATACGCCGGACGCGCGAGTGCAAGGCGGCGCAAAACCACCGCGGCCAGCAGGGCTTTTCGATGCTGGAGGCCGTTATTGCGGTCGGCGTGCTGGGTCTGTGCATGCTGCCCCTGCTTGACTTCCAGATGTCGGTTTCTGACGGCGCTTCACGGCTTGTCGAGCGCCAGGCCCTGATGGAAGCCGAGGGTCGTGCGATCGAGTATCTTCGCCATGTGCCGCCTGCGCATCTCGCAACGGGGGCGGCTGATTTTGGTGACTGGCAGCTCACCTGGCGCGAGGTGCTCCGTGCGCCTGTCAAGAAAGCGCTTTCCGAACAGGGCGCTACAGCGCGATTCGATGTTTCGGTCGTGCGGCTTGAATATGAGGTTCTTCTTCCGGGCGGCGCTTCTGCGACGCGCGAGCTTGACCGGCTGGTCTGGATGCCGGTGACGCGCCTTTTCGACGGCAAGTAAGCCATCGGCGATTCGGCGCGGCTTAACGCAGAGACCTGCCGGTCCATGACAGTCTTGATACAGGACTGACACAATAGCGTGTCTAAGAGCCGCTGAGATGTGCCTCCGGGGCAACAAATGTCGTGGTTAACGATGAATTCGGAAATTCTCGCATTGAGCGAGGGACCTGCTGGTTGACACCCCCGTCAGGTGTTGTCTACATGGCCTCGCTGCTGGGGTAAGGTTTAACGCAACGGCTCAGCGCGATGAGGGTGACCTCCAAACTCAACTTAGGAGCTAAATCATGCTGAAAAAATTCTCGCGACCGCCTCGGTCGCAGCACTCGTAGCGGGGGCGGCCTACGCTGTAGAACTCGAAAACAATGAACGGCTGGGTGCAGTTGAGGAGCCTTATCCGCTCGCGACTGCTCTTGACTATGCCGGTGATGCAGTTGACGGCACATTGAGTGTGGGCTTCGGGCCGACAGCTGGTCTTTTCCCGACTGGCAACGTCCTTGTGTTCGTGACCTTCACGGGCGCTGAATTTGACGGTGCCCTCGACGGTTCTGAAGTCGTTGGCACGACAACATCGGTCATTTCAAGTGGTGGCCAGAACGGCGCTAGCTCTGTGACCTTCCTCGTGAGCGGGGCGAATCTTTGTTTGGCGGCAACCGGGGTCGGTGCGGGCTCCGCCAACTGCACGCTCGACATTCCTGTCATCCTGACCGGTACCGATGTGACCGTTTCGGTCGGTTTGGAAACTGACGCAGGCGCGCCTGTCGACAACAGCGACGAATTCAACCGCGTGTCTTTGCAACTGGTTGACGTCGTTCCAGCGTTTGATGTCGACATTGTTGCAGATACCACACCGACGATCGCCGACCTCAATGCCATTGGTGGACCTTTCACGGCATTCACTGGTCTGTCGGACGCTATCCTGGGCACGATCGCGGTCGCCGCCAACGCCGTCGATTACGGTTCTGGAGACGTGACAGTCAATACGGCGCTCGGAACAGTTCCGGTTGTACCGGCTGACGTTGCCGGTGTGGAAATCCTGGTGTCAGGCACCATGGACGCGTTTGAACAACCCGGCGGTGACGTGATTTTCAACGTCAGTTCGTTTGATCTGGTCGATGTCGCCACCGACGAAGCGGAGTACGATGCTGGGTCGTCGCTCTTCGCGGCGACTGACATCTCGGTTTCTCCGGATGGTACAACCGCGATCGCGCGCTCTGCCTATGACGCGGTAGTTACCGTTGTTCCGGCCCCCTTGAGTGATCTGACGTCCGGCACGGTCGACACGGGAGATCTGCAGTCGATCGAACGGAACGGCACGCAGATCACTTTCCCATGGACACAGAGTGCAACGCTCGGGGCAGTGTCGGGTGCGACAAGCGTGTTCCGCATCGGTAACCTCGACAACGTCGACGCCGGCGCCGTGTTCGTAGAAGTCAAAAACTCCACGGATGGCGCTCCCGGCTACGTGCCGCCAGGCATCGTACAACTGGATACCAGCATTGACGGTGGTGGGGAGTTCGTCACCAATTCCGGCCTGCTCGAAGGTGCACTCGGCAATTATGGCCGCGGCGATATCGAGTTCACGATTGAAGCCGACCCGGATACCCTTACCGGCCGGCAGTTCGTGATCCGCAACGGCGTTATCCAGCAGGTTACCGGCGGCACTATCGAACAAGACCTCGACTAGTCCGACGTCACATTGTTTCTTGTTCGGAAGGGGCCCCTCTGGGGCCCCTTCTTTGTTTGCAGGCTCGAGAGAATGCTGTTTTGCCCGAAGACGGTCCGGCTTGTGTTCCGGGCCTCGGTAGCGGCGGAGTTGGATAAGATGTGGTCCTCCCGCCCAACATGCGCGTCGTTCGTCCGGCTGAGTGCCCACCGGGCCCCGGTTGAAGTGCGGACAGAGTCTGACGAATTGAAACCCGCCTCTTGGCCTCGGTTGGATAAAGCTGCAGACTGCGTTCCGGAGGTCAAGAAAGGATGTCCCTGACAGCTCTCGTCTGCCGGAGTGACTTGGAGCGAGGCGCTTCTTCGCGCGGTCCATCCGCGGGGTTTTCCCTGATCGAAGTCCTTATCGGTCTTGCCATCACGTCCGTCATCTCGGTTCTTATTTTTGCTTCCCTCGCAACCCAGATGACCCAGGCCGATGCGGTTCGAAGGTCAACGCGTGCAGCGCTGGATGCCACGCTGTCAGCACGCCTTGTCGATGCTGTCATCTCGTCCACCGTGCCGGCATGGCACGACGAGGATGTCGCCGGCTTTCGAGGTACAAGGGACGTCGTTTCGGGTCATTTCGTGAACAGACTTTTCGGCGCTTCCACGGGCCTTGAGCCCTACACCGTGACGCTGCGCCGTGAGGGCGAGGAAAGCCTGCTCGAAGTCGTGGCCGGCGATGAGACCTGGAGACTGACCGGTCTCCCCCTCACTGCAGAGTTTCGGTATCTGGGCCAGAGCGGCATCTGGCGCGACTCCTGGCCGCCCTTGCCCGCAACCCATTCAAGCGCGCCCGACTTCCAGGCGTTCCTGTATGATTACGGACTGCCTGCGATGGTGCGGGTGTGGGACCCGGCGACGGAAAGGCCGGCAGGATTTGAAGCGTCTTTCGAAAATTCAGGGGTACTGCCAGCCCGGACGCAGGATCTTGTCATAAACGAGTGATGGCGCGAGAAATCGATACGATCTGCAGCCGTGTGCAGTTCAGGCCGCTTCAAGCGCGGTACGGTAGGGACCGGAGCGCAACTTGTCGGCAATAGCGAGACGGGCACGCTGCCCGAGAGATGCGCGCATTGCAGGGTCGTCGGCCAGTGCGCGGAGCATCCGTGCCCCTGTCTCGAGGTCCGGTTCGGCCCATACAGCGCAAGACTCGGTCGGGTAAACCTTTGTCGGATCAGTCAGGGGAACGAGCCTGTAGGGCAGGAGCATGGCACAGTCGCGGCTCATGAACGCGAGGTTACCGGACCATCCGGTCGCCACGACACATTTGCCCCTCGCCATCGCTTCGGCGAGGCTCAGGCCGAATCCTTCAGATCGATGAGGCGACAGAATGATATCCGCCCGGTCAAGCAATGCTGCCTGCTCGGCATCGCTCAGCGTCTGATCAAGGATATCGATTCGCGGGTCGCCGCCGATTGCGGCGTGAAGTCTCGCTCTGTAGTCCGGGTAAAGACCGAGCCCGCGGCACTTCAAGGTCAGCCGAGCCGGCATGTTATCCGGGAAAGCGGCGCGAAACATTCTGACTGCAGCCACCGGGTTCTTGCGTTCGAGGGATGAACGGGCATCCGCGAGTGTCAGGATCTGCACGGACGAACCACCGCCTTGCGGGGTGGACGATGTCGCGGTCAGCTGCCTGCCCGATGGCGTCCGATCGGCCACAGGGCGGACGAAATGCGGTATCGTTTGAACGGGCTTGCCGTAGGCCTCAAATGCGTCGGCACAAAACTGGCTTGGTGCCCAGATCTCCGAGACGAAGCGTGCCTGCCTTTTCCAATTCGCTGGAGCGACAGACGATTCCCAGGCCCAGGCCCCGGCAATGCGCCAGTTGTGCCAGCGCCGCAGACCGAGTCCCCACAAACACAGCTCGAGTTCAGGTGGATTGGCAAAGAGGATGAGCGTTCCCTGTCGGGAAGGTGGGAACTCTGCAAGCGGCAAGGATGGATCAAGGTCAGCCTGGTTCAGCAATCGGCTGATATCGACAGCAACCGGTCCAAGGCGCTCTGCGCGCAAGGCGTCATGACAATACCGGGCAGCACGCCCGATGCCGTTACCGGTCCGGAACATCCCGGCAATCACGAGCGGCGAAGAGGTCAGCGACGGCCGGGTGCCATATGACGGGCAAGGCAGCACCAGTTTGCGGCCGAGCGCTTTGATTTGCTGCAATGTAGGTGGATTCCTCAAAAACATTGTTCACCGCTTATCATGGCCCGTCAGCAGTTGTTCCGGTCCGGCCCCTGCCTTTCCCGTGCCTGATCTTTTCTGCCATGGGGCCTGGAGCGATCAGCGGACCGGTTCACCGTTCAGTCTCAGAAGCGCGTCAGGGCTCGGCAGAACATCCTTGGACCTGGCGGCGATATGCCAGGACGCGCCCGGATGAAACCAGGGCAGGGGCGAACCGACGAGGCCGTTCTCCGAAAGGATAATGTCAAGCTCGGTCGCATGATAGCTCACGCAATGCGGATAGTGCCATCCCGGCGAGGCGGCATTAATCGACGCATTTAGGTCCGCATCGATAAACGAGAAGAGGAACACGCCATGATCCTTCAAGACCTGCGCGACGGAGGAAAAAAGCGACCGGGTGAGCTCCGGGCCCGTATGTGTCACGATCGACTGGGCCATGACGAAATCGAAGGTCTCACCAAAGACGCTGCAGTCGAAGCGATCGTTGAGGTCGAACCGGGGCCGCTTGAGGCGGACGGCACTTTCCCCCAATTCCCTCAAGATCGCTTCATCAATCAGCCACCCGTTCGGATCGATCCCGAAATAGCGGGCGTCTCTCAGGAAGGGAATCAGGAGACGCCCGAGGCGCAGCGACCCGCACCCGAAGTCCAGGACCGAGTGATGATCGCGAAGGCCGAGTTGAAACAGGAGCGCAAACTGGGAAGCGCTCATGATGTCAAATCGCTCGGGTGGGCCGACATACGCGCGGTAGTGATCTGCGCCGGGAGGAAGCGCAGCCGCTTCTGCCGGAGATAACTGACGCAGAGGCGAGGCTGCGCCGCGGCTGACCTTTTCGAAAACGACGGCCTGCTGGCCGCGCGGGTGGCCGATGTCGCCGAGGAACGTCAAGCGAAAACCAAGCCCCGCCGCCGCGTGTTCAAGGTCTGCTGCACAATAGTGATATGGGTCTCTGGTGCCATGTGTGGTGACGATTCCCGCCGGTTGCTGAATCGCCATAAAGCTGGGTTGATCCCCTGGTCGTTCGAAGAATGTTGCAACAAAGCGCCCATCGTCTTTCAGCACTGGGTGAATTTTCTCAAGGCATACCCGAATGCTGTTGAGCGAGAGGTGGGTGAAAACCGAAAACGCAAGCGCGAAGTCGAACTCTTCCTCAAGCCCGCTGAAATCAAATCCCTCACTGGCAACCAGGTTTCCCCTCGGAATGCGGTCGTCCAACCCTGCCGGACGGATCTCATTCTCGAAACCCGCCTCAATCAGCTCAGCCCGCAGGTCCTGGCCAAAATAGTGCCCGGCATCAAGGTACCGGGCCAGATGGACCCCGCCTCTTAACGCGCCGCACCCGACATCGAGGAGCTTATGCCGGGCCTGCAGTCCCAACCGCCGCATCAGATCCAGCTGCAACTGACCGAGTTCGTCCCACAGGCCGCCGACGAACGCGCGATGCATGCCGCCTGCAACAGCCTCTTCGACCGCTGCGTCGGAATGATAGGGACTTTCAAGATCGCTCATGCCCGCTTCATGCGAATTGTCTGACTGGTATCGGCTCGTGCGGGATTGACCTGCGCCGCGATCTCGAAGCGCGGTTCTAGAAATGCGTGACCGATAGGGGAAATGAGTGCATCAGACTCGACCCTGAACATGGACGCATCTACGAGCCTGTGCAGGAAACGCGCATCCTGATCGAACGAATAAACGCCGACATCGATGAAATAAGTCCCGGCTTGCAGGTTACACAGGAACTCAATGCTGACATTCACGCGATCGCCCGGATGGACGGTGTCAAGGCGGGCGGCGAGCGGCATCGATGTGTTGTGGCCGGCAACAATCAATCCGGTCACGGACTTCACCTGGAAACCGAAAACCACCTGATGAGCGTGCCGGTTGAAATCGACCGTATAGCGGATCCTGTATTGTCCCCCAGTCCTCACAACATTGACGGTCCCTTCCCGGTCGGTCTCGAGGCCGAGGCCGGAGATTTCAGCGCCGTCACTGTCGTAACGAAAAGGGTTGCTCACAATCAGGTTCGGATCGAAATAGGCTGGTCTTGTTGTAGCGGAAAGGGCGTCAGGAACGTCCATTGCGGGGATGGGGTCGGTCAGATCATTGGCGGGCGGGCTGTTTCCGTCCTTCAGAGACTTGCGTATCGCGAGGGCGAGGTCCGACGGCGCGTTTACCAGGCGCTGATACTGCCTGACGACATCTCCCGGCTGCCCATCCAGCAGGATCTCGCCCCGGTCCATCAGGATGGCCCGGTCGCAAAGCTGGACGATCGTCTGCGCGCCATGACTGACGAACAGGACCGTGGCGCCGCGTTCGCGGATCTGTTCGATCCTTGCAAAACACTTGCGCTGGAACGCTTCGTCCCCTACGGCAAGAGCCTCATCGATGATCAGGATTTCGGGATCGACATTGATGGCGACGGCGAAGGCGAGGCGCACATACATGCCCGACGAATAGGTCTTGACCGGCTGGTCGATGAAAATGCCGATATCTGCAAATTCTTCGATTGCCGCAAACCGCGCGTCGGTCTCCTGCTGCGAGAGGCCGAGGATGGCGCAGTTGAGTTTGACGTTTTCCCGGCCTGTGAAGTCTCCGTTGAAGCCCGCACCAAGTTCAAGAAGGGCCGCGATACGCCCGTTGACCTTTACACTGCCGTGAGTTGGCTGCAGCGTCCCGCAGATCATCTGCAGCAGGGTCGACTTGCCCGAACCGTTGCGGCCAATGATGCCGACCGTCTCGCCCCGGCCGATCCGGAGGCTGACATTCTCCACGGCCGCAAAATCGGTGTAGAAAGTCCCCGGCGCCAGGTTGAGCATCCGGCGCACCTTCGGGATCACCATCTGTTTCAGGCGGTCCTCAGGCCGGCGATAGATGAGGTAGTGCTTTGAAACACTCTCAACCTCGATGGCGAAATCAGAGGACATCTGCGAACCCTTTGCGGGTTTTCGCGAACCAGAGATAACCGCAAATCGCGATCGCCGAGGCGGCGATGGCATAGACAGCAAGGCCCAGGAAGTCGGGGGTCTGGCCGAAAATCAGGATCCTGCGCAATTGTTCGACCGGAACAGTGACCGGATTAAATGACAGGGCGGGGCGGATCCATTCCGGCAGCGCAGACATCGGAAAGAATACGGGCGACATGAACAGGAGCGCCGTCGTGACCGTGCCCACCACCTGGCCGATATCGCGGATGAACACGCCGAGCGCCGCAAGGAACCATCCAATCCCCAGAATCATTAAGCCGAAGGGCAGCACGATGAGCGGCAGAAAGAGAAATGTGATCGGGATGCCGCCGAAGATGACGGCGACGAACGGGACTAGCACCAGCATGCTGATACCCGCATGGAAGAGCGCCGAGCTGAGGGCGACCGGCACCAGTATCTCGAGGGGGAACACGACCTTTTTGACAAGGGTGGTGTTGGCGAGAATGATTGAAGGCGCGCGCGTCACGACATCACTGAAAAGCTGGAAAAAGATCAGTCCCGAAAAAAGAATGACGGCAAACTCCATCGAAGAGGCTTGCGCGCCCGACGTATCCCATCGCGACTTGAATACCGTCCCGAAAACGAAGGTGTAAACCAGCAGCATCATCAGCGGCGTCAGGACGGTCCAGACCAGGCCGAGACCTGCACCCCGGTAGCGCATCTCGATGTCGCGCAACGTCAGCTGTGACAACAAAGACCAGCGCCGTGACGCTGCCAGCAGAATGGCAGGGCGGGTTTTCCGAGACAGTGCGATCACCGGTCAGTCCTCTACTCGCCTGCACACCGTGCCTTGGTCCGACTGTTAACGCGATCTCCCTGCGACAGCAACCAGGGCATGTGTACAAGATCGCCGATGCCTCAGGGACGGGTCAGGAGCGAGCGAAGCCTCAGCCGCATGCGGGCACGGAAGCGAGAGAGCGGCGTGTTCCTTCGATGAGCGGTCGCATCGTGCCGAGGCAGCTGGCGATCGGTCAGGCCATACGCCTGCACCCCATAGCCGATGAACCAGTCGTGAAAACCGCGCCGGCCCGCTGCGCTTGTCAGCGGGAAGGCCGCCTGCAGGTCGGCGCGGAGCGCATGGTAGCCGGCCATCAGCCGGCTTATCGGGGCGCCGGGCACCTGATCGATCTCGGGCGCAAGCGCATTCCAGAAGGCCCCGTCATAAGCGCTGAAATCGCCAGCTCTCCGGTCATGGCGCGCGGCGCGGCGCACGGGCAGGGGGATCGGCTGGCCATCGTCAAAATGGTCGAAAGCGTAGGCGACCCTGGCCCACCGGTCATGGCCATTGGCGCCGAGCCTCGCGATATAGTCACGAACCAGCACGGATGCGCCGGCCGCCGTCTCCATCGTGAACCGGTCCTGGTGTTTCGAGAACTTGCCAGCATCGCGCGTATCGATGCCGCTGAAATGAAAGAAGACGAGCGGGCCCCCGCCCGCCGTCCAGGCATCGGCGAGGTAGCTGACCGGACGATCTGAGAGGTTCCAATAGGCCACATTATAGCCTTCGTGCCGGATGATCGACAGGCGCGAAAGAAATCCCGGGGCGAGATCGACGAACTTCTGGTCCACGAACAGGCCTTCCTGCGGCAATGAATAGCAATTCTCGAGAAGCTCCTGCCCCCACCAGGCCAGGAACGCGCGCGCCTCCGGTTCGTCAGCAAAGGCGGCAAAACCAAGATTGAAAGCGCCGCTGGCCAGAATGTCGCGGTTTGACGGGCGTTTGCCATCATCGTCGAGCGGGGTGAGAAGATGCGGCGTCAGCAGGCAGGACGCGCCCGACTCGAAGCCTCTCCTCACTTCGCTCAGCGGCGCGAACAGCTGGATGTCCGGATCAAGGAAAATGGCCGAGCGATGTCCCAGCCGGTCAAACGCATACGCAAAGCAGAACGGTTTGATCGCCGTGCTCAGTTCGAGGATGTCGTAGCGAAATGTCAGTCTTGCGAGGCCGGGAATGGCGAGCTCGGACATCGGGATCGTGAAATCGCGGATGGCGGGATCATCGATACCGGCATCTGACAGGTAAATCAGGAAGTCGGCATCCGGCTCGTGTTTGAGCACGCTCTCGCGAAGGGTGAGCGCGTAGGCCAGGTAGTTCCGTGCGCAGATTGTGAAAATCAGCATCTGGGATCTCCCGCCGGTTGACAGGCTAACCCGTGGACCCAATTGCGCAGACCGAGTCGTCTGCCACATTAACGCCGTAAACGGTCAGACTTTCAGTGTCTGGCGCCGAAAATGCCACGAAACCAACGAGGTCGTCGCGGACTATGTCCGGAAAGGCGGACACGACGTCCCCGCGCTCCACACCAGTCACTCCGGCCCCGGTAATGCGGCCATTGCTATCAGTCACCACGAAGGATTCAAAAGCTTTGGAGGCAGCCGTATTCCACGCCCACCCATCCAGCCTGGTCTGTGGAGGGGCTCCGAGGTCGGCTACTGTATCAATATATCCGATGCATTCTCTGAACGTACCGCCTGTGCCGATGGCTTCGCCGAGCGCAGTTCCCGAGAGCGACGGGTTCCAGGTCGATACCGATTGCAGATCGACCGGCACAAGGTCACCCGGCGTGATGGGCGGCACCTTTCCGCAGGCGGCCGTCAGAGCGGCTGCCAGGATCACTGCAAAACTTGCAGGCGTTGCTACAGGTCGCACAAAGCCGCCGCTGCGAGAGGCCGGCATGCCGGACAGGTTCGAGACTTCATCCAAGGAAACTCTCCAGTGTTTTGTCATTCGTTAATTTGGCATGCCGATTTATCTAACGAGATTCAGCATATCCTCGTCAGTAAGTTGCTAAACCAGTGTCGGCTTTGTATTCCACCATTTCTTGATCATCGCCCTGCCATCCGGGCAGCTCAGAATGAGTTTCTTCAACACCGTGTGGATTAGATGTCGCACCTGCCTGAAATCAAGCCGCAATTCCGTGGTGATGTAAAATCCATCGAGAAAGGGCCGCGCCGAAGTTCGCGGTTGGCCGTTCTTGTACTTGGTATGCACCGCAGCGGCACTTCAGCAGTCGCGGGGCTGATAAGCAAGCTGGGCATCGGCTTGCCGGAAGATCTGATTGGAGCGCAGGCTAACAATCAGAAGGGGTTTTTCGAATCGTCGACGATCATGCTGGCGCACGAACGCTTGCTGGCCGCGCTCGGGTCGAGCTGGAGCAGTCTCGATGACCTTTCCGGCATTGCCACGACGCCAGCGGGCCGGGCGTTTGTGGCCGAGATGCGCGAGTATCTGGAAGTGCAGTTTGGCCGAAGCCAATACCTTGTGCTTAAGGATCCGCGGATGTGCCGCATCCTGGAAACCTGGCTGCCGCTGATCCACGATCTCAATGCCGACGTTCTGGCCGTTCATGTGTTGCGCAATCCACTTGCCGTGTCGGCATCGCTTCTGGAGCGCAATGATTTTTCGCCGGGCCGCTCCATCCTGATCTGGCTGGAGCACGTGCTGCGGGCGGAACGACGGACACGCGGCTTGCCGCGGCTCTTTGTGAACTTTGACGATATTCTTTCGGACTGGCGCGTGTTCGCGGAGCGTTTCGAGGCGCTCGGGATTGTGCCGCCGGGGCTGAACTTCGCCAGCCGCATCGAGATCGAATCGTTCCTCTCGGACTCGATCCGGCATCACAAGTTTGAGCCTTCGGATGTAACCGGTGATCAAAGCCTGCCGGCGTGGGTCCGCGACACGTTTGCGATGCTTGAGGCAGCCGCCAGGTGCGGTGATGCGCCTGAAGCAACCCGGCTTGACCGGGCGTTTGACGAATATGATCTGGCGCGCCGTCTCTTCAACGATGTGGCGCGCGACCACCAGAAGATGGTGTCACGCCTCGGGTCGGAATTGTCTGAGGCGCGATCCGAAGCTGATGGAATGCACTCCGCGTTCGATGCCTTGAAGCTTGCCGGCGAGACCGAAGCGGCGACTTTGCGCGCAGAACTGGACGAAGCAACGGCGCGCGAAGCACATCTTGCAGCGGCGCATGTGCTGCTTGAGCGCGACGTCAGCGCCCTTCGCAAGGAACTGGCCATCTTTGTTGCGCGCGAAGCCGGGCTGCTCGAGGAAAATCAGCAGATCAGCGAGACAACCAACGCCCTTCGCGCCGAACTGGACAGGGCGATGGCGCGCGAAGCCCAGCTTGCAACAGCCCACACTCAGCTCGAGCGCAACGTCGCCGCCCTTCGCGAGGAGCTGGCGACTTACGTCGCGCGTGAAGCGGTGTTGGCTGAGGAGAACCAGCAATTCGGCGTGACGGTTGAATCCATTCGAGTCGAGTTGGACGCAGCTGCAGCGCGCGAGACAAATCTTGCAGCGGCGCACGCGCAACTCGAACGCGACCTCAGTGCCCTTCGCGTCGACCTTGCCGAACGGACGGAGCGTGAACCGCGGCTTGCCCGCGCGCTCGAGGAAGCTGAGCAAAGGGTCGCAGCCCAGAAGGCTGAACTTGCCGAAAGAGATGCCCGAGAAGCCCAGCTTTCAGCTGACCTCCAGCAATCCGAAAAATCCGCCGCTTCTCTTCGTGATGAGTTGTTTGCCGCAGACGCCGAACGCAGCGCGCAATTGCAACTTCACGAGACGGCCGCGAAGGCGGCATCCGACGCCCTCGGCGTGGCACAGCGCGAGTCCGACCGTCATCGCGAAGAGGTCCTGCGCCAGCGTCGCCGGGCGGACGAACTCTTCGCCTACAACCAGTATCTGGAGCGGAATGTACGGGAACTCGAGAACACGGTGCGCGAAATCCGCGCGTCGACGTCCTGGCGCATCACGGCGCCTCTGCGCCGTGCGATGACCGGTGTCCAGCGCGCGCGCAGGACGCGCAAAACGAGCACTATCGGACGGACTGATGCCGGCAAGGATGGCGACCCCCCTGCCGGCCATGACCCGGTTAAAGCAAACCTCGCTCTGCTACCCCAGCCAGGTCACACAGCTTCACCGGCGGCTGGCGCGCAGGCCGTTGTTCCGCGCGCCGCACCTGTCGACATTATTATTCCCGTCTATCGCGGGCTGGCAACGACTGCGGCCTGCATAGAAAGTGTTCTCGCTTCCCGTCCCGGTGTCGAGCACGAAATCGTCATCATCGACGACTGCAGCCCCGAGCCTGAAGTCAGCGACTATGTCGCCAGCCTGGCGGGCCGGGCTGGCATTATCGTGCTGCGCAACGATGTGAACCTCGGTTTCGTCGGCACAGTCAATCGCGGCATGGCACTGCACCCGGAGAGGGATGTCGTGCTCCTCAACAGCGATACCGAAGTGGCAAATGACTGGCTGCGCCGCATGGTCTCGGCCGCGTATTCCGGTCCCCGTGTCAGCTCGGTGACGCCTTTCTCGAACAATGCCACAATCTGCAGCTATCCGCGCTTCTGCGAAGACAACCTGCTGCCTGATGGTCTGACGCTCAACGAAATAGACGCCCAGTTCGCGGAAGCGAATGCTTCAAAATCGGTCGAGATTCCGACGGCTGTGGGCTTTTGCATGTTCATCCGGCGTGATTGCCTCGATGAAATCGGCAGCTTTGACGAAGAAGCCTTCGGCAAGGGGTACGGCGAAGAGAACGACTTCTGCCTGCGTGCATTGCATTATGGCTGGATCCACCTCCTCGCGACTGACACCTTTGTGTTCCACAAAGGCGGGGTGAGCTTCAAGGAAACAGCCATCGCCCAGCAGGCCAAGGCTGCGGAAGTCATTCGCAACCGCTGGCCAAACTACTTCAATGACGTGGCGCAGCATGTCGCGCGCGATCCGGAAAAGCCGTTCCGCATTGCGGCAACCGCATTGCGCTACAAGCGTGATGCGCGCCAGAAGATCCTGATCGTGACACACGCCTATGGCGGCGGTGTCGAGCGTCACATCGATGACCTCAAGGCGCTGGGCGATGACGCCGCGCTTTTCCTCACATTGCGCCCTCTGGGCAACAATCTCGTCAGCCTCGAATCGCGCACGATCGACGGGCTGAAACTGGAGTTCGATCTCGATCTGGAAGCGGCTGAACTTGCGTCATTGCTTTCCGATTTCGGCGTGACGCGTCTGCATATCCATCACACGCTGCACTATGCCGAAAATTTCAAAGGCTTTGTCGATCGTCTCGGGCTGCCGTTCGATTTCACGATCCACGATTACTTCACGATCTGTCCGAGGATCCACCTTGGCGGAACGAGCGGTATGTATTGCGGCGAGCCCGGAACATCCGATTGCAATGTCTGCATTCGTTCGGACACGCCTGTGTTCGATCGTTCCATCACGGCGTATCGTCAATCCCGGTCCTGGCTCCTGACGGATGCAGCGCGCGTGATTGCGCCCAGCCACGACACCGCTCAGCGAATCCGGGGTTATGTGCCGGCAGCTGATATCCAGGTTGTCCCGCATGTGTCTGACAGGGTCGGCACATTCGAGCCGCGTCTGCCTGGCATTCAGCCAGAGGAGAGGATGCGCATCCTGGTTCTCGGTGTGGTGGCGCCGCACAAAGGGCTAAGCAAGATAGCCGAACTGATCGAGGCAGCGGAGGCGGTCGATGCTCCACTGGAAGTGCATTTGCTCGGCATGGTGCAAGGCGCCTTGTCGGCGTCTGCGCGCTTCGTGGACCATGGTTCTTACGAGGACGCCGACCTCGCCGAACTGATCAACGATGTGGATCCGCATTTGATCTGGTTCCCGGCTCAGGTTCCGGAAACTTTCAGCTATACCCTCGAAGCCGCGCTCGCCTCGGGCCGCCCCATTGCGACGTCGGACCTCGGCGCTCTGCCTGAGCGCATCGCCGCGCGTGCCTGGTCGTGGGTATGGCCATGGTCTGCGTCAGGCGTTTCGCTCCTTGATCGGATGAACACCGCGCGCGGCGAGATGCTGCGCGCAGACATGCCCCCGCCGCCGCAAACCACATTGCCGTCATTGGTGCATGACGGCTTCTACCAGCTGCGGTATTTTGGCGATGTGCGCCCCATCGCAGGCAAGCGGCGGCGTGTGGTAGCTGTCGACTTCCCTGTGACGCCGACCGCTTGCGGACAGATCCGTGTTGCCTTGCCGCTGACCCACCCTTCACTCGTCGATTATATCCAGCTCGACATCCTGCCACTCGAAGAGGCACTTCGTGCGGATGCGGATGCCCTGCTTGTCCAGCGCAATGCGGTTGTCGATCCGGACGCAGCCAACCGACTGGCCGACCATTGTGATCGCCACGGCAGTCGCAAGCTGTTCGAAATCGACGATGACCTGTTCAGCTTGCCGGACTCGCACCCCGAGAAGGCGGTTTATGAGCAGCAGATGCAGGGCGCACGGGCCTTCGTTGGCCGCGCCGATTCAGTAATCGTCACAACGCAGGTGCTCGCAGACCGCATGCGCGCCTACAATCCTTCGGTCACCATCATTCCCAACAATCTCGACGACCGGCTCTGGTTTTCCGGAGGGCGGGGCCTGCCGCGCCTTCGCAGGCCGGGCGAAAAACTGCGTGTCGCTTTCGTTGGCGGCGCCACGCATCAGGAAGACCTCGACCTGATTGCGCCCGCCTTGCGCGAAGTCATGCGCCGCCGCCCCGGCGCCGTCGAATTCCACATGGTCGGCGCAACCTTTTCGGATGCGCGCGGCCTTGCGACATTCCTCCGTCTGCCACCGGCAGAGATCGCCGGTCGTTACGTGCGTTTCGTCGATTGGCTTCGCAGATCCGCCGATTGGCATGTCGGCCTTGCGCCATTGGTCCAGTCGGAATTCAACGCCTCCAAGAGCCCACTGAAGTTTCTGGACTATGGCGCCTTGGGCCTCGCCGGAATCTATTCGGACGGAGCGCCTTTCAAAGGTGTCGTGGAGCAGGGCGTAACAGGTCTGCTGGCCGCCGACGGACCGGCCTGGACGGATGCCCTGATCCGGCTCATCGATGACGAGGCGTTCAGGATGGAACTGGCGATGGCCGCGCGCGCCGAAATTCGCAACCGCCATACGCTGAGCGCCAATGCTGCGGACCTTCGCCGGATTTGGCTAAATCTTCTCGGCTGACGGCTTGCGCTGATAAAGGCCATGTGTCCAATGCAGCCATTGCGAAACTGCAAACAGGACCACGGATGGCAGCGGCATTGACTGGACCCGAAACCGAAACGACACAATCGCGCCGCACCGGCTTTGCCGCCCTCGGCCGGCCCGAATATTTCGTCGCTTTGATCGTATCCGGCATTTTCGGCCTCGTGCTCTCCCGGCTTTGGGTTGGGGACCTCCTGAACTCTTACGCTTTCATGTCAAACGACAGTTTCGACTGGTTGACGCAAGGCGTCGCGCTCGTCGAATTCATCTCCGGAGACGACAGGTCGCAGTGGCCGATCCTTCGCCCGCCCTTGTTCGTCATGGTGCACGCTCTCGATCACTGGATCGGGACCGACGGAATCGTGTTCCTCATCGTGCAGGTGGGCGCTTTGGCGGGTGTGAGCTTCGCGCTTTCACGCTTTGCCCATATGCGCGGCGCCGGTGCAATCACTTCTTTCCTCGCCGGACTTGCCGCGCCTTTGTCCATTGTCGGCGTCTATGCCGTGTTCATCCTATCGGACGCCATAGCCTCTTCCTTGATGACCATAAGCGCGATGCTCGCCCTGAATGCCTTGCGCAATCAGCAGCCAGCCGACCTTCAAAAAGGATTGAGCCAGCTGGTGCCTGCGATCCTCGTCGGCGTCGCTGCTGGCATCACTCAAACCTATGGTATGATCCCGATGCTGATCATCTGTTCGGTTTTTGGAGGTCTGCGTCTGCTGAGCGGTCGGCCAATTGACGCATGGGCAGCGCCAATCCTTGCCGTTGCGATCACGGGGGTCGTGGCTTTTGGTCTGCAAATTCTTTGGGCGGCGCTGATCCCCCATGGAATGAAGCCCGACACCTTTGGCCTGCTTGAACCTTCGCTCGCCATGTTGCCGTTCTATTCGAATGTCTGGCCCCTGACATTCGGGCTGTTCTTGCCAATTCTGATCTGGGCCGGGGTCTATCATCTGCTCCGGCGACAGATCCCCTCGATCGAGTCCCTGTCCCTGATGGCTGTTGTCGGAGCCTTTGCCGTTCTGAGCTTCTGCTATCAGTGGCCCGAGTCACGGATGACTTATATTTACGTGCCGATGTTCATCCTGATGGTTCTGTCGCTGAGCTTGAACCGTTCAAGCCAGGTTGAACCAGTTGCCCCGATGCCCGTCGTCTTGGGTCTCGGTGCGACTTTTGCGGCGGTGATCCTTGTTACCCTGACCATTGTTCCGGGAGATTATTGGCGTCCGTCGATCGCCGCCGCCCGTTTTGCGCCGGCACAGACCTGGTTGCTGACGACATTCTCGGCCAATCCGGTTGATCGCTTCAAACTGCGCATCTTTTGCGAAAGCATGCACGATGTCTGCGACCGGGCCGCCTTGCCGCCGCCGGCAAACCCCTATCAGGACATGATGGTGCTCGAATACAGGCGCCGCATGACCGAAGAACCTGGAGGCTAGCTGGCTTAAAGCTTGCGCAGGACGGCGTTGAACTCGTTGAGCCCGAAAGGCGTCGTATAGACGCTCTCGATTTCCAGATCGGTGCGTGTCCGGATTAGGATATCAGCGATCACTTTGCGGAAACTTTGCGGCGTGAAAAACCAGGTGTGGATGTCGACATATCCGCCTTCACCGGTGGCGAGCATGCGCTCTGCCAATTCTTCGCGTTCCACAATGTCAGTCCTGGGACGCGGTCCATGCTCGCCCCGCCAATGGGCGACCGGATCGTTATGTGTACTGAGCACGTGGAAGTCCATGACAGCCTGCCGCGAGTGAAGCGTGCGTCCTTCCTGATGGGCAGCAAGAATCTCGTCTGCGCCGGTCTCGGTCCGGAAATAGTCGAAGGTATAGCGCCGGTCCGGAACCGTCAGCAGATATACACCGCGTTTGCTGAGTATCCAGGACACCTGCTGCAGATGCCCGATCACGTCCGGCGTATGCTCGATGCAATGCGCGCTGTAGACCGCGTCAAAGCCCTGCGGCACGACTTCGAGGTTTCCGTTTGGTGATACATAATCGACCCGCACGGGTTCGATGATCGGATAGTTGTGCGCCTTGGCGCGGGCCCGCAGTCCATCAGCGTCCAGGACGTCAAAATACTTCACGTTCGGCCCGCGCACGCTGGGTGCCGTAAACGGCCCGATTTCGAGGACCTTCATTGAGGGGGACAGACTGGCCAGGAAAGCGGCGCGCAGGTCGCAGGGGCTGGCAGTCCTGCCCTCAGCGCGACCGTAATTTTGATAGTGGGCGTCCAGTTGGGAGTCGCTCAGGTGATCGAGGTCGGAAAACAATGCGCGGTAGTACCGTGCCAAGAACTCCGGATTGAACTTGCCGGGCTCGACGAAAGCGCGCGCGAGGTTTTGATAATCGATCAATTCGTCCTACCCCCCAGGCTCCACACCAATCTTTCCTGTAAAGGACGCCGGATCAACCTGACAAGTTGAATGGGCACTCGCTGCCCAAAGCGGATCCGCCGGATAAGGTGTTCGGGCGCTCTTGCCAAGTCCGGAGCGAAGATTTTGCATTATGCTCATGGAGCGGCAAGCTCTTTCAACGTCCCATGTTAGCTGATACCGAGCGCGCTGAGTATCGAGGCTGCACAGAGTTCTTACCATGCCGAAGCCCTTATTTGTGATCGTGACTCCGGTCCTCAACGACTGGCAAAGTCTCGCTGTTCTTATAAAGACCCTCTCGGGTGTCGAAGCCTTGCAGGCCTATTCTGTGACAATTGTTGCAGTCGATGATGGTTCGGCATCAATCAATCTTGAATCAGACGGGTTGATAGCGGGCTGCGTCGAACAGATCCGCATTGTCCAGCTTAAGGCCAACCAGGGCCACCAGCGGGCCATTGCGCTCGGTTTGGCGTACGTCGATGCAAACCTGTCGCCGGAGCACGTGGTCGTCATGGACAGCGACGGGGAAGATGCCCCGGAAGCGATCAACCTATTGCTGGCCGAGGCAACGTCCCACCCCGGTGCGATCATCGCGGCACAGCGCGCCAAGCGGTCTGAGGGCCTGGTTTTTCGTGCAGGCTACTCCGTTTATAAACTGGTCTTCCGTTATCTTACAGGCAAGCCGATTTCGTTCGGAAACTTCTCTCTGATACCCGGCGACCGGCTCCCGAACATCCTTTACAATTCCGGCATCTGGAACAATTTCGCGGCCACTCTGCTGAAGTCCCGTCTGCCGCTTCGGTTCGTGCCGACCGAGCGCGGAAAGCGGTATTACGGTCAGTCTACGATGAACTACACGTCGTTGATGATTCACGGGTTCAGCGCGATTTCGGTTTTTACCGACGTCGTCATCGGGCGGATCATATCTCTGCTAGTTCTGGCCACTTTCGCCACCGCGTTTGCAATCGCCGGAATTGTCATTGCCAAACTCGGCGGCGCCTTTGTGCCGGGCTATGCGACCACCGTGATCCTGTTCCTCGTATCGATGCTGCTGCTCTGCCTGTTTACCGGATTTCTCCTCATATTGTCCTTGCTGGCGGAACGCGAAAGCGCCTCAGCGCTTCCTGCCGGTCTACTGTCACACCATGTGCGTGAAGTCGTGACACTTCGCAGGGAAGCTGCGCCGATTGTAGTGAAACGATGAGGCCAGCCCTGAACGATTTCCTCGGCAAGGTCATCCGTTTTGGGCTTGTCGGGGTTCTTGGCACGCTCCTTTATGCTGGCCTTGCCTTCGGTCTGGAGCATGCCGGCCTTGCGGTCTTTTGGTCCCACATCATTTCCAGCGCCATTAGTCTTTGCGCCTCCTATTTGGGACAAAAGCGCTTTACCTTCGGCGTTCGCGGCCAGCATCGCGAAATGGGGCTGCGATTTATTCTGGCGACTGCTGGGCTTGTCACAGCGCAATCGCTTCTGGTCTTTGCTCTGTCCAAGGCCGGCGTGGAAGCGCGGCTCGTGTTACTGGCCAGCACACTCTTCTATCCACCGTCCAGTTTACTGGTTCACACGTTCTGGACCTTTCGGCAGCGCGCAAGCGACATGCCTTGAAGGCCGCTCAGGGGCGACCCTGGCAGGCGGTTTCCACGATCTGTGCGGCGTCCCGGAAAGGGTCGGTCAACGTATCGGTGACTTCGCCCATCAACAGCCGCTTCTGCGGCAGCAACGTTTTGCGATAAACATCTGCAAATCCTGACACCAGCCGGCCCTTGCTGGTCAGCAGGATGCACCCGTCCTCGATCACGACCGTTCCGGAGGTGAGCTGTTCGGTCATCCGGACATCCACAAGCCGCATCTCCGGCATGTATTCTTCGACGAATATCGCAGCCATTGCAGCTTCGGCTACTTCGCCGCCGCGTTGATCGATCTTCTGCACAATGTAGATGGATAAGGACCGGTCAATGACCGTCGGGCCCATCACACCGTAAAGCAGGATCAACAGGTTCGACGCTAGAGCTGTTAGGGCGAATTCCGTTGCCAAGAGCACCGGCGCCTCGCGGCGCAAATAGGTATAGGCACCGAGTACGATCACGCTGGCGATGAGCGCATCCCACATACAGGCGTACAGGATAACCGACACGGTGATGTACTGAAAGTGGATGAAATTGACAATCAGGAACGCCGCACCGAGGACAGCTGAAAGTGCGAAAATCTCGATGATGCGCCTACGGATGGGTACATCGGCGGAAACGGTGTTTGGCATTCGATCATCCTCTCGGGGCTGCCCGTTTGGGCCAGTGCGTTTAATTCAAGTGTTGCTCGCGTGCGCGCTCAGCATCTCGTCGAAGTAGCTGATGGTCTTGCCGAGGCCTTCTGCCAGTTCGACTTTCGGTTCCCATCCCAACACGGCGCGCGCCTTCTCGATACTCGGCTGGCGCTGCTTCGGATCGTCCTGCGGCAGCGGCAGGAAAACCAGTTTGGACTTCGATCCCGTCAGCGCAATCACCTGCTCAGCGAGTTGACGAATGGTGAATTCGCCCGGGTTTCCAATGTTGATAGGACCGGTGACGTCATCGCCTGTGTTCATCAGTGAGATCAGGCCGCGCACAAGGTCGTCGACATAGCAGAAGCTGCGCGTCTGCTGGCCGTCGCCGTAGAGCGTAATGTCTTCGCCTTTGAGGGCCTGGACGATGAAGTTCGATACCACGCGCCCGTCATTTGGGTGCATGCGCGGGCCGTAGGTGTTAAAAATCCGGGCGACTTTGATGCGCAGCTTGTGCTGGCGGTGATAGTCGAAAAATAGTGTTTCGGCGCAACGCTTGCCTTCATCATAGCAGGAGCGCGGACCGATGGGGTTGACGTTGCCCCAGTATTCTTCCGGCTGCGGGTGGACCGCCGGGTCGCCATAGACTTCCGAGGTCGACGCCTGCAGGATTTTCGCCTTCACGCGCTTGGCAAGGCCCAGCATGTTGATGGCG
>JBGSVY010000011.1:0-1832 GCA_041752715.1 Hyphomonas sp.
GCGAGGTCTGGCTCGATGGCGGTCATAATCCGCACGCGGCGCGCGCCATCGCGCGGCATCTGAAATCGCTCGGCGGCAGGACGGCACTGGTCACGGCAATGCTCGCCAGCAAGGATTCGGTCGGTTTCTTCATGCCGTTCCGGTACCTGAAGCCGCCGGTGTTCACGCTCCCGAACGCGCCTGGCCATTTCGGCGCCGAACCCATCAGCCTCGCCAGCGCCGCCCATACGGCGGGCCTCACCGCAACCGCCTGCGACAGCCTTCAGGCCGCCATGCAGGCCGCCGCCGCGAGCGACGCAGACCGTATCCTGATCTGCGGGTCGCTTTACCTCGCAGGCCTCGTGCTCGGCGAGAATGGCGAGGCGCCCGAGTAACAACGGCCATGCGCAAGAATCGGGTTGTGTCGCCTTCCCCGCCCGTGTGACGTCTGGGGGTCAAAAGGAGACACAGGATGACACCCCAGCGCGACAAAGCCGCCGCCTTCAAGGCGTTGCACGACCGGCCGGGGATGTTCGTTCTGCCCAACCCCTGGGATGCAGGATCGGCGCGGATCCTGGCCGGGCAGGGCTTCGAGGCGCTTGCCTCGACGAGCGCGGGCTTTGCGGCAAGCAAGGGTGTCGCCGACTATCACATCACGCGCGACATGAAGCTCTTGCACGTCCACGAATTGGCGGCTGCGACGTCGCTTCCGCTGACAGCCGATCTCGAGAACGGGTTCGGCGACAGTCCCGAAACCTGCGCTGAAACCATTCGCCTGGGCGCCGAAGTGGGCCTCGTCGGTGGATCGATCGAGGATTTCACCGGCGACCCGTCAAACCCGCAATACGAGATCGCGAAAGCCGCTGACCGCGTGCGCGCGGCCGTTGAGGCGGCAAGCCGCTTGCCGTTCCCCTTCCTGGTGACCGCGCGCGCCGAGAACTTCTTCACCGGCGTACCTGATCTTGCGGACACCATCGCGCGATTGCAGGCCTACCAGGAGGCGGGCGCACACGTGCTCTATGCGCCGGGTTTGCGGACGCTGGAGGACATCCGCAGCGTGATCGCGTCGATCGACCGGCCCCTGAATGTCCTGATGGGACCGTTCAGCGGATTTGGGCCATTGGCAGACCTCGCCGGGATCGGTGTCAAACGCGTGAGCCTCGGGTCCGCCTTGTCCAACACCGCCTATGGCGCGCTGGTGAAGGCGGGCGAGGAACTGCTCGCCTCCGGAACACTCGGATTTCTCAAGAGTGCGGCAAGCGGCAAGGCGCTGGCAGAGCTGATGGCAAAGGGTGCCGACGCCTAGCCATCGTCCGCCCCCACATCCTTCAGGAGATGCGGCGGCAAGCTGTGTCTGAGCTGCGCGTGAGCGCGGCGTTTGAGAGAATGCGTATCAGCGCGATTGCGGGCGGGTGCGCGCCAGACCCGTCCGGCGCAGCGCGCCAGTCGAGAAAAGATGTTCATGTGAACCTTGAAGCTGGGAGTGGAGACGGGGCAGGGGCATGACGGTCTCCTTTCCGGGCTTCGCACCGCACGGTTCACGGCGGGGTCGACATGCGCTTGTTACGCGAAAACGCCCGTGCGGCACAGCCGGTTTTTAGGTTTCCTTTTCCAGACCTGCGCCGAATTGACCCTGACGTAAGCGTCAAGCCTTGCGTGCAATTCGCAGCGGCTGTAGGCACGCGGACAGCATCGCCCTATAGTTCCTACAGATTCAGGAGTGCCCACGCATGAAGGTCCTCGTGCCCGTGAAGCGCGTGATCGATTACAACGTCAAGGTCCGCGTCAAATCCGACCAGACCGGCGTCGATCTCGCCAATGTGAAGATGTCGATGAACCCGTTCGACGAGATT
>JBGSVY010000012.1:0-5110 GCA_041752715.1 Hyphomonas sp.
CGGCCCTTCTTGCCCCGCCGCATGCCGGGCACGCCCCGCGCATACTGTTGCTTCATGGCTCGCTGCGAGAGCGCTCGTTCTCGCGTCTCGCGAACGAGGAAGCCGCGCGCATTCTCCGCCGGTTTGGCTGCGAGACCAAAGCCGTTCAGGTCAAGCAAAAACTACAAATCTTTCGTGCGCAGTTCGACATCAGTCGTAACTGGCGAATCCTGACGTCCAACATCTTCAACAACACGATATTCAGCGCTGCACGTATCAGCCGTGAACGTTGTTCGAAGATAACCGCGCTGCCGGCCGTTGAGGTGTGAAACACGCGGGTTGGCCGTTCGCATTTGCTCCATATCGCGGGCCCATCGACAGGCACCTTTGGACGAGACAGATCAACCGTTGTTCAGCTTGGCATCAGTCGTTTACCAGCTTTTGAATGTTGCATCGCGCCGATCAAACGGAAAGGCGTAACAGCGAGGCCGTGAAGCTGCAGTTGGTCGCTATGGCGACCGGATTCTGCTCCGAGCGGCGAATTTCCCTGACTCTTGACCGCGCTGTGCGCGGATGGTCCTACTTAACAATGAAGAACACAAACCAAGCCACAGAACGTCGTCTAATGCGCCCTGACCAGGTGCGGATCTCATTCATTTTGACAGGCTTATGAGATGACCAGCCTCATCGTACTCGAAGGTCGCGCTACGGCCATCGTTCTGGAGGTGAGTGCCGACGGCTTTCCGGTTTGGAGGCACTGGGGTGCGAAAGTCGCCTTGGGGACGCAAGTGGAGTCATGGTCGAAAACGGTCGAGACGCCAACCTTTTCGTTGGACATAAATCAGCCATTCCGGCTGTTTCCCTTGTTCGGGCGTGGCTGGATGGGGCCGTCTGCATTGGACTGTCATCGGGCTGGACAGGCTTGGGCGCCAGGTGCCCATAGCTGCGAGACGAGGCGGGGTCAGCATGACCTCAGCTGCCGCGTCGCTGATGCGGCCATGGGCGTCACCATTGAACACAATTTGTCGATTGATCCCGAAACGGACGTTCTTGCTCTATCGACAAAACTCACCAACAGCGGTGCTGACAGGCTCGACGTTGCATGGCTGGCGGCCGGTGTTCTGCCGATCGCGCCTCACGCCCAACGGGTCGAAAGCCTGTCGGGCCGCCACAATGCCGAATTCGTCCCCGTTTCCGACAGATTGTCGAGATCCGGTTGGCGGCGACAGAACAAGCGAGGACTGACGTCGCATGATTGCCCGCCGGTCGCGCGTGTCCTTGGCACCAACGCTGGCGAGAATGAAGGATCGGTCTGGGCGGCGCAACTCGCCTGGTCCGGCAATCATTGTCAGAGCGTCGACTGGCACGATGACGGACGGTGGATCTGGATGGCCGGAGAATGGTTTGCGCCGGGTGAAGTAAGGCTCGAGCCTGGTCAAACGCTGGCCAGTCCCGACTGGCTCGCCACCTTCTCGCCAAACGGCCGAAATGGTGTCGCGCAAAACTTTCAAGCCGACCTTCGCAAGCGCAGTCCGTTATGGCGCAACGGGCGGCTGTCGCCCCGCCCGGTACACATCAATACGTGGGAAGCCCTTTACTTTGATCACAGCGAAACCGAGCTGAAGGAGCTGGCCGACGCCGCTGCCGAGCTCGGTGTTGAACGCTTCGTTCTTGATGATGGTTGGTTTGCAGGACGCGATGACGACACAACCTCGCTCGGAGACTGGACGCCCGACACGAATAAATACCCTCAGGGGCTCAAACCGCTCGCAGATCATGTAACGCGACTCGGCATGCAATTCGGACTGTGGGTCGAACCCGAGATGATAAATCCGGATAGCGAACTCTTTCGTGCTCACCCAGACTGGATTTTACGCCTCGGCCCGGATCTTCCGTTGACGGCCCGCAACCAATTGGTCCTTGACCTCACACGCGACGATGTACGCCAACATCTGTTCACCGCGCTCGACGGGCTCTTGCGGCTTTTGCCGATCAGCTACCTCAAATGGGACCATAACAGGGATCTGACCGAGGCTGGCTCGGCTGGCCGCCCCGCCTTCCGGCGTCAGGTGCTCGGGGCTTATGACTTGATCGACAGGGTTCGCGCCGCGCACCCCGATATCGAGATCGAAGCCTGTGCCGGGGGAGGCGGGCGGATTGACGCGGGTATCCTCTCGAGGACGCACCGGGTCTGGACGAGCGATTGCCTCGATTCAGTGTCGAGGATCGAGATGCACCGGCAGTTCCTCGGCTATTTCCCGCCCGAAACAATGGGGGCTCATGTCGGCGTCAGCCCCGCGCATGCGACGGGCCGCTCGCAGTCTGTCGGGTTCCGGGCGGCCGTGGCCTTGCCCGGCCATTTCGGTCTTGAGCTCGATCCGCGAAAACTGACGGATCAGGACAAGGCCAACATCCGGGACTGGATTGCCTTGTACAAGTCTGTTCGGCAGAAAATGCACGAGGGGCGCGTTTGGCAAGGGTCGGCCGAAGACGGCATCGTCTGGATCGCCTGTGGAACGCCCCAGGCTTTTATTCTTTTCATCTATCGCACGGCACCCTCTCAACTGCGATTCCCACCATTGCTTCGGCTGCCATTTCTGGCGGGGGCGCCAGAATATTCGCTGACCCGCATTGATCCCGGCGGTGCGCCTGGTGGAAAGCGCAACCCGCTGGGTCTCTCCTTGCGCGGCAGCTGCGAGCGACAGACGGGATCCTGGCTGCGGGAAGTCGGTCTCCAATTGCCCAATCTCAAAGCGGAATCCTGCCTGGTGCTCGAAGCAAAGGTGCTCTGAAACTCACATTGTACACGAGCTCGCGCTCGATCCGCTGCCTTGAAAGACAGAGAACAGTCTGGAGCAAACGATCTGCGCGATGTGATCTGCGGCCGTCTCTGGTGCGGATAGAGGGACTCGAACCCCCACGCCTTGCGACACGAGAACCTAAATCTCGCACGTCTACCAATTCCGTCATACCCGCATCCAGAGCCCGATATAGCTTGCCACCTAACGGACTGCAAATCAGCAATGCAATTCGCAAAATATACCTCCAGGCGAGCAGACCGGCAGGTTGCCCATGCAAAGGGCTCGTCGCCCTCGGTCTTGAGCAGCTCCTTCACGGCGTCCATAGCGCGTGGGGTCAGAGGGATGGTCCGGCTCTTGCCAGACTTGGTCTCCCTGAGGGTCATTAGGTCGCCCCGGATGTCGCCCAGCTTGACTAGACGAAGCTCCGAGGGTCGGGCCCCAGTGTCCTCTCGGTTCTCCAGAGCGGTCATTCGTCCGTTTCACAGCGTCCGACCGGGACTCGCCGATTCCTGCCCTTCATCGTCATCGTCGATCCGCACGTCGGGGCCGCGTGAGTTGAGCGGTTTTGCAAAGCAAAGGCGGCATCAGCCCGCACACGACGCTTGACCGCTGCGGGCTTTTCTATCCATTGTTGCAAATGAAATGACCCGGGCTGGTGAAGCAACCCGGGGCGGTAATCACGTGCATTTGGAGATGACTGCGTGATACGGCGTGCATATTGCCACTTGTTTCGTCCTGCGCAAGACCTGCGCCCGCATGACCTGCAAATTTTGCCGCAGGCAGGAGCCCGTTCATGGCGCTCCTGAACCTCGCTGGCGGACGGCGGATCCCTTTGCTCCGCCAGGCAGAAGCGGCTGAGTGCGGCCTGGCCTGTATCGGCATGGTGGCTGCGGCGCATGGGTTTCGCTCTGACCTGCCGAGCCTGCGCCGGCAGTTTGCGATCTCGCTGAACGGCGCGACCCTCAAAGACATCATCGCCATCGGGTCCGAGATCGGGCTCGGCTCGCGGGCTGTGCGCTGCGAACCGGACGATCTGCGCCAGCTGCGCACGCCGGCGATCCTGCACTGGAACCTCAACCATTTCGTCGTGCTGAGGAAGGCCAGCCGCAAGGCGATAGAGATCCTCGATCCGGCGCGCGGGCAGATTACGCTCACCCTCGCCGAGGCTGGTCAGCATTTCACGGGCGTTGCGCTTGAGCTGATGCCGACGCCGGCCTTCCACAAGAAGCGCGAGACCAACCCCGTCAAACTGTTCAGCCTTGTGAAGTTTGACAGCACGGCCTGGAAAGCGGTCGCCCAGGCGCTCGCCCTGTCTGTGTTCCTGCAGGTCTTCGTACTGCTCAGTCCTTACTACATGCAGCTTGTCATCGACGAGGCGATCCTGAAGGGCGACCTGTCGCTGCTGACCGCTGTCGCTGTCGGGTTCGGGCTGCTCAAAGTGTTCGAGGCCCTGACCACGGTGCTGCGCGGCCTTGTCCTGCAGTTCCTCTCGAGCGTGCTCGGCTTCGACATGCAGGCAAGCCTCTTCCGGCACATGATCCGCCTGCCTCTGCCCTTCTTCCACCGCCGCCATATCGGCGACATCCAGCAGCGCTTCCAGTCGCTGATGCCGATCCAGCAGTTCATATCGAACGGCGCGATCGGCGCCCTTATCGACGGCCTGCTCGCCGTGTTCCTCGGCGCGATCATCTTCCTCTATGACGCAATCCTCGGCTTTGCGGTCCTCGCCTTCATCGCGGTCTATGCGGCCTTACGCTTTGCGCTCCTGTCGCTCACCAAGCGCCTGTCGGGTGACCTGCTGGTCGCGGACGCGAAGGAGCAGACAAAGTTCCTCGAGACGCTGCGGGCGATGCAGACGATCAAGGTCGCCGGCATCGAGAACGAGCGCGAAGCCCTGTGGCGGAACCTCTCGGCCGATGCGCTGAACGCCCAGCTGCGGGTCGGCAATGTCAATATCGGCTATGGCGCCATCAGCCAGACGCTGATGGGGTTCTCCAACATCGTGGTCATCTACCTTGCCGCCTCCAACGCCATCGGCGGCGCGATGACGATCGGCATGATCACGGCGTTCATTGCCTACAAGGGTCAGCTCGAACAAAGACTGATGGCCCTGCTCGAGCAGTATATCCAATTCAGGCTCCTCGATGTGCATCTGGAACGCGTCTCCGACATCGCCCTGCAAACAAAGGAACCAGGCCTCTCGCTGCCGGCCCTCCAGCGCGACCTCAAGGGCGCTGTCACTCTGGAGGATATCCACTTCCGCTACGCGCCTCAGGAACCGGACATCCTGCGCGGCGCGAGCCTGCAGATCGCACCGGGCGAATATGTCG
>JBGSVY010000013.1:0-13585 GCA_041752715.1 Hyphomonas sp.
GACGCGCTGGTGCGCATGGCGCAGCCCTTCTCGATGGGCGCGACACTGGTCGACGGACAGGGCAATTTCGGCTCGATCGACAATGATCCGCCCGCCGCGATGCGCTACACCGAAAGCCGGATGACGAAGACGGCGACCTACCTGCTCGCCGATATCGACAAGGACACGGTCGACTTCCAGCCGAACTATGACGGCTCGCAGAAAGAGCCGGTCGTCCTGCCGGCGCAGTTCCCGAACCTGCTCGTCAATGGCGGCAGCGGCATCGCGGTCGGCATGGCCACGAACATCCCGCCGCACAATCTTGGCGAAGTGATCGACGCGACGCTTGCGGTGATCGCAGACCCGGCCATCGACGACGACGCCTTGTGCGAGATCGTTCCGGGGCCGGACTTTCCGACCGGCGGCCTGATCATGGGCCAGTCGGGCAGCCGGAAGGCGCTGGCGACTGGTCGCGGATCGGTCATCGTCCGGGCGAAGTCGAATATCGAAAGCGCCAAGAATGGCCGCGAAGCCATCATCCTGACCGAGATTCCCTACCAGGTGAACAAGGCGGCGATGATCCAGAAGATCGCTGAACTCGTGCGCGAAAAGCGCGTCGAGGGCATCTCGGACCTGCGCGACGAATCCGATCGCAACGGCATCCGGGTCGTGATCGAACTGAAGAAGGATGCAAGCGCCGATGTCGTCCTGAACCAGCTCTACCGGTTCAGCCAGATGCAGACCTCGTTCGGCGTCAACATGCTGGCTCTGAATGGCGGCCGGCCGGAACTGATGAACCTGCGCAAGGTGCTCGATTGCTTCATCGCCTTCCGCGAGGAAGTCGTCGTGCGGCGCACCAAGCACGATCTCAACAAGGCCCGCGACCGCGCCCACGTGCTGGTCGGGCTTGCGATGGCGGTTGCCAATATCGACGAGATCATCCGCCTTATCCGGTATGCGCCCGATCCGAATTCGGCACGCGAGCAGTTGCTGGCGAAGGCCTGGCCGGTGATGGACATGGGGCCGCTGCTCGAGCTGATCGCCGATCGACGCACGCGGACGGGCGAGCCCGGCACGATCTACCTGTCTGACGAACAGGCGCGCGCGATCCTCGCGCTGCAGTTGTCGCGCCTGACCGGGCTTGGCCGTGACGAGATCGGCAACGAGGCGAAAGGCCTGTCGGACAAGATCGCCGACTATCTCGACATCCTGCGGTCGCGGGGCCGCATCCTCGATATCATCAAGGCCGAGCTTGCCGAAGTGAAGGCGAAATTCGCGGTTCCGCGCCGGTCGGTGTTCGTCGAGGGCGGCATCGACATGGAGGATGAAGACCTCATCGAGGTCGAAGACATGGTCGTGACCGTGACGCATGGCGGGTACGTCAAGCGCACGCCGCTCTCGACCTATCGCACGCAGCATCGTGGCGGCAAGGGCCGCTCCGGGATGGCGATGAAGGATGAGGATTTCGTCGTCGAACTGTTCACGGCCACGACGCACACGGAAGTTTTGTTCTTCTCGTCTGCCGGCATGGTCTACAAGGAGAAGGTCTGGCGCATTCCGGTTGGCGGGCCGGTCTCGCGCGGCAAGGCGCTGGTCAACATCTTCCCGCTCTCCAAGGATGAGCGGATCGAGAGCGTGATGCCGCTGCCCGAGGACGAGAGCGCCCATGAAAGCCTCGACCTGATGTTTGCCACCCGTTCCGGCACGGTGCGGCGCAACAAGCTGGCGGATTTCACCCGCGTCAACCGCGCCGGCAAGATCGCGATGAAGCTGGATGATGGCGATGGCATCGTGTCGGTGAAGATCTGCTCCGACCGCGATGACATCCTGCTGACCACGGCGCTGGGGCAGTGCATCCGCTTCCCCGTGACCGACGTGCGCGTGTTCGCCGGGCGCAATTCGACGGGCGTGCGGGGCATCCGTCTCGGCGCGGGCGATGACGTGATCTCGATGGGCATTCTCCGGCACGTGGATGTCACGTCCGAAGAAGCAAAGGCGTACCTGCGCCACGCGGCAGCGATGCGACGGGCGGCAACCGGCGAAGAGGAAGAAGTCTCCGAGGACGATGACGAACCGATCGCAGAAGCGGCTCTGACGGCGGAGCGGATTGCCGCGCTGGGCGCAGCGGAGGAGTTCATCCTCACGGTCGCCGATGATGGCATGGGCAAGCGCTCGTCCGCGTATGATTACCGGATCACCGGTCGCGGCGGCAAAGGCCTCGTGGCACAGAACATCTGGGGCCGCGACAAGAAGACCGGGCCGGTCAAGCGCGTCGCCCAGTCCTTCCCGGTTGGCGAAGGGGATGACGTGATGCTGGTGACCGATAGCGGCCAGTTGATCCGCACGCCGGTCGAGCAGATCCGCATCGCTGGCCGCTCGACGGGCGGTGTCTGGGTGCTACGGACATCGGATGGCGAACGGGTCGTTTCGGTGGCCCGGCTTGTCGAGGACGCCGAAGCCGGTATGGATAGGCAGGACAGCGGGAAGGGTTGAGCGGCGTGCCGCCTGGACCAGACATAGAGGAGGCCAGGCTGTGCATCGTATAGGACTTTATCCCGGCACGTTCGATCCGCCGACCAATGGCCATATCGACATCTTCGGCCGGGCCATGAAGCTGGTCGACGAACTGGTGATCGGCGTTGCCGTCAATGAAGCCAAGAAGCCGCTTTTCTCGCTCGAAGAGCGAGTTGCGATGGTCAAGGCCGAGTGTGCCCGGCTGAACGGGCCGGGGCTTGCGGAAATCCGCGTGCTGCCAATGCACGGCCTGCTGATGAAGTTCGCGGAAGCGTGCGGCGCGCAGATCATCCTGCGCGGACTGCGCGCGGTCCAGGACTTCGAATACGAGTTCCAGATGACGGCGATGAACGAGCAACTGAATCCCGACATTGAAACCGTGTTCCTGATGGCCGATGTTAGGCATCAGGCGGTGGCCTCGCGGCTGGTGAAGGAAATCGCCAGCCTCGGCGGCGACATCACGCCGTTTGTCACGCCGGATATCAAACGCGCCCTGATGGAGAAGTATCGTAAATGAAGTTGCCCGCTGCCCTCGCCGTCGCCCTCGTTGCCAGCCTTGCGCTTCCGGCCTGCGCCGAAGTTGCGAGCGGGAACGGATGGCCGATCGGTGCGGACGCAACGCCAGCCGACGCCAAGGCAAGCCCGCTCGAGTGGCGTGCGGTCGATGCGGAAAACCTGCTGGTGTTTGAAACCAGCAAGGGCCGCATCCTGATCGAGGCATTTCCCGAGATCGCGCCGAAGCATGTCGCGCAGTTCACCGCCATCATCCGCTCGGGCGATTTTGACGGCACGGCGTTTCACCGGGTGATCGACGATTTCATGGCGCAGGGAGGTGACATCTTCTCGCTCAAGCAGCGGGAGTCCGGCCTGCCGGACATCCCGGGCGAATTCACGTTCCGGCGCGAGATCGCGACCATGCCGCTCGACGCCTATATCGGGCCGCGGGAAGAAGCCAAGCACGGCTACTACCGCGGCGTGCCGATCGCGACGCGTCCGGAATTCCTCGCCGAGGATTCCAAGCTTGGCCATGTCGAGAGCTCGATCCCGCATTGCCAGGGCATCGTGTCGACTGCCCGCACCGACGATCCCGGGTCTGCCAATTCGCAGTTCTTCCTGATGCGCGGCCAGGCGGCTCATCTTGACCGGAAATATACGGCGTGGGGGCGTGTGGTCGAAGGGTTAGACGTCGTGATGGCGATCAAGGCCGCACCGGCAGGCACCAACGGGGCGGTGACCAACCCTGATACGCTGGTTTCCGCGAAGATCGCAGCCGACATGCCCGCCGCGACGCGGCCGAAAGCGTGGGTGCTGCGAACCGACGGGTCGGCCTTCAAGTGGGAGCTTGAGCTGCGTGGCGAAGTCGACATCTGCAGCCTTCCGCTGGTTCCGGCCGTCACGGAAAACTGACACCACCCTGACCCGCAGGGTGTGACGGGCACGAGGCCTGCCGCCATGGACCTTTCCGTCTTCCAGTTCGAATTGCCCGAGGCGCTGATTGCGCTGCGTCCGGCGGAGCCGCAGGATGCGGCGCGCCTGCTTGTGGTGCATTGTGACGGACGGCTGGAGGATGCGGCTGTGCGCGACCTGCCGCGCTATCTCGCCCCCGGCGATGTGCTGGTGTTCAACGATACACGCGTGCTGCCAGCGGCCCTCAAGGGCGTGCGTCCGGCGCGCGACAGGGTGAGCCGCGATGTTGCGGTGGACGTGAACCTCGTCGAGCGCATCGATTCCCGCAGCTGGCTTGCGCTCGCGCGGCCGGGACGGCGCCTCAAGGAAGGTGACACCCTTCAGTTTGCGGACGGCTTTTCTGCAACGATTGCCGGACGGCGGGAGGGTGGCGAGATCGAGCTGGCGTTTGATCGTGAAGGCGCGGCCCTCGAAGCTGCGCTTGACGGGCACGGCGCGATGCCCCTGCCGCCCTACATCGCCCGGCGCAGGCCGGCCGATGCGAAGGATCGCGAGACCTACCAGACCGTGTTTGCTGGCGAAGACGCGGCGAGCGTGGCGGCGCCAACGGCGGGCCTGCACTTCACGCCGCGCCTGCTGGCGGACATCGACGCGGCACAAATCGCGCGGGAGACCGTGCGGCTCCATGTCGGTCTCGGCACATTCAAGCCGCTGGAAGAAAAGCATTTTTCGCAGAACAGGCTGCACGAGGAATGGCGCCGGCTGACGCCGGAAGTCGCAGCAACACTCAATGCGGCGCGAGCGGCGGGAAACCGAATCGTGCCCGTGGGGACGACCGCGATGCGAACGCTTGAAAGCTGCGCGGACGAACATGGCGTGCTGCACGCGGCAACAGGCCCGACAGACATTTTCCTGAAGCCCGGCGATGCTGTCCGGGCAACGGATGCACTGATGACGAACTTCCACCTGCCGGGATCAAGCCTGTTCATGCTCGTCTGTGCACTGATGGGAACCGATGTGATGCAGGCGGCCTATGCCCATGCCATTCACGAAGGCTATCGGTTCTATTCGTATGGCGATGCGTGCCTGTTGCTGCCGGCGCGGTAGGTTTCAGGCCTTCGACCGCGATTCAATCCAGTCCATGAAGGCAAACCCGACGCCCGAGACAACGAAGCTCAGGTGGATGAACGTGAACCAGAGGAGGTCCTGCGGGCTGTACTTTTCGAGGTCCATGAAGATCTTCAGCAGGTGGATTGCAGAGATGGCGACAATCGAAGCGATCAGCTTGGATTTCAGGCCAGAGAAATCGACCTTGCCCATCCAGACGGGCCGGTCGCGATGCTGTGCCGGGCCGATTTTCGAGACGAAATTTTCGTAGCCGGAGAAAAGGATGATCAGCACCAGGTTTCCCGCCAGCGAGATATCGACCAGGGAGAGGATCAGCAGGATCACATCAGACTCTTCCATGGACAACACGCCCGGCAAGGCATGTGCCAGCTCGCGGAAGAATGTTATGATGAGGATGAACAGCGCAGCGATGAGGCCAAGATAGATCGGTGCCATCAGCCAGCGGCTGGCGAAGATCGTGTGCTCGATGATCCGCTCCGGCAAGGGATCGCGATCATCATTCCCGGCCGATGGCAGGTCGCTCGTACTCATTTAGGGTGTCTCCGGATTGCGCGAAGCCTTGGCCACGGCCTGCAGTAGAAGTCCAGAGGCAGAATGGCGAAATGACCGCCTAACCTTCCGGGCGCAGCTCCGACATCGCCCGGATCGCCTTGGCGGCTGTTACGCGCACGAGGTGCCGGCCTTTCTCATCGCGCCAGTCGGCCTCGACGAGGCCTGTTGTCTTTCCGCGGCTGACGAGGCGCCCTTCGATTGCGATAACGCCGTGGGGCACGGGGCGCAGGATACGCGTCTGCAATTCCATCGTCGTGAACCATTCGCCGTCTTCGAGGGCGCTCGCCATGGTCATCGAGACGATGTGGTCGGAAAGGCCAGCTACCCAGCCGCCGAACACACGGCCCGGCTGGATGTCGCGGTCGCCGGTATTGGGCCATTCATAGCGCGTGTGGCCATAGGCAACATCTTTCAGCCAGTCGTGGGGCTTGATGCCCAGATTGCGAATGCCGCTCGGCAACTCCCACGCGCCCGATCGAAGGCGAGCGAAAAAGGCGGCCTGCTGGGCCGAGAGTTCGGTGCGCATCAGGTAACGGTGGCCCCGCCATCCACAACCATCATCTGGCCCGTCATGTAGCTGCCGGCCTGCGACGCGAGATAGACGGCAGCGCCGGCGAGCTCTGATGGCTCTCCGATGCGCTTCATGGGCGTTCCGGCAAGTGCGCGCTTGAGCGTTTCAGGGTTCTCCCACAGCGCCCGTGCAAAATCAGTCCGGATAAGGCCGGGTGCAATACAATTCACGCGCACATTGTCTTCGCCGAACTCCGTGGCCAGGTTGCGGGCGAGCTGGAAGTCTGCGGCCTTGGAGATGTTGTAGGCGCCGATGATCGGTGTACCGCGCAAACCACCTATTGACGAAACGATGATGATGGCGCCGTCCTTGCGTTCGCGCATTTGCGGCGCGCACATATGGATCAGCCAGTGGTTCGAGATGATGTTGTTCTGAAGGATCTTGGTGAAGGCGTCATCGGTGATGCCGGCCATCGGCCCGTAATAGGGATTCGAGGCAGCGTTGCAGACAACAATATCGATCTTGCCGAATGCGGCGTTCGTTTCATCCACAAGGTGCTGCAGGTCTTCTTTTGTCGAGATGTTCGCCGGCACAGCGATCGCCCGGCCAGGTCCATGTTTGGAGCAGATCTCGCCAGCGACCTCTTCGCAGGGGCCGGGCTTGCGCGAGGAGATTGTCACTCGCGCGCCGTGATCGGCCATGGCTTCGGCTATGGCCCGGCCAATGCCGCGCGAAGACCCGGTAATAATTGCGGTTTTTCCCGAAAGATCGAAAAGTCCCATCGTCGCGTTTCCTCAAGTCCGATTTTCCGGGAACCCTAAAGGCGAGGGTGGGGCGCGGCTAGGGGTTACGCAAGGGAATCTCAGAGATCCCATGCGCGTGCGAGGATATCCGCAAGAATTTCCGTGCGCTTGCGAACAATCTCCGGTGTCCACGCATCCTGGTTCATCAGATCGCGTGTCAGGGCAAAATCGCCGCCGCCGCCGCCGTTGAAGTAGATCTCCTTCTTGGCGCGGTAGTCGAGCCGGTCGGCCTTCTGGTTGACCTTGTGGGTCAGCAGCACGAAATTGCCGATCGTGTCGCACTGTTCCCGGCGCTTGGCGGGGTCGGGCCAGGTCACCATCCAGTGGCTGTCTTCGGTCAGGTTACGCGGCAGGACGTGCTCGACCGTGGCGTCCGATTCCGGCGGCACGGTTCGCCCGCCTGCGATCGCCGCGTTAAGCCGCAGCGCGATCGAGCGGCGCTGGCCAAACGCACCAAACCTGCCGAGCAGGCGTTCGCGGACGCGCCTGCCTTCTTCCCGCGAGATCGCGAAGGGGCCGGATTTCGAGAACAGTACCCGGTCATTCTTGATTGCATCGCTGACGCGCAGAAACCGCCGGATGCGCTGGTCCCGGTCTTGCACGACGAGTTGCAGAACGTAGGCGAGACGCTCGAGGCTCGAATAGAATTCGGGCGCGGCCGGGTCTTCGATGCCGCGTTCGACGAGGAACTGGATCGCCGGCGCGCGCCAGTTCTGTTGTTCAAGGGCGCGGAGTTGATGCAGACTGTCGATCACCGATTGCGGCGCGCCCGCATCCCGGAATGAAGCGGTTTCAACCTGGAGATAGGCCGACACGTATTGCGGCAAAATCTGATCAAGGAAAACGCGTGGGTCGACACGTTGCAGCACGGCTTTCTGGAAGCCCGCAACCAGGTCACCCTTCGGGCTTCGATCATAGACCGAGCGGATCTGGCGCAACAGATCGTCAAACGCCGCCCCGCTCAGGGCTGCTTCGTGTTCGGCCCAGCGTTCGCCATACCGGTCGGCGTCCTGCGCTGAAAGTTTGGCGCGCTGGAAAAGCTCGGTCTTGATGATGTCATGCGCGTCTGGCTCCTTGCCGCGTGTATTCAACACCCGGAACACCTTGAAGCCCTGGTCCTTGTTATCGACCACAACCCGCACGATGGCGCACCCCTTCACGACGATTTCGGTCAGCGACCGGCGCTTTTCTTCGGGGAGGTCGCGCAGCTCCGCAACAAAGGCGAGCGCGTTGGCCGCCATGCGGGCTTGGCTGTCGATCTCGTCCGGTTCCGTGCTGATCGTCAGCGTTGCGCCCGGTGCCTGGATCGTGTCGCGGAAAAACGGTCCATCTTGATAGTTCAAGGCGAGGCGCCAATTGGCGCCTTCACCAAGCATCGGACGGACATCGTCGGCGATGAGTTTTTGCAGCGCCGCCGACCGTTCAGGATCGGTTTCAAGGTCACGCAACACGCAAAGCAGAATCGTCAGGGTGGTCAGGCGCTGCTGGCCGTCGACGATTTCCAGCAGGCCGGGTTCCTCACCGTGAACGAAAACGACGGCACCGATGAAGTGCGGCAGGTTTGTTTCGGCCGCGTCGATGAGGTCGTTGAGCAGGTCGAGCGCTTCGCGGTCGGTCCAGGAATAGCTTCGCTGATAGGCTGGCATCCGCAGCTTTTCGCCCGGTGCAAAGATATCGCTCAGCGAGCTTTCCTGCGCGCGTACGCCCAAATTCATCTGGCAACCCTCTACTGACCCCTGTCCCTAGCCCTTGCCAAATCCGATCACAACGAGAGATGAACCAATTGCAACCCGATTTGGCAGTCCATCGACAGGAGATTCACCGCATGCGCCTCGTCAGATTTCAGGAAGGGACGACCGCCCGGTTTGGAAGGCTGGCAGACGGACTCGTCACACCTGTTGCAGCCACAACATTTGCCGGCGCGCTGCAGGCTTCGCCAAGCGGCGACGCGTTCCCGATTGACGACAGGCAGTTGCTCCCCCCCGTCGAACGCCCCGGCAAAATACTTGGCATCGGTGTCAACTATGCAGCCCATGCCGCCGAGAGCGTCAGTTTCGTTCAGACAAAAGCGCCGGAGGTTCAGAAATGGTTCAACAAGCAAACCACTGCGACCAACGGGCCCTTCGCTGACGTGCACCTGCCGAAGGTGTCCCACCAGCTGGACTATGAGGGCGAACTCGTGGCCGTGATCGGGGCTTACGGCCGGCACGTGCCGGCGGCGCGCGCGATGGAGGTCGTCGCGGGTTTCTGCATCGGCGGCGATTATTCTGTGCGTGACTGGCAGAAGGCGAGCCAGACGATGATCATGGGCAAGGGCTTCGACACACATGCCGTGTTCGGTCCGGCCATCGTCACACCGGACGAGGCGGGCGACATTTCAAATGCCGAGATCCGCACCTTCGTGAATGGCGAATTGCGCCAGCGCGCTCACCCCCGCGACATGATCCACGACCTCGCTGCGCAGATCGCGCACCTCACGGCGGCCTTCACGCTGGAACCCGGCGATGTGATTTATACCGGAACGCCCGCCGGCGTGGGGGCGGGCTTCGACCCGCCGAAATGGCTGAGGGCGGGAGATGTGGTGCGCATCGAGATCGACGGTCTGGGCCATATCGAGAACCGGATCGTGCCGGAGCCGGCTGACACGGTCGTCCTGGCGCCGAAACGTTAGCAGGCAACAGAACGAAAGATTGACCCGTCAGCCGAAGAGCCTTCGACCGGCCTCGCGAAAACGATGCAAGCCGGGACGCTTGGATCTCGGGCGGCCCGGCAGGTCAGGCTCCACATCGCCAAGCTCACGCTCCGGCGTCACATGGCGAGGGATAAAAGTGTTGCCGATCGGCAACGCACTTTGCTTGCCTTGCTGTCGATGGCAAATCAGTCGAAGTGAAACCAAATTGTTAACCAATTGACCGCATTCGTTAAGGTTGATGGACTATTGCGGGTGCTGATCGGATGACCGTCATTCTTTTTCTTCTGTACCTCGCCATCGGCGGCGGGGTCGGATATGGCGCCTATGCGCTTACTGCGATCGGCTTGCCGCTGTCGATCACCGCAGGCGCAATCACGACCGCCATTCTCGGGCAAATTCATATTGTCGCCAATGCCGGACGGGCCGCAAAGGAACTCGAGACGCGTGTTGCGAACGTGGAAAAATCCACGACCGATGCGAGCCGCAGGCTCGATGTGGTCTTTGCCAAGACCGAAGCGATCGAAGCGACGGTGACGCATGAGTTGACCGAGCGCCGCGATGAACTCGTCGCTGAAATGAAGCAGCTCGAGTCGCTCATTGATCGCCTGTCGCGCGCCGTTGAGGCCGGACTTCCGGGGACGGCGGGCGGGTCTGTAGAGGCTGGCTCATCAAGATCGGCGCCGCGTGACGATGCCATGCTGCGCGATGTCAAAAGCGCGCTCAAGGAGGGGCGCGTCGATCTTCACCTTCAACCGATTGTCTCCTTACCGCCGCGCAAGGTGTCCTTCTACGAGGGTTTGACGCGCTTGCGCCGGTCTGACGGCTCATTGATTTTGCCGGCGGAGTTTCTTGACCCCGCTCGCCGCGCGAACCTGATGGGGTTGATCGATAGCTGGACTCTGTTCCGCTGCGTTCAGATCGTCCGCCGCCTCGCCGAACGTGACCGCCGGGTCGGCGTGTTCTGCAACATTTCCGCAAGTTCGCTTGAAGATCCGTCACTGTTCAAGATGCTGCTCGAGTTCATGGCCGAGAACCGTGACCTTTCCGGTTCGCTGATCTTCGAGATCCGCGCCGACCGTTTCGAAACGCGATCTGCCACCATGAAAGCGAACATGGAACAGCTGAATGCGCTTGGCTTCCGCTTCTCGCTCGATCACGTCACCGAATTGTCGCTTGACCTGCCTCGCTTGCAGGCGGCTGGCGTACGGTTCGTGAAGATGAATGGCACCCTGCTGATCGACCAGTTGCGCGATCCGCATGCGGCGCGTCCGATTTCCTCGATGAACCGCCGCCCTGACGGCAAGGAAGTCGCGGCGCTGATGTCACGCCACGGCGTCACGATGATCGCAGAAAAAATGGAAGACGAAGCCAGCGTCGTCGAGATTCTCGAATACGTCGCCTATGGACAAGGCATGGTGTTTGGCCCGCCGCGCCCGATCAAGAGCTCGCTGATGGAAGACACTGCGCCGCCACAAGCCTTGCTCGACCGGCTTGCGAAGTTCGGATAGCCCGCGCCAACGGTCATTAAAGCGCCGGATTTGCCCCGTTCCCTCGCCGTTCAGGTGAAGGACACGACCCATGCCAAAATTTGCCTTCTTCGGCCTTGCGGTCGCGCTTTCGGCTTGCGTCTATGCCCCTGAAGCCGCAAGGCCGGAAGGTATGGTCGCGGCCAGTCCCGTGTCCGCTGCCACATTTGTGGCGATCACCGCTGTCTTGCCGGACGCCAGCGCCGAGGGGCTTCCACCGGATGCGCTCGGCGCGCTGCGCGACGGGCGTCCCGTTCGGCTGGACCTGACGCTGCAGCGGCCGCTGGTGCCCAACGCTGTCGATCCTTCGGGCCTGTATGATGGGGCAGAGCCGTGCCCATTCGGACCCGTCCGGGCGTGATCGGTATCTCTCCCGACCGGCTCGTTCCACATGCTGCTCGATGTGCGGCTGGGGACGCCGGAATCCCACCCGTCGAACCTCTTGTCCTGCGAATACGACACGGCCTTCCTGACCGATGAAAGCGTGGGCGAGGTCTGGCGCCTGCGCGGCTGTTTCCTGCCGCAATCGGTGTCAATCCCAACGGCCGTGCAATGGGTGCTGAACCCGCTGCCAGCCTCGGCCTGCGGCATCGGTGATTGACCGCAGGCGCGCCGGCGCCTACCTGCCGCGCCGATGACAGAGCCCTTTTTTCTTCCCGGTCTTGCTGGCCTCGCCGATCGCTATGACACGATCCTCTGCGACGTCTGGGGCGTGATCCACAATGGCCGCGCCGCGTTCACGGACGCCTGCGACGCGCTTGTTAAGTTTCGCGAGGGCGGCGGACAGGTCAGCCTGATCACCAATGCCCCGGTGCCCGACGCGCAGGTCGTGCGCTATTTCGAGCCGCTTGGTGTGCCGAATGCGGCCTTCGATGCCTGCGTCTCCTCGGGCGACGCCACCCGGGCTGAACTCGCCGTGCGCGCACACATGACCGTCTGGCGGATGGGCGGCGATGAAGGGTGGGAACATGACCGCTTCCTCTATGACGGGCTCGGCCTTGTCTACGAGGACAGCGCGAACGCCGACCTGCTGCTCTGCATCGGCCTGCGCGACCAGGTAAACGACCAGCCGGAGGATTACCGCGCCGAACTTCGCGAGGCGGTCGAGAACGGCTTGCCGATGCTCTGCGCCAACCCGGACCTGCAGGTGCGCGTTGGCGGCAAGCTCTATTGGTGCGCCGGGGCCCTCGCCAAGGTTTACGAAGACCTCGGCGGCACCGTGATCTATCCCGGCAAGCCCTACGCGCCGATCTACCGCCTCGCCTGTGCACGGTTGGCCGCGCTGGGCCGCCCGCCCGAACGCGTCCTCTGCATCGGCGACAGCCCCGCCACCGATGTGCGCGGCGCCCGCCTGCAGGGCTATGATAGCCTGTACGTCGGCACTGGCCTGAAGCAGCACGGGGCTGACTTTCAAGCCGAGGTGATCGACCTGCTGGCTGACTATGGCGAAGCGGCAACGTATGCCATGCCCGCCCTCAGGTGGTGACGCCGCGCCCGGCGGCGTGTAACGGACATTTCAGCAAACAAGACAGGAGCCCCGGCCGCATGACCCAGTTCACCGGTTTCAAGTACGAAGACCTGACCATCGGCCAGGCCCATGAGACCGTTCACACGATCACGGAAGGCGACATCCAGCGCTTTGCCGAGGTGTCGGGGGACTTCAATCCGTTGCACATGTCTGACGAGTTTGCTGCTGGAACGATCTTCGGCAAGCGCATCGCGCATGGCGCGCTGACGGCGAGCTATATCTCCGGCATCCTCGGCAACAACCTGCCGGGTCCGGGCGCGATCTTCGTGGGCCTGTCCATGCGCTTCAAGCGGCCGGTGCATATCGGTGATGTCGTCACCGTACGCGCCGAAGTCGCCGAGAAGGAAGACCGCGGCAACCGGGTGACGCTGAAGGTCGAGTGCACGGTTGAAGGCAAGCGGGTGATCACCGGCGAAGCGGAAGTGGTGGCCCCGAGCCGGGGCAAGTAATGGCGGTCTTTGCCGATCATCGCGGCCTGCCGCCCGAGGCCCGCGGCGCGAGCATCGCGCTCGGTAATTTCGACGGGCTTCATGCAGGTCACAGGGCGGTGTTCGAAGCAGCCCGGCTCGCCGGCCACGGCGCTTTCTCGGTCGCAACCTTCGAGCCGCCACCGCGCGCTTATTTCCGTCCCGGCGATCCGCCTTTCCGCATCCTGCGCCCCGAGCGCCGGAACGCGGCCATCCTCGCGGGCGGCGCGACGCACGTCTTCGAACTGCCCTTCAATGGCGAGATGGCGGCGATGACCGATGAGGGCTTCGTGCGTAACGTGCTGGTCGAGGGGCTGGGTGCGACGCAGGTCGCGGTCGGCTTCGATTTCCGGTTCGGGCGGGGGCGGATGGGCCATGCGGCGCGCCTCTCCAGCCTCGGGCGGGCGCTGGGCTTCGGCGTAACGATTGTCGAGGAAGTCGAGGGAATTGGCGCCAAGGCCTCGTCCACCGCCATCCG
>JBGSVY010000014.1:0-9725 GCA_041752715.1 Hyphomonas sp.
ATAGAAAGGCGAAGCAGGCACAGCCGCCAAATAAGCCGGATGGGAGCGAGGCGCCGCCGATCACGGGGCCGGACTGCCAGTAGAGTAGAATATGATTGCAAGTCCTCGTGTATCCGGAGCCCCGCTCCCATCCGCAGGACCGACCAGACTGCCGCCAAATCCGGAAGGGGAAGCCCTGTCCGGCCTTTCGTGCTGCAGCGGAGGTCAAGGCGGGCGCGCCGCTCTGTGTTGAGCCCGTTCTGCGAGATCAACGGTCTGGAAGGCCCGCCCCTCAGACCTCGAGTTCGACATCCCAGTAAAGGTAGTCCATCCACGTCTCGTGGAGGTGGTTCGGCGGAAAGCGGCGGCCGATATCCTGCAACTGGTAGTTATTGGGCCGGAACGGCCGATGTTTCAGGTGCATGTCACAATCGCGCAGAAGCCGACCACCCTTCTTCAGGTTGCACGGACTGCAAGCGGCCACGATGTTCTCCCATGTCGTCCGCCCACCCCTTGAGCGGGGGACGACATGGTCAAAGGTCAGGTGTTCGCCGGCGCCGCAATAGGCACAGGCAAAGCCATCGCGCAGGAAAACGTTGAACCGTGTGAACGCCGGCGGCCTGTCCTGGCGCACGAAGTCGCGCAGCGCGATCACGCTGGGCAGCCGGAACTCGGTGCTCGGACTGCGCACAATATAGTCATATTCCGCAATGATATCAACGCGGTCCAGGAATACGGCCTTGACGACCTCCTGCCACGGCCAGAGCGAGAGCGGATAATAGGAGAGGGGCCTGAAATCGGCATTCAGCACGAGTGCGGGACGGCCATTGGGAGGCGCGGTAATTACCTCAGCCATGTTGACCTCGCTGTGGGCCCTTGCGGGCGAGGATCCATCCGATGTGCGTGAAGACGCCGGCTCCCTAGGTTTCCGCGCCTAACTAGGCGATTCTGGTCATAAGATTATGACAGTCATCGGCGAAGGCAATAGCCCCGCCTGGGTCAAGCGGACGGTGCGCCGGTGCGCTCACGCATCATGTTGAGCCAGCCCCAAAGCAAGTGTGCGGCGACCCCCCGGTGCGGGCGCCAGGCCTCGGCATGGGCGGTGAAGGCCCCGGCGGTCATACGGTCCCCGGCGCCGGAGAGCTGCCGATGCGCCTCCATCAACCCGACATCAGCGGTCGGAAAGGCGTCCATCGCACCAACCGCGTAGAGCAGGAACAGCTCAGCTGTCCACGGGCCGATTCCGCGCACGCTGACAAGTTCGGCGCGCGCGGAATCAAGATCACTGGTGCACACGCGGGCAAGGTTGAGTTCGCCCGACACCATCGCCTCCGCAATCGACGTCAGGTGGGCAACCTTCGGGCGCGACAGGCCGCATTGGCGCAGGATTTCAGGATCGGTCTCGAGAATAGCCTCAGCGGTGACCTCGCCAAAAAGGGTCTCGACACGGCCCCAGATCGTGGCTGCCGCTTTCGTTGAGATTTGCTGGTGCGCGATCATCCGCCCGATCATCGCGTAGGTGGGCTCGCCCGATCGCCAGGCCGGAACACCGATTGCCTCATAGGCGGCGCCGAGCGCCGGATCGATCGCGGCGAACCGTTCGCAGGCGGCCTTGAGGCGGCGCGGAGATGGCGCTGTCATGCGTCGATCCTTGCCTGCACAGCGCGGCCTTCCTCGATCAGGCGGTTCGACGCTGTTTCGAGATCTGCCTCCAGCCGCGCCAACAGCGTGCGCCGGTCGAGCCCGGGCGGGATCGGTGGCAGCACCTCATAAACGATCAGTCCGGACCGGCGGCCAAGGCCCTTCGCGGGCCAGCAGAGACCGGCATTGGTCGCCACCGGTATGATCGGAACGCCGAGCGCCTTGTTGAGCGCGGACAGGCCGGCCGGCTGATAATCCGGTGGTGCATTCGGCGGGCGGCGCGTACCCTCCGGGAAAATAACCACCTGGCGGCCGTCGCGAGTCGCTTTCGCCGCGGCGGCCAGCATCGCCTTCAGCGTGCGCGAGGTTCCCGCACGATCAATCGGGATCATGCCACATTTCAAGGCATACCAGCCAAGGAACGGGGTCCAGACGAGCTCTTTCTTCAGAATGATCGCGGGGTCACGCGTGACAAGGAAAGGAATAAAGACGTCAAGCATGCAATGATGCTTTCCGGCATAGATCGCGGCGCCCCGGGGCATGTGCTCTCGCCCGCGCAGTTCAGTGCGAATGCCGCAGATCAGCCAGAGGCCGAACAGGATCGATTTCGAATATTGTGCGGTCGCCCAGATCGCGGCCCTGCGGGGCATCAGGAACGTGACGAGGAAAGCGAGGCCGAACAGCGCCATCATACCGTACAGCCAGACAAGGAACAGGAGGGAGCGCCAGAGTCTCATCAGCGCGAGGGTTAGCCGCGTTTCGCGTGCAGGTCACGCCGCTTACATCATCGCGCGCAGCGCGCGTATCACCGTTATGTGCGCTGCAGCCCGGGCTGCAAGGCCGGCAATCACCGGCGTGACGATCAGGATAACGAAATCAGGCAAGTCAAGGCTGAGTTGCGGCAGGAGGCCGGAGCGCCCGCCACCCGCCCGGGCGGCTGCGATCACAAGTCCCGTCGCTGCCAGCGCCACCAGCGAACCTGAAAGGCCTGCGCGCAACCCAAGCAGCCAGAAGCGCCGCTCGAACAGGCCCGCGATGAACCTGTCGCGCGCGCCGGCGATGTGCAGCACATCGACGATATCGCGGCGCGCCAGCAAGGCTGCATGCGTCGCAAACGCGATCACCGCCACCGCGGTCGCGGCCAGAAGAATCACAATCGAGAGCGCGGCCATCCGGGCAGTCCCCAGCATGCGGCGCACATCGCCCGCCCATTCGGAGTGCGCATCGACCGCGTTGTCGTAGCCAGCTTCGGCCAGTGTTTCGCTCAGGCGTCCGGCAAGACCGGCTGCGCCTTGCGCCGCCGTGACACCGACAAGCTGGGGCACCGGCAGGCTTTCGGGCAGGTCGCGCGTCCCGAAGCTCGGCTCGAGGAGGGCATCAATCTCCTCGCGCGTGAACAGCCGCGCCTCTGCAACCCCGTCCGTGTCGCGGATGAGGATCATGGCACGCGCTGCACCGGCCGGATCGAGGCCCGGCAGGGTCACGGTGAGTTCGCCCTCAACTTCGGCTGTCCAGGCCCGGGCCGCGCCATAGGTCGACTTCGCGGTCAAAGCCGCCAGCGCTGCCAGGAAGCAGAGTGCGCCAACCACGAAGAACAGCGCCGCCTCGCGGGCGTCCTCGACCGGCAGCAACGAGCTTTCGCGGGCGCGCATCTACTCGGCCCTCACGCTGTCTGTCCGCCTGCGCGCGGTTTCTCCGGCCCTGCCGGCTTCGCGCACCAAGAGGCCGTTGGCGAGCCGGTAGACCGGCGCCTCGATCTGGCGCACCAGGGCAAGGTCGTGGGTCGCGATGATCACGGTCGTTCTCAGGCGCTTGTTCAGCTCGAGGAAGAGCCGCATCAAGCGCGCACCCATTTCGGGGTCGATGTTTCCGGTCGGCTCGTCAGCGATCAGCAGGTCTGGCTGCGTCACCACGGCGCGGGCGATCGCGACACGTTGCTGCTCGCCGCCCGAGAGCGTGGCCGGCCGGGCGTGCATCCGCTCACCGAGCCCGACCCAGGCCAGCAATTCCTCCACATCCGCCCGGTACTGGCTGTCGCGCTTGCCCATCACCCGGAGGGGAAGCGCGACATTTTCATAAGCCGTCAGATGGCCGAGCAGGCGGAACTCCTGGAAGACAACGCCCACCCGGCGGCGCAGCGCCGACAACTCGTCTCGTTTCAGACGGCTGGTGGGGCGGCCGAACAGGGACACCTCGCCACGGCTCGGCGGCTGGGCGAGGTAGAGGAGCCGGAGGAGGCTTGTCTTGCCGGCGCCGGAGGCACCGGTGAGGAAGCTGAAAGAGCCGGGTTTCAGGACGAGATCAATCCCGCTAAGGATATCCTCGGACGCGCCATAAGAGAGTGCCACCGCTTCAAGGCGGACGGCGGGCTCTTCGAACGCGTCGGGGCGTAGCTGGGTCATCGGCGGGCTCGCATGTCAAAGCTGGTATGACCCGGCGACACTAAGAGGGGGTAAAGCATCGACATGATTCTGACCTGCCCCTCCTGCGACACGCAATATTTTGCCGATGACTCCTCGATCGGCGATAGCGGCCGCACCGTGAAATGCGCCGCGTGCGGCCACTCCTGGTTCGTCAGGCCCGAAGGCCTCGAGCCTCCGAAAGCCGCGGCGCCCGCAGCCCATGATGTCTACCGGGAGAAAGTGCGCGAGCAGCGCCGCCAGAACAGCCGGCTTGCGGCACTCGTCTCGTGGATCGCAACGGCGGTCGCTTTCTTCGGCCTCGGGCTTGCGGCAGTGATCTTCCGCAGCGAGGTGGTGAAGATCTGGCCCGAATCGGCGGTCGCCTACCAGCAGATCGGATTCAAGGTGAACCGGTTCGGCCTCGAATTCGCTGATGTCGAACGCAGCCGCACCTTCGATGACACGATCCCGATCGTCACTGTCACCGGCAAGGCGCTGAACGTGGCCCGCACGCGCGTCGAGACGCCGGGCGTGCGCGTTGATCTCAAGGACGAGCAGGGCCGCATCGTGGCAACACGGTTCAGCTTCGTGACGCCGCAGGAACTCGCCGCCGGCGAAACGGGCCAGTTTGGCATCGTGCTCGAGCCCGCACCGATCGAGAGTTTCGAAGTCGTGTTGTCATTTGTACCGCGCGATGACGTGCCCCCCGATCCGCGCGAGGACGACCCGGGCGACCTGTTGCAGGAACCTGAACCCATCATTGTTGAGGAGGGCCCGGCGCCCGCTCGCGAGGATCCGCTTTGAAATGATGACCCTTCCCAAGATTGATGTGGTCCTTTCCGAAGAAGACCTTCTCGCCCGCGTCGATGGTCTCGCCGACCGCCTCGTGCCCCGCCTCGGCGGCGAGTGGACGGCGGTGTCGATCCTGATCGGCGCGACACCGTTCACCACCGACCTGATGAAAGCGCTGGCGCGGCGCGGGGTGCATCCTGTGCTCGACGTGCTCTGGCTCGAAAGCTACCGGGATGCGCGCGAAAGTTCAGGACGCGTCGTGGTGCGCGCGGACCTGTCCCGCCCCGTGATCGGGCGCGGCGTGCTGCTGATCGATGATGTGTTCGATACCGGCCGGACGCTCGCGTTTGCCCGCGGACACGTGGAGGCCAAAGGGGCGCGCGAAGTGATCACCTGCGCGCTGACGCAGAAACCCTGGGCACCGCGTGGGGCGGAAGGTGTCGATTATTGCGCGTTCGATGCGCCGGGCCGTTATCTCGTCGGCTACGGCATGGATGACGCCGGCAAGTATCGCGGCCTGCCGTTTATCGGCGCACTGGACTGATCGGCCTCACGGCACGAAGACGGTGTAGATCATGTCCACTTCGAAATCGAAGGTGCCGAGCGAAAGGTCATAGCCGGTCAGATTGATCGCCCGGATTGTATAGACTGCATCAAACCGGATCGATTGTTCGGCGAGTGTGCCCCGCCCGGCGGCTGTGCGCCGATTCCCGGTGAAAATGCGGCGGGGCGTCGTGAGCTGGCTGAGGAGATATTCCGGCGCAAAGCCCGCATTCGGCCCGCCTGAATGGGCGGCCTGCGCCCGCGCACCAAAGGCCAATCCGTCATTGCCGGTCACCGTTGAGCGCATATTGAGACGAATGATGTTGAGCAGCGTGTTGCCGAGCGACGTGGTTGCCGGAAGCGCCCGGGCATCGATCGAGAAAGGCGTGTTGGACGCGATGTAGAAGCTCGAGCGGGTGGCCGTTGCGTCAACGCGCGTATCGGAGCCGGAGAGGATGCGGAATGCCGAGAACGCGTCCGCGCCGCTCATGACGCCGTCGCCATTGGAATCCGTCAGGATATTGCCTTGCGCTGTTCCGGTGACCACGAAGGGCATTGTGCCTGCTGCGTTGATTGCGTCGCCGGTGGGCATCAATGTGCCCGTAACGACGGTGTGGACATTTCCAGCGATGAGATCGGTGTCACCTGACGTGGCGGCCGTGGTGCCGTTACCCGAATTCAGGATCATGTCGGAGACGACCGGCACGCCGGATGCGGCGTCGGCGCCCCAAACGACGACGGTGCCGAGGACACGAAAGTGCGGATTGTCGGCCGGCGCGGCGACCGCTGCGCCGGGCAGCAAAGCGTGGGCCATGGCAACAAGGCCCAAGGCGCGCTTCAGCAGGGACTTGGCGGACGTGTTGCGCGCTGTCGACATCCCGACATTTCTAACAGGGATTGGTAACTTAAGTCTTGGGAGCGCCGTTTAAAGTGGCGTTCCGAACAGGGCGGGGCTGGCCTATTCGGACTTGAGTGGATGGGCGTCGAGGCGCAGACCACCGGGCAACCGGGCGGGATCCCAACCGGCCGAAAATGTCAGCGCCTGGCTTGCCGGTTTGCCCGGACGGACCGCCGTGCGCGCGGTTGCACGATAGACGATCACGCCACCGGCGACATCTGTGCTTACCGGCGCGCCAACGATCGCGGCATTCGGGCCGGCTGAAGCAACGGCGAAGCGGAACCCGGCCGCGCTGAGGTCTGCCGCCCGAAACGGTGTGCCATCAACAGGACTGGCGTGGATTTCGAAGCCCGCATTGCTCGCGACCGTCAACCGGGCAACGCCGGTCTGCGAGCGCGCTTCGGCGTCCCAAACCTGCACGGTTGGCGGGCTGGAGATTGTAATCGTGTGGACGGTATCGCTGCGCGCCGGTTCGGCGAAAAGCACGATGATGGCGATGAGGGCAAGGGCAGCACGCAAGGCGAAAGTCTCCGGTCGGCACATCCATGGCGTTAACGCATCGCTAACGCTGGCATAGGCCGCACTGACTGCACGAAGCGTGCCGCCAGCTTGACGCCCCGGCCCGGCCCGCCTAGCCCAGAGGTCAAAGATGCAATGACGGGAGAGAGGCGATGGCCGACGAGTTGAACCTGCCGGCGGGCGACCTGATGAAGGGCAAACGCGGCATCGTGATGGGCGTCGCCAACCAGAACTCAATCGCCTGGGGCATCGCGCGCCAGCTGGCCGCGCAGGGCGCCGAAATTGCCTTCACCTACCAGGGCGAGAACCTCGAGCGGCGGGTGCGGCCGCTTGTCGAGTCCATCGGCCAGCCGTTCATGGTGTCAGCAGATGTGACTGACGATGCCGGGATGGACGCCGCCTTTGACGAGGTGAAGGCGAAGTGGGGAAAGATCGATTTCCTCGTTCACTCGATCGCCTTTGCCGGCAAGGAGGAGCTGCAGGGCTCGATGGTGGCCAACACGACGCGCGAGGGCTTCCGCCGGGCGCTGGATATCTCCGTGTACAGCTTTATCGATTGCGCGCGCCGCGCCTCGGCGATGATGCCGGACGGCGGCGCGATCATCGCCATGACCTATCTCGGCGCCGAGCGCACCGTGCCGAGCTATAACGTGATGGGCGTGGCCAAGGCGGCGCTGGAAGCCTCGGTACGCTACGCCGCGCGCGACCTCGGCCCGCAGGGTATCCGTGTCAACGCGATCTCGGCCGGCGCAATGCGGACGCTGTCGCTGGCGGGCATCAAGGGCGGCAAGAGCCTGATGGGTACGGGGCGCAGCTGGTCGCTGCTGAAGGAAGACACGAGCATGGAAGGCGTTGCGGGCTGCGCGCTCTACCTGCTCTCACCGCTCGGACGGTCCATCGCGGGCGAAGTGATCCATGTCGATGCGGGCTTCCATGTGGTCGGCGTGCCGGACATTGCCGAAGAGGAATAGAACGTGGTGACGCGTCGGGCCACATGCCGGTGCGGGCAGCCGTCGGCGGGTGGATGGAAAGTCACCGGCGCGCAGTGTATGTCCCGTGGGCATTCGCCATGCACGACCGGAGACCCGAATGACAGCACGCATCTTTATCTGGGTCGGCCATCCGCGCCAGGCATCGCTGAGCCATGGCCTGGCGGACGCCTATGAGCGCGGCGCGCGGGCGGGCGGCGCGGAGATCCGCCGGATGCATCTCGCAGACATGGTGTTCGATCCGGACCTGACCGAGGGCTATCACAGCCGCAAGACGCTGGAACCCTGTCTCGAGACCTGGCGGGACAACACGCTGTGGGCAAGCCATCTTTGCTGGGCCTATCCGCAATGGTGGGGCGGGATGCCGGCCAAGATGAAAGGCGTTATCGACCGGGCCTTCCTGCCGGGCTTTGCGATGCGCTACCATGATAATGATCCGTGGTGGGACCGGTTGCTGGCCGGACGATCAGCAGACGTGCTGATGACCTCCGATGCGCCGCCGGTCTTCGACCAGATCGCTTATGGCCGCGCGGCGAAAAAGCAGGTCGAAAAGACTGTTCTGTGGTTCAGCGGCGTGAAGCCCGTTCGCACCTTGCAGGTTGGAACGGTAAAGGGCGCCAGCGAGGCGAGGATTGCCGGTTGGCTGAAGCAGGCAGAAGCCCGCGGCGCGGCGGCAGCGAAGCGCCGGCCATGAAAACCTCGCCGGAGACACATGTTCCGTTGACGGATTTTCCCTCGTATCCGCAAGACGAGATGCGGGCGCGGGCGCTCAATTTTCATGCGTCGATCTCGACGCGGCGCTCGGTGCGGGACTTTTCAACACGCCCGGTCCCACAGGACGTCATCGAATCTTGCGTGCGGGCGGCGGGCACGGCGCCATCCGGGGCGAACCACCAGCCCTGGTTCTTTGCCTGTGCAGGCAGCGACGAGGTCAAGCGCGAGATCCGGATCGCCGCAGAAGCGGAGGAGCGCGCCTTTTATGCGGGCAAGGCGGGCGCCGACTGGCTGGACGCGCTCGCCCCGATCGGGACTGACGCCGACAAGCCCTACATGGAGGATGCCCCCTGGCTGATCTGCATCTTTGCGCAGCGGCGCGGCGGGGTGCGCGAGGGCGAGGACCGGAAGAATTACTACATCCATGAAAGCGTCGGGATCGCAACCGGCCTGTTGATTGCGGCCTGCCACATGGCGGGGCTGGCGACGCTTGTGCACACGCCGAACCCGATGGCCTTCCTCAACCGGATCTGCAATCGTCCCGACACGGAGAAACCGTTCCTGATCCTCGTGGCCGGCTATCCGGCGGAGGACGCGATGGTGCCGAAGCATGCGCTGGTCAAAAAGGGGCCGGCGGAGATCTGCAGCTTCCTGTAAGCCGCCTCAACGCTCGATGGTGACTGCCGGGCCGGCGAAGCGGATGGTGTAGCGGGCGCCGGGGCGGTCTCCCGGCTGGGTGGCGAAGGCGGCGAGCCGTGCCTCTCCCGCCGGCAGGCCGGCTGCGATGACGGGCATGGCCTTGCCATCGGCGAGTTCAGCATCGAAGCGCACGAAGGTCCAGTCTTGCAGACCCTCCGGTGCGCGCAGGCGCGTGGCGCCGGTGAGGCGCAGCGGCGCAGGCTCCGGCAAGGTGGCCTCAAGCGTGAGGAAAAGTTGCGTGACCCAGACGGCGCCGCGCGTACGCACGACGCCGAAGCCGGCATGGGTCACCTCCGGGTGCAGGATGTTCTCGCGATGGGAGGGGCTGTCCATGAGGTTGGCATGCAGGCGGTTCAGCGCCTCGTCCGGATCGAGACGCCCATGCGAGACCGAGACGGTGGCAACATTCTCTGCATTGCGCCGCACCAGCGCGGTGCGATCGAACGCCGCCATGCGATCTGCTGGCGCGCGGCCATCCGGCGCGATGTGATCGAAGAAGCCGTTGGCCGCCATGTCGAGGCTGTGGAAGCGGGCGGCGGGCATCAGTTC
>JBGSVY010000015.1:0-4996 GCA_041752715.1 Hyphomonas sp.
TGTCTCCGGGGGCAGGGCGAACGGTTCATGGCGGGTCCGCACCATTGCGGCCCGCAGGGGTTCGACCTGGTAGGGGTCTCTCAAATCGGGTCGGGCGCCGCCTGTTTGGATTTGGATCGCATCAGATGCGGCCCATCAGGCAGATTTTCCTCGGGCCAAGGCTGCCTCAACGGCGGCCACGGCCTTCTCCACTGCGGCGTCTATAGTCAGATCAGTCGTGTCGATCAAGATGGCATCGGCCGCCATTGCCGCAGGGGCATCGGTGCGGCCCTGGTCGCGCGCGTCACGGATCTTCAGCTGGGCGATCACCTCGTCCAGCGTCACCGGATCGCCCGCTTCCTGCAATTCCTTCCAGCGCCGGGCGCCGCGCTGGTTAACATCCGCGTCGACCCAGAGCTTCACATCGGCGTCCGGGGCAATCACCGTGCCGATATCGCGCCCGTCCAGCAGCGCCCCGCCGCCTTGCGTGGCGAACGCGCGCTGCAATTCGAACAGGGCCTGGCGCACCGACGGGATCGCCGCCACGACGCTTGCCGTCCGGCCTGCCTCGGCCGATCGCAATTCATGCTCGATGAAATCATTGAGGTCGAGCGTGCGGGCAAGGTCAGCCAGCGGCCCTGCGGCGTCCAACGGCACTCCGTGCTTCAGCGCTGCGATGGCCACCGCGCGGTAGAGCCGCCCGGTGTCCATGTGCGGCAGCCCGTACCATCCCGACAGCCGCCGGGCGATGGTGCCTTTGCCAGAGGCGGTCGTGCCATCAATCGCTATGATCATGAGGCGGGGGAGTGGGGCAGGGGTTATGCTGAGTCAAGTTCCGTTCAAGACCCAAGGACCCGCTCACCCCCGCGAAGGCGGGGGGCTGGGGAGACAGTCGAGGCGTGACCTCCCGAGATCCCCGCCTTCGCGGGGATGAGCGAATGCAGGGATTGTTTCAGATCAGCGTATCCGCCAGATCCCGCCATTCTGGATTCATCTCGTTGATGAGCCGCTCCTTCCAGGCGCGGTTCCACTTTTTGATCTGGCGCTCGCGCTGGAACGCAGACTCTCGCGTCTCATGCGTCTCGAACCAGACAAGGAACTCGCAATTGTAGCGATGCGTGAATCCGCGCTGCACATGTTCGCGGTGTTCCCATGCCCGTTTGTTTATGTCGTCCGTCATTCCGGCATAGAGCACGGTCTCGCGCTTGTTCGTCATGATGTAGACGTAAAAGCTCACCTCAAATCCCAACCCTCTTTCCGCTCACCCCCGCGAAGGCGGGGGTCTGGGGAGGTTTACAGGCTGTTGCCACTCTAGACCCCCGCCTTCGCGGGGGTGAGCGGATCAAATTGGGTTCAGGAGGGCAAGAAAAATACTACCTCGGCGCCATCCGGATCCCGCCATCCAGCCGGATGCACTGCCCGTTGAAATAGCTGTTCGTCGCCAGCTGCAGCGCCAGTGAGGCATACTCCTCCGGCTTGCCGAGGCGTTTCGGAAACGGCACCGAAGCCGCCAGCGAGTTCAGCACCTTGTCCGAGGCGCGCAGCATGAGCGGCGTCGCGAAGATGCCCGGCATGATCGCGTTGACGCGAATGCCGAGGTCCATCAGGTCGCGCGCCATCGGCAGCACGAGGCCATTGACGCCCGCCTTACATGATCCGTACACGACCCGTCCGATCTGGCCGTCCTGCGCCGCGACCGAGGCCGTCAGCGTGATACAGCCGCGCTCGCCATCCTCCAGCTCCGGCAGGTAGGCCATGCCCTCGGCCGAGAGCGATGCGATCCGGTAAGACGCAACCAACACGCCTTCGGCCCCGAACGCATAATCCTCCGTGGAGAGACGCTTGTAACGGGCATTCTCCTTGTCCCAGCTTAGCGTCTTGCCGCCTTTCGCGGTCATCGCGCAGTGCACGGTGATCCGCTCCTGGCCATGCGCCGCGCGGGCTTTCTCGAAGCCGGCCACGCAGCTCTCTTCGCTCATGATGTTCACATTGCAGAAGATGCCGCCGATCTCCTTCGCGGTCGCTTCACCGTCCTCGGCATTGATGTCGAAAATCGCAACCTTCGCCCCGGCCTTCGCCAGCACCCGCGCCGTCGCCTGCCCGAGGCCCGAGGCGCCGCCGGTCACGACGGCGGCTGTGTCCTTGGTGATGATCATGTTTGTGGTCCTGACTGAAGCTGCACTTCGGGCGCGGGCCCTTTACGCAATTAATGCTCGCGATCGGCCGTTGTCGTCAATTTGCCGCAGGGTTAAGCTATGGTCTCCGCTTGGGTGCCGGAAGGCACGACGCCGGGGAGTGGGGCTGTCATGAAAGTCTATCGCAAGAGAGAGTGGAAATCCGGCAAGCTGCACAGCCTAATTCAATTGCGGCTTGAGCCGGGCGAAATGGAGCTCTTGCGGAAGGCCCGCCTGTTCGACATGAAAGTCCAGCTTTATGCAGGCTCCCTGATCGGCAAGAGCGTTGCCATTCCGGCCCTGGCGCAGGCCTTCCAGGTCAACCTCAACCGGCTGCGCAATCGCTGGAGCGTCGCAATGGTGCGCACGTCCGGGTCGGTTTTCATCGATCTGCTGATTGTCTACTTCAAGGCAATCATCCTGCTGATCGCGCTCACCTGGCGCCTCTTCTTTGGTGGCCGCAAGACCGTCGGGTCGCTCCTTCGCGGCATCAAGGTGTCGTCAAAACGGGTTGAAGACGTGAAGGAAGCGGAGACCTTCATCTTCATTTCCATCGCCGCGCTGCATCATGCGATGACTTTCGCGAAACTCGATACGCCTGAACAGGAATTCGCGGGCGACAGTTTCCTGCGTGAGATCGCGGGCCTCACCTTTGCGGGCGCTGCGCTTGAGGCGCCGGCACAAGCCAATCGCCCCTATTCGGCCGACCTCGCCGCCCTCGCTGAGGGTGAGGATGAAGACGCGCTTGAGGAGGCGAGCGCGGACGAAGACGTCTTCGACGCTGCAGACGCCGAAATCCTTTCGAACGCCTGAGCGCGCGCCGATCTGACGGCCTTCGGGCCACAGCCCATGCGCGTGGTCTTGCCAGGTCAGCTGATGCGCCATTGGGTTAGGGGGCGTCTTGCGTTCGGACTCCACAGGCTTACGCTTGCTCGAACGGAAACAGGAGGCAACCGGCCATGGACAATGCAGAGATCGCGAGACAGCTGTTCGCCGCGCTCGCCGGGCAGGACGAGGCCGCCGTGCGGCGTCTTTGCGCGCCGGACATGCGCGTCCGCCAGAACAATGGCCGGCCGATGAGCCTCGACACCCTGCTGCGGTTCAACGCCGCCGTGGGCCGGGCCGTGAAGGATTTCCGGTATGAAGACGCGATCCGCTGCGCCACAGATAGCGGCTTCGTCGAGGAGCATGCCGTCCGCGGTACGCTGCCGGATGGCGCGGCGCTCAACCTCGCCGTCTGCGTCGTCGCGTCCGTGAAGGACGGCCGGGTGACGGATGTCCGGGAATACGTCGACTCGGCTGCGGCGGGAGGGCTAACGGCAGCGCTCCGATAGATGCCGGCTTCTGCGCATTCATGCCTTCCGGCGCGCTATCGGAACATCCCGAATGTCGAACGACCATGGCATGGCCGAATCGCACAAGCCCTGCAGCTGGGGTGCGAGTTGCGCACGCTGGGTCACGCCGCCAAGACGCACGTTCAGATATCGCTCATCGCCGGCTTGCTGCGAATATATCGGCGAGCCGCACGTGCCGCAGAACGTGGTCATGATCGCGGCGCCGCTTGATCCCGGCTTCACATATCGTTTCGGTTCGCCGGTCAGGGTAAAATCTTCTGCTCGCACGGGTACGTTCACACGGTACGGCGCCCCCGACATCGCCTGGCAATCCGTACAGTGACAGATCACGACACGGCGGGGATCAATCTCCGCCTCGAATCTGATCTCTCCGCAGTGGCAAGCGCCGTCGATCTTCAAACACGCCCCTCCGAAATCTCCGCCCCCAGCGCCTTCATGTGCCCCAGGAATTCCGGATAGCTCGTGTCGATCATCGACACGTCGTCCACGCTCACCGGTTTCCGCGCCGCCGTGCCCATCACCAGCGCACTCATCGCGATGCGATGATCGTGGCGCGTCTCGACGAGGCCGCCGCCCGGCACCGGGCCGCCGCAGCCCTCCACGGTGAAACCGTCTGCCGTTTCCTCTACGCCGACGCCATTGACGCGCAGCATGGCGACGATCGCCTTGATCCGGTCGCTCTCCTTCACGCGCAGCTCATCGGCGCCGGTCACGCGCGTCTCGCCGCTCGCAAAGGCCGCCAGCACAGCGAGGATCGGGAACTCGTCGATCATCGAGGCGACCAGTCGCTCCGGCACGGCAATGCCCTTCAGGCCTGCATAGCCCGCATGCAGGTCGATCAACCGCTCGCCGGCTGCCTGCCCACGTTCCTCGGCGCCGAGATGCGCGCCCATCAGGTTCGCGGCGTCATAGAAGCCTGAGCGGGTCGGGTTCGACATCACGCTCTCGACCATCACGTCGCCCTGCGGTGACAGGATGCCCGCCGCGATCAGGAAGGCCGCTGAAGACGGGTCGCCCGGAATGGCGGCGTCCAGCGCGAACAGGGGCTGCTTGCCTTCAATCGAAATCTCGGCTTCGCCGCCCGGCGCCGCCGTGAAGCCCAGCTTCGCGCCAAAGCCTTGCAGCATCCGCTCGGTATGGTCGCGCGTCGCTTTTGCCTCGACCACCACGGTTGTGCCCACGGCGTTCAACCCGGCCAGCAGCACGGCGGACTTCACCTGCGCGCTCGCCTGCGGCGGGGCGTAGCGGATGGCGTTCAGCGCTTTCGATCCGGTCAGCGAGAAGGGCAGGCGCCCCTCCGGCCCGGCAGTATCCCTCAGTCCCATGTCCCGCAGGGGCTTCAGCACCCGGTTCATCGGGCGGGACGAAAGGGACGCGTCGCCGGTGAGCGCCGCGGTCAGGTCAAACCCGGCCATCACCCCCATCATCAGCCGCGAGCCCGTGCCCGAATTGCCGAAATCGAGCGGCGAGGCGGGCGATGTCAGCCCT
>JBGSVY010000016.1:0-7670 GCA_041752715.1 Hyphomonas sp.
ACAGGCACGGGCGCGGCCGGCGCTGCAACGGGAACCGCCGCCGCTGGTTTCTCGTCCTCCGGCATCACACGCCGGACATCCGCCACGAATTCGCGCCAGCGCGGATCGGTCCGGTCGCCATCCCAGCCGATCAGGTCCGCCGACTGGGTCAGCTCGAACATGATCGGCCGTTCGGCATCCTCGATCATGGCCGGGATCAGCACCGACGTGCGCTGGCCAAGCGTCGCCTCGGCGCGGACCCATTTTGACTTCACCGAGGTCGCCGACCACAGCACGATCACCACATCGGCCTCGCGCAGCATGCCTTCGGTCACTTCATCATAGGTCTGGCCAGCGCGCAGCACCTTGTCCCACCAGACCGTCAGGCCTTCGGCCATCAGCGCCTCGGCGACGACCTGCGCCTTCGGCCTGTCGGCCCGGCTGTAAGACAGGAAAATACTGGCCATGCGGCGTCCCCACGTGTTGCACCTGTGACGATTGCACAAATTTCACGTTGTCCAAAGAGACAGGCAGGGAGGGGCTGACAGCCGCAGGAAAAGCCCTAATCTCGATTCAAACAAGAACACGACCGGAGGAAACTGATGATCGATGTCGAGGCGATGCCGTTCCTGGCAGACATACCCCGCGTGCAGGCGGGCCTGCGCCCCACCGAGACCGCTTTCTGGTTCGAGGGCAAGACGACAAGCTTTGCCGAACTCGATGCCCGCTCGAACCAGGTGGCCAACGGCCTCATCCGCCTCGGCGTCCAGCCCGGCGACCGGGTCGGTTACCTCGCAAAGAATACCGATGTCTATTACGAGATGATGTTCGGCGCCGCCAAGGCGCGCGCCGTGATGACCGGTGTGAACACCCGCCTCGCCCCGCCGGAAGTCAAGTTCATCCTGTCGGACGCCAAGGCGAAGGTGCTGTTCGTCGGCAAGGAATTCTACGCCATGATCGACCAGATCAAGGGCGACCTGCCAGACCTCACCCGCATCATCACCCTCGACGGCGATCGCGAGGATTGGGATTTCTATCCCTCCTGGCGCGACTCCAAATCGGCCACCCCGCCCGGGCTTGCCATCACGGGCGATGACGATGTGATCCAGCTCTACACGTCCGGCACGACCGGCCTGCCCAAGGGCGTTCAGCTGACCAACGACAACTACCTCGCCTGGTTCCGGCAGGCCGCGCTGCTGGAATGGTCGAGCTATGACGCCGGAGACGCGGTGATGAACGCCATGCCGCTGTTCCACGTCGCGGGCGTGAATGTCGGCATCCTTGGCACGGCCCAGGGCGCCAAGACGGTCATCCTGCGCGAGATCGATCCCGGCCTCATTCTCAAGCTGATCCCCGAACACCGGATCGTCCATGCCTTTTGGGTGCCGGCCGTCATCCTCATGCTGACCCAGCATCCCGCCATCAAGACAACTGATTTTTCGAGCCTCAAGCAGGTCTTCTATGGCGCCTCGCCGATCTCCGAAGCGCTGCTGCGCACGGCGGTCGACATCATGGGCGCCCGCTTCACCCAGCTCTACGGCCTCACCGAAACCGTCGGCGCCGGCACCTTCCTTCCGCCCGAGGCGCACGATCCCGCCTGGGGCAAGCTGCGCTCGTGCGGCGTGCCCTGGCCGGGCGCGATCGTCCGGTGCGTCGATGCAGCGGGCAAGCCAGTCCCGACCGGAGAGGTGGGCGAGATCGTCATCAAGTCCGGCTTCGTGATGAGGGGCTACTGGAACCGCGCGGACGCCACCACCGACGCGATCCGGAACGGCTTCTTCCATACCGGCGATGCGGGCTATTTCGACGCGGATGGCTTCCTGTTCATCCATGACCGCGTGAAGGACATGATCGTTTCCGGCGGCGAGAACGTCTATCCGGCCGAAGTCGAGAACGCGATCTTCGGCGCGCCCGGCGTCGCCGATGTCGCGGTCATCGGCGTCCCTGACGACAAATGGGGCGAGGCGGTCAAGGCGATCGTCGTGAAGAAGCCCGGCGAAGATCCGTCCCCTGACAGCATCATCGCCTGGGCAAAGGAACGCATCGCCGCCTACAAGGCGCCAAAGAGCATCGACTTCATCGACACCCTGCCCCGCAACCCGTCCGGCAAGATCCTGCGCAAGGACCTGCGCGAGCCCTACTGGAAGGGCCATACGCGCCGGGTGAGCTAGAGCCGGCGTCCGGTCAGGCAGCGACGAACGTGCCGTGGAAACCAAGCGGCCAAGATCGTGGGGCGCGATACGTCACGACCGGCCCATCGGCAAGCCGCGCAAGGTCGAACACATGAACCTCGCTTGCGCGCGCCTCGAGATTCAGCGTCCGCCCGACAGCCCAGGCTGCCGCTTCGGTCATGTCTCCCGGCTTTGGCACGACGAGGAATTCCTCGACCATCTGGCCAGGGCCGAAATCAAAACGCGCCACATCGCCGGTGTTCCAGTCAATTCGCGCGACACCCGTATGCCCGGGTCGTCCGGGGGCCCGGCCCGTCAGCACGAGAACATGGCGCCGGAACAGGCCTGACCGTCGCGGATCGGCCTGCAGGAACTCGCCCTGCAGTCCACTCTCGCGCAGCACACCATCGCCCTTGATTGGAAGCGTGAGCAGGCAGACCTCCGGTTCGATCTCATCCACGCTGGTCGCGTACTTGCCGGCGATCAGATTGGCGCCGCCACCCTGCCCGAGTACGGGCCTGTCATAGAACGCGACGTCGAGATGGATCGCGCCATCGGCATCTGTCCAGGCCGAACCTGTGTGATAGAAGGCTCTCGGTGGGCATTGGACAGTCCGCTTCAAGCTGAAGTCGTTCTTGTTATAGACCTGCGCAACAAGGCCCCGTTCCGGCTCCCAGGCAAGGTGCGCGGCAAACGGTGGCCGGCTTCGTTTCAGTATCCAGGGCTGGACCAAGATAATGAGCTCACTGGCGGTCATTGCCCAATCGTGCATGTATGCGGCGACCCCGATATCGACGAGACCGAAATCTCGGATCGTGCCATCTGGGTTGATCCGGTAGAATCCCACCCGCCGGCCGCCAGGCGCGAGGTTCCAGACCGTCCCGTCCGGCTCGCGCTTCGGATGGGCGAGGAACGGCATGCCCGCGAGGTCGTCACGCCAGATCTTGGGGCCGCGGCTCTCCAAGGTGTCTGGATCCATCCGCCAGGCCGATCCGCCCTCCCACAACGCAAGCAGCTCGCCGCCAGACATCAACACCGATGTATTGGCTGCGTTCGCATCGTCAGCTGAACCCAGCGGGTATTCAGGGTCTGCCTCCGTCCCAAAGCCCGGCGCGAGGAACCGGCCAGCCGCCTGCTCCCCCTTGCGCTTTGGCGTCGCAACAAACCGGCCCCGATGCACCGCCGCGCCACCCTCGAAGCGGATCGCCTGGACCATTCCGTCACCATCAAACCAGTGCTGGGCGGTCTGTCCGCCATAGGCAAACTGGGCCGGCCCATTTCGGTAGAGCGTTCCACCAAAGGCGTCCGGCAGACGGCCTGACATCTTGCGCATGACCGCCGGTTCGAAGCCGTCAGCCGGCGGGTTGGTGTAGCCTAGCCGCCACGCATCAGGCATTGCGATCCGGGGCTCCATCATTTGGCACGCGGGCAGGGCGGCGGCAGACAGCAGGAACAAGCGGCGATCAAGGGTCATGGCGTGAAACTCCCGGACACGGCTCAGTTGACGGCGAGGGCGTGGGTATTCTCGCCGGCCGTCACGGTGAAGGCCGCCTTGTCCCAGCCGGCGGGGCCAAATTGGCCCCGGGCATTGTTGGAAAAGCCGAAAGGCTCGACCGGCATGCCAAAGGGATTGGTGTCGAGTTTCCCGTTTCCGTTCACATCGTGATAGAATTTGATGCCATATTCGCCGGGTGCAAGGTCGTCAAAGACAACAACGACGGTCTCGCCGGTCACGGTCTGCTGCGCGCCCGTAACCGACTTGCTTGCCTCATACCCCGACTGGCTATCGAAGAGACCGAGGCTGATCGTGCCCATTGGCTGCAGACCCGATACGTTTAGCGTCAGTGTGGCAGTGTCACTGGCGGGCTCGGCAAGGGCGCCAAGCGGCAGACTGGAGATCAGCATAGCGACAAGGACGGGGCGGAAGGACATAGGGGTTGCTCCTGTGGGTTTGCGTTCGGCCGGCCGTGAGGTCCGGACACCCCTTGTTTCGCCCGTCGCGATGGCCCGTACCACCATGACTGCGCCGCTTGTCCCTTTTTCTACGTGAAAGGCAGCCCGTTTCATTCGCGAAGCGCGAATGACAGCCCGGAATCACTCGCGCATCGCGACGTGTCTGAAGCCGGCCAGATGGGCGGGGGCTGCCCGCCCTGGACCGTGGCTCAACGATGCCTGGACGGCTATCTCCTCTGGCTCGCGGGCGACCGCCTCAGGGATAGGCGTGCGCATGAGACCCGACCCAGGGGGGGGGGGGCGGGTTTCCGTGCGGGCGGACGGGTCATGCTGCGGCAGGCCGGCGCTTAGTTTGCGAGTTTCAGCCAGGCGCGGGCCGCTTCCAGGGCAATCTTGACTTCGGCCGAGGTCAGCAGGTCGGCCATTTCGGCGCGCTGGATCTTGGCTTCGTCATGACCGCGCGCGGCAGCGAGGTTGAACCATTTGTGCGCTTCGACGAGATTAACCTCGGTTCCGGTCCCGGTCGCATAGGCAAGGCCGGCCTGGTAGAAATCATCTGGGCACGACTCGAAGCTCAGCATCGCGGCCGGCTCGAGTGGCATATCTGAGTAGGGCATTTCCTTCGTCCTTTTGTTCACACCAGCCGCTGCCAGTCGGGATTTGCCCCTTGTCGAGGCGAGCGGCCCATTCACCTGCCGGACCATCCGGCGACGGATCAAACTTGCGCCATGCGGTTTGCGTTAAGGTTAACGTCAGCACCGGCTCAACGCTGCTTCGTTAAGGACTCGATCGAAGGTGTTAACTCAGTCGCCGGCAAGGCTCGCTGAGGGGCTCGAAACCCCTCGGCTGTTTACCTTTGCTAAGCCCGCCGAGGCATGGACGCCGCCTCAGTCACTCATGCCGGGATAGCGCGGGAAGGCGGGAAGGGCGTGCAGATGCGCTGCCCAGTCCGGCTGCTCGGCAGTCTGGACCTGGGCCTGCGGGGGAAAGGCGGATGGATCATCGAGCGTCACAGTCTGAACGTCCACCATCCCCGGCAGGAACGTTTCATTTACATAGAAGAGGCCTGTTCCGCACATCCCGCAAAACTGCCGGAACGTCTGGCCTGAGGAGTTTATGGTCTGCGGCGCGCCCTTGCTGATGATGAGACGCGCCTTCGGCATCACCGCCCAGCTGACCATCGGGGCGCCGGAACTCAGCTGGCAATCCCGGCAATGGCAGATCGACACCCGGTCTGGCGGAGCGGTGAGCTCATAACGAATTGCCCCACATTGGCAGCCGCCTGTAATCGCCATCTCTCAGCCCCTTGGGTGTTCATGTTTTGTACATATCGTCTGCGCAGTGCAGAGTCAACAAAATGCCCTGCAGCCTTGACTGCAGGGCTCGTTTGTTCATGCGTGGCCGTGCCTTGTATCAGGCAGCCATTTTCTTTTTCGCCAGCGACTTGGCGAGCTTTTCCATCGCCTTCACCTTGTCGATATTCTCGACGGCAGCAAGTTCACGGGCCATCCGGTCGAGCGCGCTCTCATAGAGCTGGCGCTCGGAATAGGACTGCTCGGGCTGGTCATCACCGCGGTGGAGGTCTCGCACAACTTCCGCGATCAAGATCAGGTCGCCCGAATTGATCTTGGCTTCGTACTCCTGGGCCCGGCGCGACCACATGGTGCGCTTGACGCGTGCGCGGCCGCCAAGGGTCTTCAGGGCGTCTTCCACCAGCTTCGAACCGGCAAGGGCACGCATGCCCGACGCTTCGGCGCGGTTGGTCGGCACGCGCAGGATCATCTTGTCCTGGTCGAAAGCAACGATGTAGACTTCAAGCTGCATCCCGGCGACGGTTTGTTTCTCGATGCCTGTAATCTTGCCGACGCCATGCGCCGGATACACGACACTTTGCCCGACATCGAAAACATGCGCCGGAACTTCTGCTTTTTTCGCCATGATTGCTCTCGCCTTTTTCTACACACACTGCAGAGTCAAATCATCTCCGCCCTGATCCCGCATTTAGGAAAAGGAGTGAGGTTTTCGCTCTGGTTCTAATTATTGCTCAAGTCTGAAGACTAGCACGATCTTGAAGCATTTACAACAGGAGACAGCAGAGGCCCCGGTAAGGTAAAGAACGAAGAATCAAGGGCTTCGTTAACATTTGCCGGACCTGCAGCGGTTGCTGCGATCGCGAACTTGCCGCGATCAGCAAACACGCTCAGTCGCCGTCCCCCGGCTTCGGGCTGAAGTATTTTTCAAGCTTCCCTGTCTCTTGCGCGAAGGCTTCCCGATCGGCTGGCGGCGCCTTCATGCGGGTGATGTTCGGCCAGATCTTGGCATATTCGGTATTGAGTTTCAGCCATTTGCTGTCTGGATCGTCCTCAGTGTCGGGCTTGATCGCCTCGACAGGGCATTCCGGCTCGCACACGCCGCAGTCAATACACTCGTCCGGATGGATGACGAGCATGTTCTCGCCCTCATAGAAGCAGTCGACAGGGCAGACCTCGACGCAATCCATATATTTGCAGCGGATACAGGCATCGACGACGATATAAGTCATTCTTCAAAGGGCTCATGCTGGATTGGACGGGACGGCAGATGGCGCGCAAGCTATGGCCTGTCAATGAGACAGGCTAACACGTGCCCCCTGCCAGCCTCATCCGCTGCGCCCTGTCCGGGCTTCTGCGCGCTGGCGGGCACCGGCGCGGGCAACGTCATCGACATGCAGCAACCCGGCAACGTGACGCACGTACGCGTCCTCGACATCACTCTTTTCGCCATCTGACAGGATCACCCGGTAGATCGTCTCGATCACGGTGATTCTGTCCTGAAGCGGCAGCTTCTTGGCATGCTTGGTGAACTGATGGCTGCCCACCGCTTCCTCGGCCAGCGCCTCGGCCTCGGCCAGGAGCGCGTCGCAACGGGAGGCATCGAAATCGAACGCCTCCAGCAGGATCTCCGCAATCATGTCGCTCTCGACATTCACGTAAACCCCATCAACCAAGGCTGCCTCGACCAGCAGCGCGGCGACAGCGGTTTCCGGCGCCATGGCCTTCTGGGCCGGCGTCCGCGGGCTAAACAGGCCCTTCAGGGCTTTCATCATCAACGTGTCTCCAGAGGTCGATACAGCGCACGCGCCTCGATGGCAGGGCCACGGCGCTCCCCAAGCGCCAACACTTCTATCGAGACAATATGTCCGGCAAGGCCAAAAGTCACCACATCGCCGGCCATGACCATCAGGCCGGGCTTATCGACGCGCCGGGTCACCCCGCTGCGCGTCAGGCGCACGGTTTGCTCACGCACATGCGTTGCGGCGAGCGTGCGCGTCCGGAAAAGCCGCGCCCGCCAGAGCCAGACGTCCACCCGTAGCGCCAGCGTTGCGGTCATTCGAACGGTTTGTACAAAAAGCTCTCGTTGGAGGACGTTGCGTCTTTATCCGCGACACGGGGCTGCTCGGTCTCTTGGCCGGGGCGCGTTCGTTTGCGCGGCGGCTTGGATGGCCGCGCCGGAGGTGGCGGCGGGAGAAGTGCGGCAAGCGCGGCAAACGGACTGTCCGGATCGATCCGGCGCTGCGGGGGGTCGCGC
>JBGSVY010000017.1:0-7557 GCA_041752715.1 Hyphomonas sp.
CACCCCCCGCCCGCGAGCGCGCGCCTCAAATGGAGCGCCGTCCGCGTGGCAGTGATGACGGTGGAAGCCGCCGGGGTGGGCGCCGCGAGGGCAGCGCGCAGGACTGAGCTCCTCGATCAGCCGCCGCGTGGATCGTTCCACTCGGCGGCGATTCCATACGCGCCTCGCCGCACCAGCCAGAACATTCCAGCCAGATCGAAGATGCCTGCACCGAGCCGGCCAAGGAAACCATATTTCGACTGGCCAGCAAGTCGCTTGCGGTCATTGACGCTTTCCTCTCGCACCTCCCATCCCGCCCGCTTGACGAGCGCCGGAAGGAACCGGTGCATCGAGGCAAAGTAGGGCAGGTCGCGAAAGGCCGCAGTTCGGACCAGTTTCCAGCCGCACCCGGTATCTGTCGCGTCGTCGCGCAAGACGAACCGGCGCACGCCATTCGCAATGCGCGACTGGATCCACTTGAAGCCTGAATCATTGCGGCTGGCGCGCTTGCCCGCGATGATCCCGAGGCGCGCGGGCGCGCCCGGCGCGATGATCTTCGCCCAGAGACGGGCCGTATCGGCCGGATCGTTCTGGCCGTCGCCATCAAGAAGTTGAACCCAATCGCCACGTGCCGACTTGAGCCCCGTGTAGAGCGCCGCCGACTTTCCCCGCCGGACAATATGAGTAAGCACCGTTACGGTGTCCGGCCAGCGGGCCTTGGCTTCGGCCAATTCGGTGCCTGTTGCATCACTGGACGCGTCGTTGACCCCGATCACTTCAAAGGCAATGCCCGAAAGGGCCTCGTGAATCTCGGCGATCACAGGAATGACGTTTCCCGCTTCGTTGTAGAACGGGATCAGGACAGAGAGGGTGGGCGCGGACTGCATATCGTTCCTGCCTAGTCCAGCTGCTCCCGAAAACCAATAACCGAGCCGTCACGCTGAGCAAACTTGGGCCCGATGGGTCATGCGGAGATTTGCGCGGCCGCGTCGTTGAGGCCTTCCAGACGCTCAATGTCGTCTGCGACCATGGGCCGACCGAACAGGAACCCCTGGACGAAATTGCAGCCCGCCGAGGACAAGGAAGCAAGCTGGGATTCTGTTTCGACGCCTTCAGCAATGACTGTCATGTTCAAGGAGTGGGCAAGTTTGATCAGGGCTGAAATGATCGCGTCGGCTCCTGCATCCGAACCGAGATTGGTGATGAACGACCGGTCGATCTTTATCTTGTCGATCGGATAGTGACGCAGATAACTGAGGCTGGAATAGCCTGTCCCGAAATCGTCAAGGGCAAGGCTGAAGCCGAGATCGCGGAGCCGCCGCAAGGTTTCGAGCGTCGCCGGATCGTCGCCCATCAGCACGCTTTCGGTTATTTCAAGCTCGAACTGTTTTGGATTTGCCCGTGTTTCCCGGATGAGGGATCGAACGCACTGCACGAAGTTTTTCATTCTCAACTGCGCCGCGGACACATTGACAGCCACTTTCAGGTCCGGCCAGCGACTGCTGTCGCTCAACGCCTGCCGCAACAGATAGTAGCCGAGGTCGACGATCAGCCCGCCTTCTTCGGCCACGGGAATGAACACAGACGGGGGCACGACGCCGCGTTCCTCATGGTTCCAGCGGGCCAGCGCCTCGATACCGACAATTTCGCCGGTGTCGCTCATTTGTGGCTGGTAGGCGAGCGTTATCGTCCGGTTGTCGATGGCGCGTCGCAGGTCCTCTTGCAGCTCCCGACGCAGACGGACGGCTGCGTCCATATCGGGCTCAAAGAAGACGAACCGGGACCGTCCCTCGCCTTTGGCCCTGTATAGCGCCAAGTCTGCTTCCCTCAGGGATTCCATTGGATCGGCAGAGCGATCGCGCACGATCGTCACCCCGATGCTGCAACCGATATGGACCCTCGCGACCTCAAGATCGATGGGCTGCGAGATCGAATTCACGACCCGTTGCGCCAGGGCGGCGGCCTCCTCCTCCGAGGCATGCGCCTGAACGATGGCAAACTCATCGCCGCCAAGCCGGGCGATCATGTCGTCCCGGTGGCATTCTGCCGTAAGTGTCGCGGCCACGATTCGGACGAGTTCATCTCCCGTCTGGTGGCCGAAGGTATCGTTGATGCTTTTGAAATTATCGAGGTCGATGCAGTGGACCGCATAGGCACTGCCCGTTCGCCGGAGGTGTTCGGTCAATTGCCCCAGCTTTTCCTTGAGCAGGGCGCGGTTCGGCAATCCGGTCAACATGTCGTGATAGGCCAGATGGCGCACACGCGCTTCTCTCGCCTCGATGGCGATCTGGGCCTGCTCCATAGCCGCAATGCGTTCGGCCCTATCACGGGCTGCGGCCTCACGGATGGCGAGCATGCCTTCAAGCTCCTGAGCCATCAGACCATTCGCGCGATCGATGCGCTTGAGGGTCAATTCATGCTCGAGATAGGTCTCCTCGATGCTGCGCAGAAGCCGCGCAAGGTCAAGCGACCCATCAGGCCGGGTGACCTTTTGCACCTGACGGGACAGAAGTTTGTGGTGTGGCAGTTCCATTGTCAGGTCTCGAGCAATGTCATGACCGTCATGGTCTGGTTATGCAGGCCGCAATATCCTTCGCTGCCGCGCGTTGCGATCTCTCCATACGAATAGAAGCCCGTCTGGAAGAACTGGTCTGAGAGGACTGCGGCAGTGGCTTCGATCTCGTCGGCGGTCCGTTGCCCCATCAGCAGGCGCCGGCCGACGCAGCTGACGAGGATCGCAAGGCCATTGTTTGCCAAGTCCTGCCCAACGCGCGCCGTCTCTGCAGCGCGCGCAGCGCCGTCGGTCAGGTTGTCGAACACGCCTCGCATCAAGCGCGCAGACCAACCGACAGGGACATCGCCCGCGAACGTCATCGTCCGGGCCTCCCGGTCGACGGCGAGGACTGTCCGCACGACATGATCGGACGGCTCATCCGGATTCGTGATAAGGAGCGGGTAAAGCAGGGCAGACGTCGGCAAATCGGCCGCCTCGTCGCCGAGATATTTTTCGTAGAGATCAAGCGCAGGGCTGCCATCCATTTCGAAGAGAACATTCCCTTCCGACCTGGTGATCCGGCGGCTCGGTCCGAAGAAGTCCCACCCGTGCGCGACACCGAGCCCAATCTTCAGGTCATCGCCATAAAACCCAAGCGCGGCGACAATATTTGCTCGTGGCGCGCTGTTTGCGCCCACGAGTGTGTGTTCAAAGGCGGGCCCGTCGCCTGCGAGCCCTCCCCCAACGGGGATCTCATGGCCGATGACGCTCTGGATCCCGCCAACCAGAGTTGATCCGTTGACGTTCAAACCATCGGACAAGACGAGAAGGCCGACAAGATCGTCCGCCATTAGGTTCTCGGCCAATTGCCGACCAACCGCGAATGAAGACGCGCCGTCGATCTCAAGCGACACCAGTCGCAGCCGCGTATTGTCGAACGCGAGCGCGACGGCGACCACGCTTTCATCTGAAAGACTTCCCCCTGAGACGACGGTTCCGGTGGAGCACCCAACGATGAGCGCGTCGGGACAATTGTCCCTCAGTGACGCGACGCAAGAGCTGGTGGAAATTGACACGCGGTCGCCGAAATACAGGACCAGATCGGCCTTTACAGCGGTCGAGTCCGGCTCAAACCGCGTCTCTGCGCGCTGCCAGGTTTGCGGCCAGTATTGCAACACGATGATGGTCTCGCACTTAAAGAAGGTTGGATTTATCGGACCATCGATGATCGCAGGGTTTCGCTAAAGCATCGTTTAGAATTTTCTCCGTTTCCGTGCCAATCTGCCGGTTCGAGGCCGTCCCTGGGCCGGCCACCAATCAGTCAGGAACTGGCCGCCCCCGAACACCGGGCGCCGGAACTGTGACGCGTCCCCAGTAGGCAGCTTGGCGAGCTTCGCCTAGTCTTCGGCGGAGCGAGGGGAAAACGATACACATGGCCGCTGAGTCGCACGCGCCGGATCTTGCCGCGATTGTCATCCTGCTGGGATCAGCGGTGGTCGCCGTGCCGCTGTTCAAGCGGATCGGCTTCGGTTCGGTGCTCGGCTATCTCGCCGCGGGTCTCGCGATTGGCCCGTTCGGCTTCAAGGTTTTCACCGAGCCACAGGAAATCCTCCACGTCGCCGAACTCGGCGTCGTGATGTTCCTCTTTATAATCGGCCTCGAGATGCAGCCGTCGCGCCTCTGGACGATGCGGGGTGACATCTTCGGCCTCGGCCTTGCGCAAGTCGTGGCCTGCATCGCGCTTCTGTCATGGGTGGGTTTCGCGCTCGGCTACAGCCCGCAACAATCGCTGATCGCGGGTACGGGCTTTGTGCTGACCTCGACCGCCATCGTCATGCAGATGCTGCAAGAGCGCGGCGATATCGCCAAGCCGAAGGGCCAGCGCATCATCGGCATCCTGCTGTTTGAAGACCTCGCGATCGTGCCCCTGCTTGCGCTCGTCGCCTTCCTCGCGCCGGGCGGCGGCGAGGTGACCATGGGCGAGCGGTTGCAGGGCGTGGCCGTCGGGCTTGGCGCCATCATCGGCCTCGTCCTCGCCGGGCGCTATCTCCTGAACCCGATTTTCCGAATCCTCGCTGCCGCGCGAGCCCGCGAGGTTATGACCGCCGCCGCCTTGCTGATCGTGCTCGGCGCTGCCTGGTGGATGCAGCTCGGGGGCCTGTCGACCGCCATGGGCGCCTTTCTCGCCGGCGTATTGCTCTCGGAATCCTCCTATCGCCATGAACTCGAAGCGGATGTGGAGCCGTTCCGGGGCATCCTGCTTGGGCTCTTCTTCCTTGCGGTTGGCATGTCACTCGATCTCAACGTCGTCGCCGCCAACTGGCAACTGATCGCGATCAGCGTCGCCGCGTTCACGACGCTGAAGGCCATCGGCATCTATGTCATCGCCCGCCTGTTCAAGGCCGATCACCGGGAATCCCTGGAGCGTGTGGTACTGATGGCGCAGGGCGGCGAGTTTGCCTTCGTTCTCTATGCCGCCGCGCTTGGCGTCGGCCTGCTCAATGCAGAAGGCAACGCAATCCTCATCGCTATTATCATTGTCTCGATGGTGCTGACGCCGCTGTTCATAACCCTGCATGACCGGCTGCTGCCGGCGTTGGTCGAAGACGCGTCCGGCGTCGACGCGCCCGACGGCCTCTCCGGTACGGCGTTGCTGATCGGGTTCGGCCGGTTTGGCCAGATCGTCAGCCAGCCGCTGCTGGCGCGCGGTTTCTCGGTCGCGACCATCGACAATGATCCGGAGATGATCCGCGTCGCCGCCCAGTTCGGCTTCAAGGTCTATTATGGCGACGGCCAACGCCTCGACATCCTGCATGCCGCCGGCGCCCACCATGCCTCCCTCATCCTCGTGTGCATCGACGACCGGGCGGCCGCCACGAAGATTGTCGAGCTGGTCCGGCATGAGTTCCCGACAGCCCTCCTGCTCGCCCGCGCCTATGACCGCCAGCATGGCCTCGAACTGGTCAAGGCCGGCGTCGACTATCCCGTCCGCGAGACGTTCGAATCCGCCATCAAGTTTGCCGAAGCGGCCCTCCGCCGTCTCGGTGAGCCGGACGACGCGATCGTCGAGGCCATCGCCGAAGTGCGCCGCCGCGACGAGGAACGCTTCGCACTGCAGCTGACCGGCGGCATGCTGGCCGGGCGCGAACTGATGCAGGGCGTCGAAGACAAGACCGGCAAGCCGATCACGTGACGGGCGGGCGCGGTTGCGCCAAGCCCCGCCCCATGTTCACTGCCACCTGCCTCACCCTGACGCCCGAGGCTGGCGAGGGCCTGAAGAAACTGAGCGACCTCTCCATCAAAACTCAGAGGTGGCGGTCTCCAGTTTGCTCATCTTTTTGAAGGCGAGCGTGGCCCGTATGCCATGTAAGAGACCGATCGAAATGAAGAGGTAAGCTATCATCCAGCCCGCATTTGTCGTGCCGGAGGTTATTTTGGCCGCGGCTTCGATCAAGAACAACAACAGCAGCAATATCGCGCTGACGTATCCTTTGCCGGTTGAGACCCTCCAGACGAAAAAGAGAACCAATCCGATCTCGATTCCGATACCGCTCAACAGCCAGATCAATTCGCCGTTGCCAGGCTCCTCCCCCATCACCAACTCTGCGTTTCCGTACAAGATGAGCGCAAACCCGAACGCCAGCATGCCCGCGAAGACGAGACCGGCACCCGCAGCGCCGCGGGCGATGCTTCTGACGTCCGCCAGATTCTCAATCTTGGGAAAGAATGCTGCCACTGTCCCATCCTTCTTTCGATAGAAAGATCGTCAACTTATTTGACTGTGTCAAGGCGGAGCGTTCTACGATACCAACCTCTTCATGTTCACTGCCACCTGCCTCACCCTGACGCCCGAGGCCTGGCCCGGCCCGCTCGGCGTCTCGATCCTTGGCCGGGCGCGCGCCGAGGGGCGCTGGGCGCTCGAGACCGTGGACTTGCGGGGTTTCGGCGTCGGCAAGCATCGCAAGGTGGACGATACCCCGGCTGGCGGCGGCGCGGGCCTCGTGATCCGCCCGGATGTGGCCGCTGCCGCGATCGACAGCGTGCCCGCAAGGGGCCGCCCCTTGATTTACCTTTCCCCGCGCGGAGCCCGCTTTGACCAGCAGATGGCGGCAGACTTGGCGGCGGGGCCGGGCGTCATCCTGTTCTGCGGCCGCTTTGAGGGCCTCGACGAGCGGGTGATCGAGGCAAGGGCCATGCGCGAAGTGTCGCTCGGGGATTTCGTGCTGGCCGGAGGCGACGTCGCGGCGATGGCCATGGTGGAAGCGGCCGTCCGCCTCCTGCCGGGCGTGGCGGGCAACCAGGCCTCGCTGGCCGAGGAATCTTTCGGTGCGGGTCTGCTGGAACATCCCCAGTATACCCAGCCCCGCGACTGGGAGGGCCTCCCCATTCCGGAGGTTCTCCTCTCGGGCGATCATAAACGCATCGCCGGATGGCGCCAGGACCGCTCAAAGACGTTGACAAGTCAGCGCCGCCCCGATTTATACGCCGCTTACTCCAAGACCCCCCCACCTGCAGCGCCGGAGACTGGCGATGAACCTGATTAAAGAGCTTGAAGCCGCCGAGTGCGCCCGCGTTGTCGGCGACCGGAAAATCCCTGCATTCTCGCCAGGCGACACGCTGACGGTGAACGTCAAGATCAAGGAAGGCGACCGTGAACGCGTCCAGAGCTATGAGGGCATCTGCATCGCCCGCGCCGGCTCCGGCGTCAATGAGAGCTTCACCGTCCGCAAGATTTCGTATGGCGAGGGCGTCGAGCGCGTCTTCCCGGTTGTCTCGCCGCTGATCGAATCCATCGAGGTCAAGCGCAAAGGCCGCGTGCGCCGTGCGAAGCTCTATTATCTGCGCGACCTGCGCGGCAAAGGCGCCCGGATCGCCGAGCGTACCTCCGGCCACGGCATCGAGACAGCAGAGATCGCCATCTCGAAAACGGAACGCCGCCGTCAGAAAGATGCCGAGAAAGTCGCCCGCAAGGACACTGCCGCGAAAGCCCGCGCCGAGGCTGCTGAGGCCGCTGCTGCGGCCGAAGCGGTTGCCGCAGCCGAAGCCGCCGAGTGCGCCCGCGTTGTCGGCGACCGGAAAATCCC
>JBGSVY010000018.1:0-14311 GCA_041752715.1 Hyphomonas sp.
GGCTGGCCGCTCTCGAGATAGATCGTGCCGTCCGGCCGGCGGTCCATCTTCAGCTTCAGCGGAAGATAGGGCACCTCGCGGAACGGGATGTGTGAAGTGGTCATGGCTCGTTGATTTCCCGGAGAGCGGTCGGAATGTCCTCTCCGCTATAAAACGATCTCAGCTCAAAGACTGTCCGTGAGACCTCGTCAATCGTGAAGGCGATTGACGCCTTTCCGAATGGCAACAGCCTGAGACCCGGCAATATATCATCAAGCCGGGTTCCCTGATGCGGCAACCGGCTCAGGCTTCCGACAAAGCCCGCCAGCTCGTAAACTATCCGGGCTGATGCCGAGGCATCGCCCGTTGTTTCGAACAGAAAGTCATCAATTCGATAATAGTCTCGCTGCGCCTTCGTCGATTCCCGGACACTGAAGTTCCCGACCATCAGGCAGATTTGGTTGTTCGGTTGCGCAGCTTTTCGGCGAGCATATTGTGCACGCGCTCACTCATTTCCTCGTGCGAGATGAACTCCCCACCGAGGCGCGCCTGCAAATCGGCCCGCAGCGCAGCCAATTTCTGGTGATGCTCTTCCCTGCGCGCTTCAAGGGCCCTCAGCCCGTCGCGGATGACGTCGCTATGGGACGCGTACTTGCCCTCGGCCACGAGCCGCTCGACCATTTCGGCGAGGGCGTCGGGCATCGAAATCGTCATGCGAACGGTCATTCCGGCCCGGCAGCCTCCGTCAAAGTATTATCAAATACTACTCACCCTTCCGCATGGGGTCAAACGGGTGAGTGTCAGGGGTCGAACCCCTCATTCTCGATGTAGACGACCACGCCGCAGTGCTTGCAATGGACCGCGTCACGGTCATGGCGCATGAGGCCGCAATTGGTGCACGCCACCTCTGCCTTGTCAGTGGGCGTGACGAGCGCTTTCAGGAGGCGCAGGAAAAGCGTGACGCCGAGCAGCATGATGACGATGGGCAGCACCCGGCCCGTCCAGCCGACAAGCGTGATGTCGCCATAGCCGGTCGTCGTCAGGCTGGTGACGGTGAAATAGAACGCATCGAGATAGTTCTTCACGTCTGAACCTGCCCTGCCCACCTGGTCGGCATAGACCATGGCGGACATGATGAAGAGGAAGACGACGACATTGATCGCGCGTTCGATCACGACCCGGTGCAGCTGCAGGTACCGCGAGACGGGGCTTTCGTCGTTGAGGAAGCTGAAGGCGCGCGCAATCCTCAGCGCCCGGATGATCCGCAGGAAAGCGTAGTTCTGCGAGACGAAGGGCGCGAGCATCGAGACGACAACGATGGCATCGGCGATGTTCATGAAGCGCGTGAAGAAGCGCCGCTTCGTCGGCGCGATATAGAATCGCGCGGCGAGATCAATCGCAATCAGGCTGCCGATCACATAATCGAGCGGATGGTGGACGCCGTCGCGATCGAGGAAAGGCGAGACGAGGAAATAACTGATCGTGACGACATCGAAGATGAGCACCGCCCAGCGGAACGTCACCGGCCACGTTCCGACGCCCTCATAGAGCCAGACCAGCGTGCGGCGAAGGCCGCTCGATTTGCGCCCGGTTATCGCTTCGCTCAAGCCGCCGGCTCCAGCGTTTCGTTGAAGCGGATGGGACGGCCGGCGCCCTTGCGGGTAATCTCCCCGTCCCGCATGACGAAGCCGCCGCGCACGATGGTGGCGACGGGCCAGCCGGTGGCTTCGAAGCCGTCGAAGGGGGTCCAGCCGCATTTGGATTTCGACCAATCAGCGGTGATTGTTTCTTTCCGCTTCAGGTCCACGACCGTGAAGTCGGCATGGTAGCCTTCGGCGATGCGGCCCTTGTCGGCGAGGCCGAAGACGCGCTGCGGGCCCGCCGAGGTCAGCTCGACAAACCTCTGCAGGCTGAGCTTTGCGTCATTCACATGGGTCAGCATGATGGGCACCATCGTCTGCACGCCGGGCATGCCCGAGGGCGAGGCGGGATAAGGCCGCGCCTTCTCTTCCATCGTGTGCGGCGCATGGTCTGAGCCCATCACGTCCACGATGCCGGCATTCACCGCGCGCCAGAGCGCCTCCCGGTGGCGGGCCTCGCGGATCGGCGGGTTCATCTGGGCGTAGCCTTTGAGTCGCTCGTAGCATTCCGGCGCGGCAAGCGTCAGATGCTGCGGCAGGCATTCGACCGAGGCGACATCTTTCGCGTCGCGCAGGATATCGAGTTCCTCGGCGGTGGAGATGTGCAGCACATGGATGCGTTTGCCGGCAGCGCGGGCGATGCGCAGGAGGCGCTTGGTGGACATCACGGCGCTTTCGACGTCGCGCACGTCGGGGTGGCTGGTCCAGTCGCCAGTGCGGGCGAGCGGGCGGCGTTCGGCGAGGCGGTATTCGTCCTCGGAGTGGAAGGCGGCGCGGCGCTTGATGGCCTTGATGACGGCCTCGACGCCGGCATCGTCGTGGACCAGCAGGTCGCCGGTGGAGGCGCCCATGAAGACCTTGACGCCGCAGCAGCCCACCATGCGCTCCATCTCGGGCAGCAGGTCCGTGTTGGCATGGGTCGCGCCGGCATAGAAGGCGTGGTCGATGTCCATGCGGCCCTTGGCGCGGGCGAGCTTGTCGAGCATCAGGTCCGGCGTGATGGTGGACGGGTTGGTATTCGGCATCTCGAACACGCCGGTAACGCCGCCGAGGGCCGCAGAGCGAGCTTCCGTTTCGAGGTCCGCCTTGTATTCGAGGCCGGGCTCGCGGAAGTGGACCTGGGTGTCGATCACGCCCGGCAGGATGTGGAGGCCGGATACGCCATAGATTTCGCCCGCAGCGGCCTGGGAAAGGTCGCCAATGCGGGCGATGCGCTCGCCGATGATGCCGATATCGGTGCGGGCTTCGCCACCGGGGGTGACGACCGTGCCGCCGCGCAGGATGAGGTCAAAGACTTGGGTCATGCCCGGCTTTATCGCGCCGCGCGGGGTAAATGTCACGAGCCGGACCTGACGCAAGCGTGATGAGACATCACCGGCTCGTGACGGGAAAGGCCGGGCGGTGTCGTCTAGGCCTTGTCGAGGCCGCGCCGCGCGGTCGCTCCAGCCGATGAATGGATCGTCCCGATGACCAAAGCCACCCTTGCCGCCTTCACCTGTCTGGCGCTTGCCGGCCATGCCCACGCCCAGGGCCTGTTTTCATTTGATGCCGCTGAAGGGGGTGCCTTCGTGTCCGGGTTTGTTGGGTCGTCCTCGCCCGGCGACGCAGACCTTTCGGGCGCGAACACGCGCCTTGATGCGTCCTTCGACAGCGCGGCGACCTATGGCGCTGCCGTGGGGTATCGTCTTCCGTTCAAGTACTGGACCTATTTCCAGCCGCGCCTCGAGCTCGAGATCTCTTCGACGGAGTCCGAGCTTTCCAGCGCGCGGCTCAATGGCCTGCCGCAGACGGCGACCGGCGACCTGACAACGACGTCATTCCTGTTCAACAACTATAACGATATCACCTGGTCTGAAGGACAGCGGATCGTTCCCTTCCTCGGGGGCGGGCTGGGTGTCTCGCAGCTGGACCTCACGCTGTCTGCGCCCACCCTCACGATCAATGATGACGCCGCCGCGTTCACGACGACGTTTGCCGGCGGGGTGACGTGGCACGCGACGGAGCGGTTCGAACTGTACGGCGAAGCGCGCTACACGACGATTTATGGCGCCGAATTTGAACGCCTGGCGACAGGCGCGCCGGGCCAGTCGCTGGAGGATGATCTCACGGCGGCGACCTTCACGCTGGGCGCGCGCATCGGGTTCTGACGGATCGGGGCGGGCTCACCCCGGCGCATTGAACATCCCCCGGAGGCCCCAGCGAATGCTGGGGCCCATGCACGGGTGGCGCGTCAGGGGCTTGGGGGGGAGTGTGGTCCATGGATACCAGCCTTCGCTGGTATCTTCGGAGACATCAGGAGCAGCACAAAGACCCGGACAGGGCGGACCCTTCCGGATTTGGCGGCACTCTGGGTGGTCCTGCGGATGGGAGCGAGGCTCCTGTGGTCACGAGGACTTGGTATTCCAGTTTCATTCACTTGGCAGTCCGGCCCCGTGATCGGCGGCGCCTCGCTCCCATCCGGCTTACTTGTCAGTCGCGGCTGCTTTGCCTTCCTGTCACGCGGCGACCTGGACCTGCCGGAACCATTTCCGGCAACCACGACCGTAACCCGGATAGATATCCGGTCGGATTGGCGGGATGAATATTCTTTGCTGCCTGTAACAGTTGCAGGGATGGCCCCGGCGAAAGCCGGGGGACAGGGGCCTGCCTGTCCCTCAAACGCATGATGACGCGCGCGCGCGCAGCCCTTAAGATGGGCCGATGCACCGCCTCCCTCATCGCGCCATTCTCAGCCTGACCGGTCCTGACACGCTCGCCCTGCTGGAGCGGACGGTGACGCATACGGTTGCCGAATGGGCCGAGGGCGAGGCGCGGTACGGCGCATTGCTGACGCCCCAGGGCAAGGTGATTGCCGATTATATCGCGCACCGCACCGCCGATGGCGTGTTGATGGACGTGCACGCAGAGGCGGCCGAAGACTTGATGAAGCGGCTGAAGATGTTCCGCTTGCGCGCCGCGGTGGAGATCGGGCGGGACGAGGCGATGGTCTCGGCCATCGATGCCGGGGGTGTGCCTGACCCACGGACGGCGGCACTGCCGCACAGGTCAATCGTGGCGGCGGGCGAAGCGGCTGCGCCCCTGCCCAACTGGGACGCGCTGGCGATTGTGGCCGGGATTCCCGAATGGGGGCGCGACTACCGCGCGGCGGAGGTGTTCCCAACCGACATCAACATGGACCTGATGGGCGGCATCGATTACCGCAAGGGCTGTTTCGTCGGCCAGGAAGTGGCCAGCCGCATGAAGCGCAAGGCGTTGATCCGTAAGCGGACGGTACGGGTGCGCGGGCAAGCGCTGGCACCGGGCGCCGAAGTGCGCGCGGGCGCAAGCCTCCTCGGTGCGGTGACCAGCGCGGCAGAAGCCGATGGCCTCGCCCTGATCCGCACGGACAGGTTTGCGAACGCGATCATGGCGAAGGAGGCCATCACCGTGAACGGCGAACCCGCTGACATCGATGCGGCGCCATGGCTGATCGCCGAAATGAAATCCCTCATGGAGGCAGGCGCCGATGACTGAAGGCGACACACATTGCGCCTGGGCGCCGGCTGACGACGCGCTCTACCGCGCGTATCACGACACCGAATGGGGCGTGCCCGAGCGCGACCCGCGCGCGCTGTGGGAGAAGCTGCAGCTCGATGGCATGCAGGCGGGCCTCTCCTGGGTGACGATCCTGCGCAAGCGCGAGACCATCCGCGAGGAGTTCGACCAGTTCGATCCCGAGCGGCTGGTGGCGTGGGACACAAACCGGATCAATACGGCGCTGGTCAATCCGGGCATCATCCGCAGCGCCAAGAAGATCGAGGCCGTCATTGGCAATGCCCGCGCCTATCTCGACATGATGGCCCGCGGCGAGGATTTCTCGGCCTATTGCTGGAACTGGGTGGGCGGCAGGCCGATCGTCAACCAGTGGCAGTCGTTCCGGGAAGCGCCGACCCAGACCGACTGGTCCGATGCCATGTCGAAGGACCTCAAGAAGCGCGGGTTCAAGTTTGTCGGGCCGACCATCGTCTATGCCTGGGCGCAGGCCGTTGGCATGGTCAACGATCATGATGTAAGCTGCCCGCGCCACAAAGAGGTGCTGGAGGCCCCATGAAATCCCCTATCCTGATCTGCCTGGTTGCCGCCGTCGCGATCGCCGGTTGCCGCAGCAATGCTGCGCCGGTCTCGACCGCAAATGCCGTCGAAGCGTGCGAGTTGAAGACGACCGACGAGGCGCGCCGTGACTGTATGAAGGACGTCGTCGATACAGTCGCGCTCGCACAGAAGCGCGAGCAGGAACGCCGCAAGGCGCCGCCCCGGTGAGGCGAGGCAGGCTGGGCCTGCTGATCAGCCTCGCCACGCTCGCGGGCTGCCAGACGGTCAGTGACAAGGCCGGCGCGGAGGCTCTGGACGCCTGTTCCAGCGAGGCCGAACTCGAGGCGCGCATCCGCTGCCGCGACGAAATCTTCGCCGCCGCCGACGCGTCCGAGCGAAAACGCCTTGAAGAGGTGGGCCACCGCATACTCGAGCAAGAACAGCGCGAAGCCCTGCGAGAGGCGCAAGGCATCCCGAAGGACGCGCGCTGACACCGGCGTAGCTTGGCCTAATCCGCGACTGGCGCTAGAGCAGGTTCACAAACCTGCAGCAACATGGCGCTTCGCCCATTCTGGCCGCGCCGGGAGACCCGCGTATGCCTTCGCCCGTCATTTCGGCCACTGGCCTCTGGACCCCGCCCAACAGCATCTCAAATGCGGAACTGGTCGCCAGTTACAACACGTGGGCCGATACCTGGAACCGCGAGAACGAGGCGGAGATCAAGTCCGGTCTGGCTGAGCCGAAGACGCATTCGTCGGTGGAGTTCATCGAGAAGGCCTCGGGCATCAAGTCGCGCTTCGTGATCGACAAGGCCGGGGTGCTCGACCCGGACATCATGGCGCCGCGCATTCCGGAACGGCCCGATGCGCAGATCTCGGTGCTCGCCGAAATGGCGGTCGCCGCCGCCCGTGAGGCAATGGCAGCTGCCGGGCGCGCGCCAAGCGAGATCGGCGCCGTGATCTGTGCGGCGTCCAACATGCAGCGCGCCTATCCGGCGATGGCCATCGAAGTGCAGGACGCGCTCGGCATCGAGGGCTTCGCCTTCGACATGAACGTTGCGTGTTCCTCGGCCACGTTCGGCATCCAGACGGCGGCGGATTTCGTGCGCTCGGGAACGGTGAAATCGGTGCTCATGGTGAACCCCGAAATCTGCTCGGGCCACCTGAACTTTACCGATCGCGACAGTCATTTCATCTTTGGCGACGTGGCGACCGCCGTGCTGGTCGAGGCCGACACGGTGGCGCCAGCGTGTCATTGGACGATCCTCGGCACGAAACTGAAAACGCAGTTCTCGAACAATATCCGCAACAATTTCGGGTTTCTGAACCGCGCGGCGCCGGAAGGCATGGGCGCGCCGGACAAGCTGTTCGTGCAGGAGGGCCGGAAAGTGTTCCGTGAAGTCGTGCCCATGGTGTCTGAGATGATTGCAGAACACATGAGCGAGCTTGGACTTGTTTCGAATGACATCCGGCGCATGTGGCTGCATCAGGCGAATGCCAACATGAACCGTCTGATTGCCGCTCGCGTGCTGGGCCGCGACGCAACCGAGGACGACAGCCCCACCGTTCTTGACACATATGCCAACACATCCTCGGCCGGCTCCATCATTGCGTTTCACAAGCACTCCAGCGACCTGCGGACCGGAGAGCGCGGCCTGATCTGCTCGTTCGGCGCCGGCTATTCGGCCGGAATGGTTGTCGTCGAGCGCGCCGGATAATGCGAAAGGCCGCAACCGCCGGTCTTGCGCTTCTCGTCGCGGCGTGCGGGCCGGCATCGCCTCAGACGGAAGCCGCGCTGCCGCTTCAGCCCGCACCGACGATCGTCACCGACCAGTTCGGATACCTTCCTGAGGCGGAGAAGATCGCACTCATCCGTGAGCCTGTGGCGGGGTATGACGCAGGCATTGGCGGGGCCGCAGCGCCCGCTTACACGTTACGCGAGGCGATCGGCGGAGAGGTCGTGCGCCGTCTCGTGCCTCAGCCGTCCGGCGATGTCGATGAGCTATCGGGCGACCGCGTGTGGACCGTCTCGTTCAGCGATGTGACGGCGGCGGGCACCTATATCATTTCCAGCGAAGACGGCGCTGCTATTTCCGGCCCGTTCGAGATCGGGCGCGAGGTCTATCGTCCGGTGCTGCGCGAGGCCTTCCGCACGTTCTATTACCAGCGGGCCGGCATCGCGAAGAAGCCGCCCTTCGCCGATCCGCGCTGGGCCGATGGGGCGAGCCATCTCGGGCCGGGACAAGACCGCGAGGCGCGCAGGTTCTTTGCGCCCACCGAAGCGGAGTCCACGCGCGACCTGTCCGGGGGATGGTATGATGCAGGGGATTTCAATCAGTATACAAACTGGACGGCGGATTATTGCCGGCTGCTGTTGCGGTCCTATGCCGAGAACCCCTCGGCGTGGGGCGACGATTTCGGCATTCCGGAAAGCGGCAATGGCAGTCCAGACGTGCTCGACGAGGCGAAATGGGGCCTCGACTGGCTGGCACGGATGCAAAGCCCTGATGGAAGCCTGCTATCTGTGCTCGGGCGTGACATGGCCTCGCCGCCCTCCAGAGCCCGCGCCCGCAGCCTTTATGGGCCTGCCAGCACATCGGCGACCCTGTCTGCGGCTTCGGCTTTCGCCCTCGGCGCATTTGTCTTGCGCGACAGACCCGGACCTGACGAACGCGCGTATGCGGATGACCTTACTGCCCGTGCTATCGCGGCATGGAACTGGGCGGAGGCCAATCCCGCAATCACTTTCTACAACAATGATCGCCGTGACATCTCGATCGGCCTTGGGGCAGGCCAGCAGGAAGTAGATGCAGAGTTTCGCGCCCACAAGCGGATCGCGGCAGCGATCTACCTTCATGCGCTGACGGGAGACGCGCGGTTCGATACGGCCGCAAAGACAGGGTTGGAGTCGGCAACGCTGGTGCGCAACGGACTGATTGACGCCTACCGGACGGAGGTGCAGGACGCGGCCTTCTTTGCGATCCAGTCCGGCGCGCTGGATGGCGAAACGTCGCAGATCATCCGCGATGCCTTGCGTGTACGGACGAACGCGAACCCTGTCGGCTACCGCGTCCCGGTCGATGCGATGCACTGGGGCAGCAATGGCGTAATGGCGCGCACGGCACTGTTGCATCTTGATGCCGCGCGGCTCGGTGCTGCGCAGGACGACGCGAAACGCCTCAAGTCGCGCGCGGCGGATTACCTCCACTACCTGCACGGTCGCAATCCGCTGGGGAAGGTCTACCTTTCGAACATGGGCGAACACGGCGCGGAGAACGCGGTGGCGCAGTTCTATCATGGCTGGTTTGCGCCCGGTACGCGCTGGTCACGTGTGACCGCTTCACAGCCGGGCCCGGCGCCGGGATTCCTCGTCGGCGGTCCGAACCCCTCCTACACCTGGACCATGTGTTGCCCCAGCCGCTGCGGCGGAGTCGAGACCTGCGGCGTGGCCCCCCCCACGCCGCCTTACGGACAGCCGCCGCTCAAGGCCTATCGCGATTTCAATGACGGCTGGCCGCTCAATTCCTGGGAAGTGACCGAGAATTCAGGCGCCTATCAGGCCGCCTACCTGCGCCTTCTGGCAAACTTCGCCGCGGCAGACGACTAATCGTCGAACTCTTCGTTGAAGAGGTCGCCCCAAAGCGCGTGCGGGCTGACGCGGATCGCCTCGACGATCACGACGACGATCCCTCCCGACAGGATTGCCATCGGCAGCAGCGGTCCCGAGGCGAGCGTGAGGAGAGCGTCGAGCATAAGCGATCCGGTGTTAGGCGGCGCGCGCCGGTGATGGCTCGCCCCGGCTTGGGTGATGGGGTAGATATATGCGCCAGGCCTTAATGGGCGATTGGGAAAAGGTGGCGCAAATGGGGTCAGTTTGTAACCAAGTTGCCTCCCTTTCTTTACCCCTGCTACCAATGCCTTAAAGAGTGGCCGCGATGAGCCCAGCCGTTAAGCGATCTGTAAAGCCCGCCCGTGTGTGGCAGCGCATGCTGTCCGGCCGGCGGCTGGACCTTGCGCATCCCTCGCCGATGGACATCGAAATCGAGGATATCGCCCATGGTCTTGCGCGGGTTGCCCGCTGGAATGGACAGACACGCGGCGCGCACGCTTTCTCGGTGGCTGAGCATTCGGTGCTGGTGGAGCGCCTCTGCCGCACGCTGTCGCCGGGGATGGGCCCGGCCGAATGTCTTACCGCGCTGCTGCATGACAGTCCTGAATACGTGATCGGCGACATGATCTCGCCGTTCAAGGCCCTGCTCGGCGACAGCTACAAGGGCGTCGAGGCCCGGCTGCAGGAAGCCGTGCACATCCGCTTCGGGCTTGCGCCGGTGACACCCGTTCGCCTCAAGAAGCTGATCAAGCAGGCCGACAATCTCTCGGCCTGGTTCGAGGCGGTCCAGTTGGCGGGGTTCAGCGAAGCGGAGGCGACAGGCTTTTTCGGACGCCCACCCGCCGGGCTGCAACTCTCGCTCGATCCCCAACCCGCACAGGTTGCCCAGGCCGCCTTCCTTGATCGCTTCGAGGCAATCAGCGCGTGCCTTGATCGTAGCAGGACGGCATGAACACGCCGCTGTTGATTGGCCTCTCGGCCGTGATGGTCGCCATCGAGGATGCGGCGCCGCTTGTGCTGGTGACCCGGCGGGCGACCGGTGAGCAGGCTTTGCCTTTCGGTGCATTCGACCCCGAATCGCATCGCACGTTTGACCTGTCCCTGCGTGGTTGGGTGAGGGAGCAGACCGGTTTCGAGATCGGCTATGTCGAACAGCTTTACACCTTCGGCGACAAGGACCGGGATACGCCCGAAGCCTCTCTGGCCGACGCACCACCGCACGCCCGGGTCATCTCGGTGGGCTACCTCGCGCTGGCGCCCGAAGCGCTGCCTGCAGGCGCCGCGTTTGAAGCGCGCTGGCAGAGTTGGTACAGGTATTTTCCTTGGGAAGATCACCGCCGCAGCCGGCCCGCGATCATCGAGACAGAAATCGGTCCTCGCCTGAGGACATGGGCTTCGGGCAACGAGCGCCGCCTTGAGCGCGTGCAGATCGCTTTCGGGCTAGACGGCGCGCGCTGGATCGAGGAGCGCGTCCTTGAGCGGTACGAGCTTCTCTACGAAGCCGGGCTTGTAAACGAATGTGCGCGGGATGCCGGCTTGCCTGAACCTGAGGTTCGGCTTGGCGAAGCAATGGCGTCCGACCACCGGCGCATTCTCGCAACCGGCCTGTCGCGGTTGCGCAGCAAGATAAAGTATCGGCCCGTGATCTTTGAATTGATGCCTGACCGCTTCACGCTTTCCGCGCTACAGCGAACCGTCGAGGCGATTCTTGGCCTTCAGCTTCATACGCAGAACTTTCGACGGGCGTTGGACCGGTCGGGCCTTGTTACGCCCACCGGGCAGCTGGAAACGGGAACCGGCGGGCGACCCGCCGAACTCTTCAAGTTCGAGCGCTTCAGGGCCGGAGGCATTTCCGCCCCCGGCCTCGCCACGCCGCGCCGATCTGCGGATTAAGGCGCTGCCGGCGCCGTTGCCGCAATTCCTTGCGGTTCCCCGACGACGATGAATGTGAAGTTCGACGGACGCAGGTATTTCGCGGCGACGCGGTTCACATCTTCTATCGTCACCGCTTCGATGAGGGCATTGCGGCGATCGAAATAGTCGACGCCCAGATCGTCGCGCCGGACGCCCATCATCTGGCTGGCAATCTTGGCGTTCGAGTCAAAGCCGAGCGGATAGGAGCCGATGAGGTAGGCCTTTGCATCGGCCAGTTCCGCCTCGGTCGCGCCGGTTTCGATGAACTTCGTCATCTCGGCCTCGATGCCGGCGATGAACTCGCCCGCGCTCTCGTTCTTTGTCTGACCCGAACCGCTCCAGGAGGCGAGGACGGGACCGTAGCTGACGCCGGTGCCGATGCCATAGGTGAGGCCCTTTTCGACGCGCAGGGTCTTCATCAGGCGGCTTTCGAAGCCGCCGCCGCCGAACGTGTAGTTCAGCACGAAGGCCGGCCAGAAGTCTGGATCCTCGCGAAGCATCGCCGGGCCGATGAATTGCACAAGGCTTTGTGGCTGCGGCAGGCTGACGATGATCGGATCGGCGGGCGCTTCGGCAGGCAGCGTGATGACGGGCACGTCCGGCACGACCGAGGTTTCCGGCAAGCCGGCTGCAGCCTTGTCGATCATCGGCGCCAGCTCTTCCGGTGTGATGGCGCCAACAGCGGTGACGAGCAGGCGGTCTTTCGTCATCAGGGTTCGCATGTGATTGCGGGCCGCTTCCGGCGTCAGGGTCGCCAGGCTCGCTTCGGATACTTCGCGGGCGAAGGGATGGCCGGGAAAGAGCGCGGCGGCGCGCGCGCGGCCGGCGAGGAAGCCGGCGGACGTCTCGCGCGTCTTGAGGGAGACGTCCTGCTCGCGCAGGAAGCGGTCGAAGGGACCGGCGTCATAGCGGGGCGCCGCGAACGCCGTTGCGACGAGATCCATGGACTCGGCGGCGTTGTCTGTCAGCATTGACGTGGAGCAGCTTGTCCATTCGCCGCTGATGCTGCACCCGAAACTCATGTTCAGGTCTTCCATACGCGTCTGGAAGCCGAGGGCATCGAGATCGCCCGCGCCTTCGTTCATGCCGTAGGTGACAGCGCTGCCGAGGCCTTCCTGGCCGGTGGGGTCGGCGGCGGTGCCGCCCTTCCAGGCCATCTCGACCGACAGGATCGGGATGGAGGGCTCGGACACCAGCCAGACCGATACGCCGCCCGGCGTCGTGAACTGCTGGATGGTCGCAAAATCACCGTCATGGACGGTCACTTTGAGGGCTGGCGCTTCGACAACTTCGATGGCGGGCGCTTCCGCCGGTTCAGACGCGAACCAGCTTTGAACGGTTGCGCAGCCCGTGAGCGTGAAAAGCGATGCGCCGGCGAGGAGGGGTTTCAGCAGTGTCATCTCAAAGGTCTCCGTCAGCCGGAAGCAGGTGGGCTTCGATAAAGTTCTTGTCCGCGCCGAACACCGCGCGAACCGCGGCAATCGCCTGCTCAGGCGTTACGCCGCGCACGTCGTCCGGATAGGCAAGGACCTGCTCGACCGTGCCGCCGATGGCGAGCGTGGCGCCAAACGTGTTCGCCATGCTTGACTGGCTGTCGCGCTCGTAGATCGCGCTGGCCGCGAGCTTGTTGCGGGCGCGCACGATCTCAGCCTCGGTGAAGCCTTCTGCGAGAACTTTCTCGATCTCGGCCATCACGGCTGCTTCGAGCGCTTCGAGCGTGACATCAGGCGCGGGGCTGGCGGAAATCACAGCCGGGCCCTGATCGTGCAGTGTCGTCCAGGCGTAGGTGTTGGCGCTGATCGCCAGCTTCTGCTGTTCGACGAGCGATTGGTAGAGCCGGCTGGTCGCGCCGCCGCCGAGCACTTCAAGGCCGACATCGAGCGCGAGCGCCGTGTCGTAGTCGCGCATGTAGGACGTGCCGGCATAGTAGCGGCTCCAGACCGGCTGGCGCACTTTCGGATCAGCGTGAGTGATCAGCTGCGTCTCGGTAATCGGCGGGGCGGGTTGCCACTTGCGCTCCGAGATGGCGATGCCGGTCGGTGCGATGACGCCATAGTGCTGTTCTGCGAGCGTGCGAACCTCTTCGGCCGTCACGTCGCCCGCGACGACGAGAATCGCGTTCTCCGGGCTGTAATACTGGCGGTAGAAGTCGAGCCCATCCTGCGGCGTGAGGGCTGCGACCTCGTCCATCTTGCCGATGACGGTGATCTCGTAGGGGTGGCCCTTCCAGAGCGCGGACAGGACTTTCTCCTGCAGGATCACGCCGGGATTGTTGTCGATCCGCTGGCGGCGCTCTTCCTTGACGACGTCTCGCTCTGAAATGAACGGGCCTTTCGGATCATCATTGATGACGAGGTTCACCATCCGCTCGGCTTCAAGCTCCATCATCTTGCCGAGATGCTGCTTGGCGACGCGCTCGAACTAGGCCGTGTAGTCCCAGCTGGTGAAGGCATTCAGCTGGCCGCCGGACCGCTGGACGATCGAGGTGAACTCCTCCGGGCCAATATTCTTCGTCTGCTTGAACATCACATGTTCGAACAGGTGCGCGATTCCGGACTTGCCGGGCGCCTCATCGACGGCGCCCACCTTGTACCAGACCATGTGGGTGACGACCGGGGCCCGGCGGTCAGGCACGACCACGACATCCATGCCATTGCTCAGCTTGAACGTGGTGGGGGCTGTCTCGCCGGACTGTGCGGACGCGAACGAAAAAGTTGCGGCGGAAAATGCCAGAAGGCTGGCGGCAATGAACCGTTTCATCGATTTGCTCCGGTCAGGTGAAGGACGGGCGCCCGGCCTGCGACCGGGCACGGCGGGATGGCTCAGGTGCCGGGAAGCTTGATGCGGGGACCGCCGCTGCCGCGTTCGACCGTGACGGTCTCGCCGCCCGTCGCATTGTCTTCAGCGGCGCTGGCAAGGTCTTCGGGGTTGTCATTGCGCCAGAACAGGACCCGGTCAGCGACACTGCCCGGCTTGCGGATGGTCTTTGTCTCTTCGTAATCGACCTGCGCGCGGATCACCGGGTTGACCGCGTTTGCGCCGGCCGCCGCAACAAGCGCGCGCTCGGAGGCGCTCGCATCCTTGCCGATGGTGGCGCC
>JBGSVY010000019.1:0-20329 GCA_041752715.1 Hyphomonas sp.
CGCGATGATCACGGCCGTGCTCATCGCTTCGTCCATCATCGCAGAGATGAAGCCGCCCTGCACTGCGCCGGTAGGATTGGCAAAGGAAGGCGAGACATCGAATTCCATCGTCACCGTCTTTGCGTCCTGGTTCAGCGCGGCAAGGCGCATGCCGAGCGTGTCGGAACAGGGCGGACGTTTCTTGGAGTTCTGGAAACGCGCGAGCATCTCGGCGTCCGAGACGCGGGGGCGGACGTCCTCGCTCAAATCGCCGGCCTTACTTGCGGCGGTAGGCGTCAAGATTGACGACTGTCTCGGCTGGCAGCTTCGGTGCCTCCTCGACAATTTCCTTCGCCGGGGCGAGCACACCGGCATCGCGCGTGCGTGTCTCGAAGGTGAGGCCGAAATTCACCGACGGATCCACGAACCGCGTAATCGCTGCGAGCGGTATGTAAAGATGCTGCGGCACGCCTGCAAACTTGAGGACTATTTCGAAATGTCCTTCATGGACTTCGAGGTCCCAGTACTGGTGCTGGATGACGATGGTCATCTCTTCCGGGAATCGCTGGACCAGATGGTCGGCAATTTTCACGCCCGGCGCGCGGGTGCTGAACGAGACGTAGAAGTGGTGGTCACCGGGAACGCCGCCATTCGCGCGGGCGCGGCGCAGGGCCTCGCGAACGACACCGCGCATGGCGGCCTGGGTCAGCGCTTCGTATCCGATGTAATCCGTCATCTTGCGCGCTGCTCTTTCCCGGGTGGCTGAAGGTTATCGAAAGGTAAATTATGCGGAGGGACTACTCGCTGCAACGCCCTTAGCGCAACACGCGAGCATTTATTTTCTTCTCCCTCACTGCTTCTGGCCATGCGCGCATGCGCAGCATAGGCTGCTGGTTACAATACAAGGGAGAGAGACCATGCAGATGCCAGCCACGGGACGGGACTGGGACGAGGTTCGCGCCGACATGATTGCGCGAGGCGGCAACGACGTGGATTGGCGCAGTGGCCGCACTGCCGTCTATGTTTTCAACGCCGGTGAAGACATCCACCACGTCCAGCACGACGCCTATGGACTCTACATGTCGGAGAACGGTCTGGGGCCACTCGCCTTTCCGTCGCTCGCGCAGATGGAGAAGGATGTCATCTCCATGGCCCTCGGCCTGCTGCACGGGCCGGAGGGGTCGACCGGGGCGATCACATCCGGCGGCACCGATTCGATAACCATGGCGATGAAGACGGCGCGCGACTTTGCGCGCGCGAAGGGCAAGATTCAGCCGGGGCAGAACATCGTCATCCCCCGCTCCGGCCACCTGGCCTTCCACAAGGCGGCGCACCTGATGGACATCGAGGTGCGCAACGTGCCGCTGAAGACGGACGGCAGCTACGAAGCCGATCCGGCGGCGATGGCAGGGGCGGTGGATGAGGCGACGATCATGATGATCGGCTCCGCGCCGAATTTTCCGCATGGAATCATCGACCCGATTGCGGCGCTGGGCGAGGTCGCGGAGGCCAAGGGTGTGTGGCTGCATGTGGATGCGTGCGTCGGCGGATACTTCGCGCCATTCGCGCGGATGAACGGCGTACCCGTGCCGGCGTTTGATTTCGAGGTGCCGGCAGTCAGATCGATGAGCGCGGACCTGCACAAATATGGCTATTGCGCGAAGGGCGCCTCGACGGTGCTGTTCCGCTCGGAAGACCTCTACAAGCACATGCCCTTCTCGATGCGCGACTGGAGCGGCGCACCGATGAAGACGCCGACGCTGGCGGGCACGCGCCCGGGCGGCGCGATCTCCGCGGCCTGGGCGGTGATGAATGTGCTGGGCGTGGACGGCTACCGCGAGAAGCAGGGGCTGGTGTGCGGGGTGCGCGAGAAAATCGAGGCGGGAGTAAAGGCGCTCGGCTTCGAAGTGCTGGGCAAACCGATGCTCGGGCTGATCGCGTTCCGGCATCCGGAGGCTGAGACGCTCGCGCTCTACGCCGCGATGCGGGCGCGAGGATGGTTCACCTCGTTCACGGCCGAGCCGCAGAGCCTGCACCTGATGCTGTCCCCGAAGCATGCGGAGGTGGCGGAGGATTATTTGCGCGATCTCGCGGCGGCGCTGGCGGATGTGAAGGCGGGGGTGAAGGCGGAGCAGGTGGAGGCGCGGTATTCTTAAGATGTGTTTCGGCAGCTGAGGATCACTTGCTCAGTTGCACTTTGCCCAGTCCCATTCGCGCAGGCGCAGCTTTTCAATGCCGAGCAGCTTAACCGCCTTGATCATCTCGCAACGTGTGACCGGGTATCGGTCTGACTCGCAACCGAAGTCGGCGTAGAGGACATCTTCACTCTGTGCCTCGTGCCAGCGGATATTTGCGCCGCCCATATGGGTGCGGTAAGTTTCGCATTCTTCCGAAAATCTGAGGTCGAGTGTGCCTTCAGGCCGGAACGATTCGAGATGAGCGCGCATGGCCGAGGCGGTTTCCGGCGCGATCTGTACCGTGCGCCGCTTGGTTTGCCAGAAGCGATAATCGAACAGCCAATGGCCTTGTTCTATGTGGACCAGGCCATCCTCCTGAACGACGAGTTTTGTATTATCGCAGCGCCCGCAGAATGGCCCGTTTTGCGTCTGCATTGAAATCCAGTTCGTACCTGTCAATTCAGGCTCGGGTGGCGTGGCGCAAGCGCTGAGCAGCAGGGTGCAAATCGCGAGGGAGAGCGTGAGTCGGTGCATCCCGCCCTACGTTGCCGGCACATAAGTCAGGCGCATCACGCTTTCCCCTATCCGCTCGCTCGCGGTGAGGCGGAGGGGTGGGCGGGGGCCTTCGAACATAGGCCGGCCTGAGCCTAACACGACGGGGTGGAGGTAGATCTGGTATTCGTCGATGAGGGGGGCGAGGCTGCTCGCGAGGTTCGGGCCGGTGATGGAGATTTCGCCGTCGAGGTCCGCCTTGAGGCGGCGGATTTCGGTTTCGACGTTGTCTGAAATCAGGGTGGCGTTCGGGCCGACGGATTTCAGCGTGCGGGAGACGACGTATTTGGGCTGGGCGCGCCAGACTTCGGCGTATTCGCGCTCGGCGTCCTGCCAGCCAGGCTGGTCTTCGTCCCAGTAGGCCATGATCTCGTACATGCGGCGGCCATAGATGCTGGCGGTCTCGTGGCGCACCTGTTCGATGAAATGGCGGAAGACCACGGGGTCCGGCGCGAAACGGTCATGGTCGACATAGCCGTCGAGCGACATGTTGAGACCGAAGGCGAGTTTGGCCATGAGGGGACTCCTGCTCTGTCTATTCCGCCGGCGCCGGGCAGCGGCCGCCCGTCACCTTTTCCACCACGGCCGGATCGCCATCCGTCTGTACCGGGACGATTCCGAGGGCGCAGGCGATCAGGCCGTAGACGTTGACGTTCTCGAACGGCGCGGCGGTTTCGCCTGCGGGGAAGATCGGCCCTGCGGCCACGAAGGTCGCGGCCATTTCGGGCAGCAGATTGTCGTAGCCGTGATTGCCGGGGATGGGCGGGCGCCAGCCTCCGACATTCAGGCTGCGCATCAGCCAGCCGGGATCGGCGACGGCAAAGAGGTCCGGGCCGCGGGTCGGATGGTCGAGACGGTAATGCGCGGGCATCTCGCCGCGCCGATACACATTGATGTGCTCGCTGGCCATGCTGAGGCCGACATAGGCAGCCTCAAGCGCTGGGCCTTCGCCGTAGATCTGCAGGGCGGGATGGCCCGAGCCAGCATAGGGGCCGGTGAACTGGGCGACGACCAGCTGGTCGAGGTCAATGAACGCGCCGACATCGAGCACCTGTTCCGGCGGCGTGTAGGCCATGCCGTGATCGGACACGACGATGATCGTGGTGGTTTCCGTCAGGCCACGCGCATCGAGGCCCGCGATGAGCTGGCCGACATAGGCATCAACTTCTGTGACGGCGGCTTTCGCCTCGTCCGAGCTCGGGCCGGTATAATGGGTGATGGTGTCGACACGGTCGAAATAAACGGCGGCGAATCGCGGCCGTTCGGCTTCCGGCACATCATACCAGCCAAGCACTTCGTCGAGGCGCTGCTGGTAGGGCTTCTCGTGCTGGTAGGGTGTCCAGATGGACGGGCGCACGCCGTCATGCGCAACTTCCGAACCGAGCCAGAACATGATGGCGGTCTTCAGGCCCTGCTTCTCGGCGGTCACCCAGATCGGTTCGCCCTGCCACCAGCGTTCTTCCTGCGGGCCGGTCGCGGGCTGGAAGAATTCCTTCGCCCCGGAGTCATAGGGATTGTTGGCGACCATGCCGTGGTGCTCTGGATAAAGGCCGGTCGCGAGCGAATAGAAGTTGACGAAGGTCACGCTCGGCATCAGCGGGATCATCGCCTCGGCGCGCACGCCCCGGGCAGCGAGCGCAGCGAGATGCGGCGCCTCCCAGCCGAGCATTTCGGGCCGGAACCCGTCGAGGCCGATCAGCAGCACACGCGGCGGGATGGGGTCAGCGGCCGCAGCTTCAGGCGCCTCTGGCGAGACAGGCCGGTGTGAACAGGCAGACGCCACCATCAGGCACATCATCGCGAGACCGGCCAGCGTGCGGATATTCATCGTCTGCTCCCTCCATTCCACTCTTTACGTGTGCGCTATGCCGCAAGGACATGACGGTTTCACGCGAAAAGAGCGTGACGGCTCAAACAAACGCACTAGAACCGGAATCAATCCAAAAGCCTCTCGGGGAGTCTCCCATGTCGAACACGTCCTCCTTCCGTCCATTCCTTGCAAGCCTGTCGGCGCTTGCATTCGCCGCCTGCGCGCAGACCGGCACGGTGCCGGAACCCGCCCTCACCGAGGCACCCGCCCCGTCCGAGCGGACAACCCGGGGGAACCTGGTGTTCGAAGGTATACCGGCGATCCCGCGAGACGTTTCAAATCGCCTCAGCCAATACGAGAACGTGCGCGGTCACGGATTCGCGGACTGGACCAGCGATGGCGGCATTCTGATTTCGACCCGATTTGCGGAAGTCAGCCAGGTCCACAAGGTTGCCTTCCCAGGCGGCGCCCGCCGCCAGCTCACCTTCTACGATGAGCCGGTCACTGGCATGACGGCGAGCCCGGACGGCACGGCCTTCGTGTTCGGCAAGGATACCGGGGGTGACGAATTCTTCCAGGGCTACCGGTTCGACCTCGCCACAGGCAACGTTGTCTCGTTCACGCAACCCGGCACAAGGAACGGCGCCGCCATCTGGTCGGACGATGGAAAGCGGGCGGTCTGGGCACGCACGAATTCCGGCGATCCCAACAACGACATCATCGTCGGCGACCCCTCCGATCCGGCAAAGCTTGTCGTCGCCCTCGAGGGTGAAGGCGCCATCGGTCCGGTTGACTGGTCGGCGGATGGAAAGACGCTGCTGCTGCAACGTTACCTGTCGATCGCGGAGAGCAAGCTGTTCTACCTCGACCTTGAAACCTCCGAGCTGACCGAAATCAACCCCGATGAAAAGGTCGCCTATTCCGGCGCCGCCCTCCTCTCGAATGGCGATATCCTCACTGCTACGAACAAGGACAGCGAGTTTTCGAACCTCGTCCGCATCAATGCGAAAACCGGCGCGATCACGAACTTCACCGGCGATATCGATTGGGATGTCGAGGACTGGAAACTGTCGCCCGACGAGACGACCGTTGTGTTCGTTGTCAATGAAGGCGGCCTTGGAACACTTCGCCTTCTCGATCTGGCGACCGGCAAGGTTCGTCCCGGCCCTGCCCTTCCTGTTGGCATCGCGTCCGGACCCGCTTTCAGTCCAGACTCGAAAAAGGTCGGCTTCACCTTCAACGGAGCGACCAGCCCCGCCGATGCCTGGTCGTTCGATATCGCCACGTTGGAACTGACACGTTGGACCGAGGCAGAAATCGGCGGTCTCGATGCCAGCCAGTTCGTCGTGCCTGCGCTGTTCGACTACCCGAACGCCGACGGCATGCGCATTCCCGCCTTCATCTACCGCCCTGCTGGCGAGGGTCCGCACCCCGTGATCATCTCGATCCATGGTGGACCGGAAGGCCAGTCGCGTCCCGGTTTCTCGTCCGCCTATCAGTACTGGGCAAACGAACTGGGCATCGCAGTTGTCGTTCCGAACGTGCGCGGCTCGTCCGGCTACGGAAAGACCTATGTGTCGCTGGACAACGCCCTCAACCGCAAGAAGTCGGTCGAGGATATCGGCGCCCTGCTCGACTGGATTGCGGCCGATCCGGGCCTTGATGCCTCGCGCGTGGTGGTCCAGGGCGGCTCCTATGGCGGATACATGGTGCTGGCCTCGATGATCGACTATGGTGACCGGCTCGCGGGCGGAATCAACATCGTCGGCATCTCCGACTTCAAGACCTTCCTCACCAATACCGAAGGCTACCGGGTCGATCTGCGCCGGGTCGAGTATGGTGATGAGCGCGATCCGGAAGTCTCGGCCTTCTTCGATGCGATCTCGCCCCTGCGCAATGCGGACCGTATCACCAAGCCCCTCTTCGTGATCCAGGGCTACAATGACCCACGTGTTCCGTACACGGAAGCCGAACAGATCCTCGCCGCTGTCAAGGCAAACGGCGTCAAGGCTCCGTTCCTTATGGCGATGGACGAAGGTCACGGGTTCCGCAAGAAGTCCAACCGGGCCTTCCAGCGCGAAGCCGAGACGATGTTCCTCAAGGAGGTGCTGGGGCTGGAGTGACACTCGTCTCTCGGGGCTGAATCGCTGCACCACCCAACCGGAAGACGTCACATGATCACGCTGCACCATCTCGAGAAATCCCAGTCCATCCGGATCCTCTGGCTGCTGGAGGAGCTGGGCGTTCGATACGAGATCAAGCTGTATGACCGCGACCCGAACACGCGGCTGGCGCCGGCCGCGTACAAGGCCGTCTCGCCGCTCGGGACGGCACCGGTGATTACGGACGGGGCGGTGACGCTGGCCGAGACGAATGCCATCGTCGATTACATTCTCGATGGCCAACCCGGTAGCCCGCTGCGTCCGGCGCCCGGCGCAGCGAACCGGGCGGCCTATCTCTTCTGGTTCCACACGTCGCAGGGCAGCCTGCAGCCACTGCTGACCAACAAGTTCGTGCTTGGGGCGCTGACGACCCGCGCACCGTTCCTGGTGCGTCCGGTCGCAAAGTCGCTGGTCGGAGCGTTGAATACGGCCTTCTTTGATCCGCGACTGAATGCGCTGATGAAGGAGATCGAAAAGGCGCTCGGCCAGTCGAAATGGTTTGCGGGCGACACGCTGACAGCGGCGGACATCGTGATGGGCTATTCGATGGAACTCGCCGCCCACCGCGCCGGCATGGACGAGACGCGCTTCCCGAACGCACACCGGTTCCTGAAACAGATGCGGGAATACCCGTCCTACATCCGCGCGATGGAGAAGGACGGCAAGGGAACCATCCTGCTTTAGCGGCGAGGCGGCACGCGGGACAACATCCAGGATTCAAGCTCACCCCAAACGGGCGAAGGTTCAGTCTCAGCCGCAATCGCTATGATGTCTTGATATGACAACGGACGGATTGATGTCTCTTCCGACCGTGCGGCCAACCCCACGCCGCCGCTACGCACTTTGTCGGCAGTCGGAAGACCTGGAACGTCGCAATAAACAACAAACAAGCGCACCGATTTTCCAGTCGACTTGTGGAGGCTGTGTGCAAGCAGCGAATTGCGCATCCATTGATAGTTGTCGAAGGCAAATGGGCATGGTGCGTGGTCTATCCCGGCGTCCATGCCATACACTTCGGGAATGATATCCCAATACCGAACGCCTTTGCCGCTGAGGGCGCATCGCGCAAGAATGCCGTTTTGAATGTTTGTCTGCATTTCATAGCGGGTGTTGCATGCCGTTCGCTTCCGGCTGTCCTGCTTGACCTGGCTACATTGACCCCCCGGCTCAGTGAACTTGCACTCGAACAGGAGAATGGAATTCTCACTGACCACCACGGCATCGACTTGGGTGGGCCGTGGTTCCCGCAATTGATTGGTCGCATCTTGCCATTCGAGCAGCACTGACCACGGGCCAGAGTCCGAAAGGCCTGCGCGACCTGCAATCCGGCTGAACACTTCGTCCCGAACTGACGATTCCGAAAGAGTTCCAAACACCGAGAATGCAAGGGCCTGAGACGAGTGCGGACGATGCGCGTAGGTGTGCCACGGGACAGAGGCCCAGTTGGTGATAAATTTGTGGGCTGCGGGAAAAATATTGCTTCTGATTTCGTCGAACATTTTCGCCGAATGCTCGCGGATTGGAAGTTCGTCAACCAAAATCAATCCGACGGCGCAAAGGTGGGGGCTTCTGTTGCCAGGCGCCCCCGGGCCCCGCCTCCGGGTCTGAAACCGGAGGACTTAGGTCGGAAAAACCGTCACCGCTTACGCGGCGAGCAGTTCGCCCTCAGCAAAGTTGTCGTTTGCAACTATTTGCTTTTGAGCTTCTAACGCAGCTCAAGCGAGCGAAAGCCTCGTCTTTACACGTCCGTCGACACTATTTCATCCCCATCAGGAAACGGCCAACGCGGCCGTCTTTTGGTGGAGATGCCGGGTACCGCCCCCGGGTCCGAGCCGCTTATTACACGCGCATTTATCGCCATAGTCCGAAGACAGGAACAATATAGGGGATAAGGGGGCCGGGTGTAAGCCCCTGAAACCTTAACGCTTGGCATTGCCTGTGGAGGACTGGGACGGCCTCTTGCCGCCGGGGAGAGGCGCCATCCCACATAACCGACAAAACCAAGACCCTCACCTCCCACGCCTTTGGCGTGGGCCCCTCCTCTCCCATTTCATGGGAGAGGGGTTAGGAGTACCTCGAAGTTGGCAAGTTTCGATAGATCCGTGGGCGGAGGTGTTGCGGAAGGTTTGGGGGAGGATTTCATAACGGTCTGATGGGGATGGGTTTTATTTTTCCGAAGCGCCGTTTGCTGTAGGCGCAAGTCCTCTCCTTCTCCCGCCAGATAGCCTCATCCTGTTGCAGGCTTTGTATTCTGGATGTCGAATTTTTCTCATTGATTCTCATTTTTTATCACTTGGTATCGGCTGGTATCGCGTGGGTGAAGCTGAAGTACGGGCCGGGGCTGGTGGCTGCTCTGTTTGGCCCATCCTTCGACTTCGCTCAGGATGAGCGTTGGTCTGTGTTGCCGATCAGGAATCAGCGCGAGCATAACCCCAGCCGGAGGGGTGTGGCGCAGGTTTTCCGGAGAAATCTTTCAGGCGCTTGAGGCGTTTGCAGATTTTATTCCCGGAGGGGGCGGATTCTGTTGCACAGGCCGGGCGTCAGCTGAATCTTCACCCGCCGTTGAAGTGCCCGTGGATGCGGATGGCGAGGGCTTCGTTGACGCCGTCGACCTGCATGAGGTCCGCGACCTTGGCGCGGGAGACGCCGCGGGCGGAGCCGAAATGGTGGAGCAGCGCCTTCTTGCGTGTGGGGCCGATGCCTTCGATCTCATCGAGCGGTGAGCGAGCAGCTTCAGCGGCGCGTTTCTGGCGGTGGGCGCCGATGGCCCAGCGGTGGGCCTCGTCGCGCAGGCGCTGCAGATAATAAAGGACGGGCGCGTTCTCGGGCAGCTTGAAGGGCGCGCGGCCCGGACGAAAGAACTGTTCTCGTCCGGCATTGCGGTCGACACCCTTGGCGATCGAGACGAGGGTCACCTCCTCCGGGGTGAGACCGAGTTCAGCAAGGGTCTCCACGGCGGCATTAAGTTGGCCGAGGCCACCATCGATCAGCACGAGGTCCGGCCAGTCCTGGTCCTGCCCCGCCTCGCGCTCCTTCAGCGCGCGGGCGAAGCGGCGGCGCATCACTTCGCGCATCATGCCGAAATCGTCGCCGGGGGTGATTTCGGTGTCTTTTATATTGAACTTTCGGTAGGCCTGCTTGCGAAACCCTTCGGGGCCCGCGACGACCATGCCGCCAACGGCGTTCGTGCCCTGGATGTGGGAGTTATCATACACCTCGATGCGTTCGGGCACTTTGGGCAACTCGAACACTTTCTGGACCTCAAGCAAGAGACGTTCCTGGCTCGCTGTCTCCGACAGCTTGCGCGTCAGCGCCTCGGCGGCGTTGCGCTCGGCCTGCGTGAGCAGGTCGCGTTTTGCCCCCCGTTCAGGGCGGCGCAGTTCGATCTTTCGACCCGCTTTGAGGCCGAGGGCCTCTGCGATCAACTCGGCCTGATCCGGCAGCTCATTGACCAGGATAAGGCGCGGTGGCGGGCGCTTGTCGTAGAATTGCACGAGGAAGGCGGCGAGGATTTCCTCCGCTTCCTGATCACGTTCATGGCGCGGAAAATGTACGGTGGCACCCCAGTTCTGACCCGCCCGGATAAAGAATACCTGCACGCAGGAGACGCCGCCCTCCAGCGCAATCGCGAAGACGTCGGCTTCCTCGATCCCATCCGGGTTGACATCCTGTGTCGCCCGGACATGCGCCAGAGCGCGAATGCGATCGCGCAGGCGCGCTGCGGTTTCAAATTCCATGAGGTCGGCGGCAGCCTCCATCTCCGTCGCCAGGCGCTTCTGGAGGTCTGCGCCCTTACCGCGCAGAAAGTCAGCCGCTTCGTTGGCAAGGCCGGCATAGTCCTCGGTTGAGATCAACCCGACGCATGGCCCGGCGCATCGCTTAATCTGGTGCAGCATGCAGGGGCGCGTGCGGGCAGAATACACGCTGTCCTCGCAGGTGCGCAGCAAGAAGGCCTTTTGCAGCGTATCGAGCGTGCGCATGACCGCGCCCGCGCTGGCGAACGGTCCAAAATAGTCCCCCTCATCCTGCTTCGCGCCGCGATACTTCTTGATTTGTGGCGCCTCGTGATTGCGGCGGATGAGGATGTAGGGGAACGACTTGTCGTCGCGCAGCAGCACATTGAAGCGCGGCTTGAGGGATTTGACGAGGCTTGCTTCCAGCAAGAGCGCCTCTGTCTCGGTTTCAGTGGTAACAAATTCCATTGCCCGCGTCAGCGCGATCATCCGGGCGATTCGCTGCGTATGTCCGCCCATCCTGCAATAATTCGACACACGGGCCTTCAGATCGCGCGCTTTGCCCACATAAAGCACTTCGCCGCCCTCGCCGAACATCCGGTAGACGCCGGGTTTCGACGGCAGACGGGTGAGATTGTCGCGGATGACGTCGATCCCGCGAGCGGGAGAAGTTTCAGGATGTTGGCTCATGCCAGACAGATAAGGCAGTCCGGCTGGCGCCGGAAGGGTGTCAGGTTGAGCCTGAAAAGGACAGATCGCCACTGATCATGCGACCGGCAACTACCCCGAAGACCACAAGAACCAAAACCGCCGCAGCAAAATAACCGGCCCCAGGATCCGTGTCGCTGCTCGTTTTCGAGCGGCGCATCAACATGTAAAACAGACCGAGCACCCCGAGGCAGAGGATAACAAGCCGCTCGACTTCGCCCAGATCACCGATCCACCTGCTTGCCGACTGATACATGTCGTGCATGTCGCGCGAAACTGAATCGCCGACCTTTGCCAATTCCGACTGAATCGTCTGCCACACCATTGACGCCTCCAGAAAACCTAGCCCGGAACGAAACTGTGTGCCGGGATGGGCTTCAGCGTGCATCAATCTTGCCACAACCGGTTTACGGTCGCGCAAAGACGCTGGATGAATTTGATTGAAATCGATCAAACATCGCGCAACCAGCCTTCTTGCGGGCAAGCAGCCCAGCAGATAAGCCTCGCGCGGCCTGAATGAGGAACGTGACTGTTATGACCGCCGAACTCCGCCTGTCCGATGCCATTGCCCGGGTTAAGCCCTCGGCAACCATCGCTGTCACCACCAAGGCGAACGAGATGAAGCGCGCCGGTCTCGACGTTATCGGCCTCGGCGCAGGCGAGCCTGATTTCGACACGCCCGAGAATATCAAGGAAGCCGCGATCCGCGCGATCCGCGACGGCAAGACCAAGTATACGCCGTCGGACGGTATTCCCGAACTCAAGGAAGCCATCTGCGCGAAGTTTGCGAGAGAGAACGGCCTTACCTACCAGCCTTCGCAGGTCAACGTCTCACCCGGTGGCAAGGCGGTTATTTTCAATGCGTTCATGGCGACCCTCAATCCCGGCGATGAAGTGATCGTGCCGGCGCCGTTCTGGGTCAGCTATCCCGAGATGGCGTTGATGACCGGCGCGACGCCCGTCACCGTTTCGTGCGGACCGAACGCGAACTACAAGCTGACGCCAGAGCAACTCGACGCCGCGATTACGCCCCGCACCAAATGGCTCATTCTCAACTCTCCGTCGAACCCGACAGGCGCGGCCTACACGAAAGCCGAACTGGCTGGCCTCGCCGCGGTTCTCCTGCGCCACCCCCACGTCTGGATCCTGACCGACGACATGTACGAGCACCTCGTCTATGACGGCTTTGATTACTGGACGATCGCGCAGGTCGAACCGGCGCTCTATGACCGCACCCTGACGATGAACGGCGTGTCGAAAGCCTACGCTATGACCGGCTGGCGCATCGGCTATGCGGCAGGTCCGGAAAAGCTGATCAGCGCCATGCGCAAGGTCATGGACCAGTCGACGTCCAATTCCTGTTCGGTCAGCCAGTGGGCGAGCGTCGAGGCCCTGAACGGCCCGCAGGATTTCCTGCCCGTCCGCCGCGACGCCTACCAGGCCCGCCGGAACATGGTCGTCGCGGGCCTCAACGCCGCGAAGGGCTTGCATTGTCCGACACCCGAAGGCGCGTTCTATGTCTACCCGTCCTGCGCTGGTGTGATCGGCCGCACGAGCCCCTCGGGCGTGGTCATTGAAAGCGACAGGACCTTTGCCAGCGAACTGCTCGTTCAGGAGAAAGTCGCGCTGGTCTTCGGTGAGGCCTTCGGCCTCTCGCCCGCCTTCCGCATCTCCTATGCGACCTCCGACGCCGCCCTCAGGGAGGCCATCATCCGGATCCAGAGGTTCTGCGCCGCGCTGTCATAGATGCAACCAATGACGCGCCCGGGCGCTATCCATTTGAATGCGGCCGGGGCCTTTCCCATCTCGGATGCAGGATAAATAGCCCTCGAAAGGATTACATCATGGCCATCGACATCGGCATGACAGACGCCGCCCGCAAATCTTCGGCCGACGCGCTGAAGACGCTGCTCGGCGAAACCTACGCGCTTTACGCCAAGACCCATGGCTATCACTGGAACGTCTCGGGTCCGCGCTTCAATGAACTGCACGCGATGTTCATGACGCAGTACACCGAACTCTGGACCGCGCTCGACGTGATTGCCGAGCGCATCCGCGCCCTTGGCCATTTCGCGCCGGGTTCACCCGGCGAGATGGTTGAACGGGCTACGATTAAGCCAGACAACGGCATTCCGGATGCTGCGGAGATGGTGACCAATCTCGCCAGCGGCCATGAAGCCGTGAGCCGGGCCGCCAAAGAGGGCATCAAAGTCGCAGAAAAGGCGCACGACCCTGTCAGCGTCGATCTCTTCACCCAGCGCGCTCAAATCGCCGAGAAGACGGCCTGGATGCTGCGCGCGTCGGCCTGAAGCGGGCCTCAATCGTACCGGACGTAGACTTCGATCCGCTGGTTGTCCAACGAGTCGGGATCGATGACCGCAGGCCGTTCTTCGCCGAACCCTTCGGCGGTGATGATGGCGAGATCAATGCCTCGACCGGCGATCCAGAGCCGGACTTCATCCGCCCAGCGCTGGCTGAGGACAAGATTGTCCTCTCGTTCGCCTTCGGCGTTCGTATAGGCAAAGACCTCGATCTGCACCGGGCGCGCCTGGGTCAGTGCGGGCTCAAGCTCGGCGATGAAAGCACCCGCATCAAACGATTGCCGGTCCGCCACCATCAACCGCACCTGCACCGGGGCGGGAAGGAACGGCGCTGTTTCTGAAGCCAGCGGCGGCGGGGCGCTCGCGGCCGGTGGGGGCGGCGGAGGCGGTGGCGGTGGCGCAGATTGCATCAGCCGAGGATCAGCTTCCGGCTCGGGCGGCGCCTCCCCTTCGGGCGCCGGAAGCGGCATCGACCGGCGCGGCATTGACCTCGCAGGCGCACGCTCAGGTTCGAACACCGCATCTGCCGGATCCGTCAGCGGAAAAGCGTTCCGGAACAGTGAACACTCCTCATAGCCTGGCCGGGTTGTTGCGCTCACCCTGAAATATTCCTGGCCATCAGGCGTGCCAGCATACCGCCGGCGCTCAAGCGCGCGCACTTCGGGATCAGCCTCTGCCATCGCGCACAGGATGTCGCCCAGGATGAACGGGTTCTCGGAGTAGTAATTGTGACCCAGCCCGAACAGTTCGGTCGCAATGCCGGTTGCGTCGACGGTCTGGTAGAACGGACTAACGCGGATGTAGGGCTTGTCCCGGTTTGTATCGCCGAGCCGGAGCTTGCTGTTGACGATCTCAGACACATGCAGCGCCCTGTCGGCATCCGACGTGTAGATCGTCACATTGGCCTGGAGATTGTCCAACACGCCTGTGGTCGCCTCAAACACGTCCCGGTCGACATCCGCCGCCACAAGGATAATCCGGAATTCGATATCGTCTCGTCCATGGCGGTCGAGGTAGTCTGCGGCATACGATTCAAGCGCCTTGGTGAGGATGCGGTTCCCCATTGAATGCGCGACGATGTTGATCCGGTCGACGCCTTCGTTCTCCGTGATCAGATCAAGGAATTCCTCGAGAAATGGCGCGGCTGCGAGCGACCGATCCTGATCGCCGCGATAATCGTCGAGCGACACCTTGCCTGCCGATGGCCAGCTGAAAAGGACGGGCGCGCCGACGTCGAATACGCCCTGTCGTGAGAGGTCCACCGAAAGCTGAGCCGACCGGATGAGCGCGTCGTCGAACGGCGTATTGAAACCGTGTACAAACAATAGAACCGATCCCGAATTGCGGTCGGCCATGGACTCGTCGAGACGCGTCAGAAAAGCCTCGCGTCCAGCTTTCGTGATGCGCGTCAAGAACACATACTTGGCAAGTTCGCCGGCATCTTCCGGAACCGGTCCGGAGAGAATAGGGGTTTCCCCGCGATCGCGCGTCCCACCCTGCTCGATCAGTTTCGGCAGCCAGATATCGGCGCGCCCGAGATGGAGCACGCCTGAGTCCTCCGCCGTCACATCCTTGAAATCGGTTTCGCCAGCAGCTGCCGGCCCGGCGCCTTCCAGCACGAGCGACCGGTTGGTTCCAAACAGCACGCGCACGCAGTCGACAGCGTTCGCGGTGGAGGGCGACAGCAGCGCGGAACAATCGGTGCCGAACTGGGGGTGATACTTGGTCGGCTTCGGCTGCATCAGGAAATAGCCGCCGGCCGCGCCAGCCCCGGCGAGAATCAACAAGAAGAGTACCAGCAGGAACCAGCGCATCATGCCCACCTCTTCGAATTCCTCAGAAAGACACCACACACACGCAGCCAAGACAAGGCACCGAAGCGGGGAGCCGCGCTCGCGTGCCCGATTTGAGGGCAGGTGTCCGCGCGCTGCGGTCCTAACACCTGTGCAGTGCGGGCCGAGGCTTGCGAAGGGACAGGAAAATTATAACGCTGCGAGGGGTATTGCACGATTGCGCGAAGGGGCAGGTACGAATGATCTATGCGCTGACGGCGTATATCCTGCTGCAATTCGCGATCGCCATCTGGGCCAGCCGCTTCGTCAAGACCGAGGCCGACTATTTTGTCGCCGGACGCCGCCTCGGTCTTTTGATGGTCGGGGTCTCGGTGTTTGCGACCTGGTTCGGGGCCGAGACGGTCATGGGCGCTTCGGGCGCCATTGCCGAGGAAGGTCTCGCGGGGGGGCGAGCGGATCCCTTCGGCTATACGATCTGCCTGATCGGCATGGCATTGTTCCTGGCCTACAAGCTGCGCGAAGCGGGCGTCATGACCTTCCCGGACTTCATGCAGAAACGATTCGGTCATCGCGCCGAACTCACCGCCGCGCTGCTGACATTGCCCACGTCAATCATCTGGGCGTCGGCGCAACTGCTCGCGATGGGCCAGATCTTGTCGGAAACGGCGGCCATCCCGCTCTCGGCGGCCCTGTTTGGCGGCGCCGTCCTGATCATCGCCTACACCACCATCGGGGGCCTGCTCGGCGACGCGCTCACCGACATGGTGCAGGGCGCCGTCCTGATGATCGGGCTCATGGTGCTGCTCACCACTGTGCTCGCGTCCGGCGACTTTTCCTTCGCGGCGATCTCGTCCGAGCAGTTGCAATGGTCAACCCTCGACGATGAGGGCCAGCCGGAAAGCTGGCTCGCCTCGCTCGACACCTGGATCGTCCCGATCATCGGGTCGTTGGTCGCGCAGGAAGCGATCTCGCGCTTCCTCGGGGCGAAGACCGCAAGCATCGCCCGCCGCGGCTGTTTTCTCGCGGCCGGTCTCTACCTCATCTTCGGCTCCATTCCGCTTGTTATCGGCCTCCTCGGCCACGCCGCCGGCTTTGAGGCCACCTCTATCGACAGCTACCTTCCGGAACTGGCCCGCCAATATCTCTCGCCAGTGATGTACATCATCCTCATGGGCGCCCTGATCTCGGCAATCCTGTCGACAGTCGACACCACCCTCCTCGCCGTGTCGGCCATCGTCAGCCGCAATGTGATCGACCGGGTTGCCACCACGCTTTCAGAAACGCGAAAACTCATGTTCGGCCGGTCGATCACCCTGATCGCCGGCCTGTGTGCCTACGCGATCGCTGCTTCGGGCGAGACGATCAAGGGGCTGGTCGAGATCGCCTCATCGTTCGGGTCGGCGGGGATCGTGGTTGCGCTGCTGTTTGGCCTGCACACCGGATTCGGCAAGGAACGCGCGGCCCTCGGCGCAATGGCGGCCGGCGCCCTGCTCAGCTTCATCGGCTATGGCGTTCCGGTCTGGTTTGTCGGCCTGTTCGACGAAACGGCGGCTGCCGCGATGCCCATCTGGCTGCACGGCTTTGAAGGCTCGTTTCTCACGTCTGTGCTAGTCGCCCTTGCAACCTATGCCGGTATCGCGGAACTCGAAAAGCGCGGTACGTTTGAGGCGGAAAGAAAAAGCCCGGCAGCATCTCGCGACGCGCCGGGCTGAAGTGGGGTCCCGTTGGGGAGGAAACGCCCAATCGGAGGAAGATCGGGATCATGCCCGGGACCCTTGGCATACCCGATAAATAGGGATGGTGTGTTGCATTGCAACATGTGAAGAAGCAGCCCAAGCATGCGATTTTGCATAGATTACGCGAAGTTTAGGTTTTTCAACGCATAGACGTGCGTCGCAGCGGTTCTGTCTCGGCGGTCAGGAAGTCGCGAAAAGCCGCCACGCGTTTTGATCGCCGCAAATCGCTCGGATAGATGAAATATAGATCAAAGACCGGACCGATCGTCTCGGGCAGAACCTTGACCAGCCTGGGCATGGTTCCGGCCATATAGTCGGGCACATCGGCGATTCCGAGGCCGGCATCCACAGCCCGCAGCATCGCAAAAACATTGTTCACCTTGAGCGTCGCCTGGCGCGGCGGGGCGTCGTCGCGCCCGACCCGGCACGCAAAACTCATCTCCTGCAACGGCGAGGATTCATCGCCGTAAGCAATGATGCGGTGATTATCGAGGTCTTGCGGCGTCCGCGGGACACCGTTCGCCTTCAGGTATTCAGGTGCGGCATAGAGGTTTGTTGCAACCGTCCCGAGCTTGCGCTGGATGAGATCAGCCTTGTCGGCCGCCCAGAGCCGGATCGCGCATTCGGCTTCCAGCGTCAGGAGGTCATACTCGCGGCCATCGTCAAGGCGAAGGTCAAGATAGAGATCGGGATGCGTGCGTACGAAGCCGCCAAGGCGCGGCACCAGCCAGATCGAACCGAAAGCGACCGGCGCCGAGACGATCAGCTCGCCCTGCGGCGTTTCCTTCTGATCTTTCAGAGCAGCGTTGGCTGAGAGCGCAGCCTGCGCCATCTCCACGGTCGAGCGATAGAGCGTATGGCCGCTATCGGTCAGAACCAGTCCGCGCGCATGGCGCTGGAACAGGGACACGCCGAGATGCTCTTCCAGCGCCGCGATCTGCCGCGACACGGCCGATTGCGAAATGCCCAGCCGTTCGCCGGCAGACGTCAGGCTGCCAGCTTCTGCGGCCGCGTGGAACGATCTGAGTTTTCCCCAATCCATCGGCTAGGCTTGTGACGATTCTTTGACGCAGCGGCAAGTGGAGAATCTATTGGCTCGCCCACAGAATGCGCGCGATCCACGAAATCTCGGACGGCTTGAACTCTCGCGACGGATAAGCGGGATTGAGCGATGCAAGCTCAACGACACGCGCATTGCGACGGGCCAGCACCTTCGCCATGACTTCGCCGGTTGCGGTGCGCGCCACGACCCGGTCGCCCGGCTTCACTTCGGCGCCCGGCGCAACGATGATCCGGTCACCGGCCCGATAGGCAGGCTCCATCGAGTCGCCGCTGATCTGGAGGGCATAGACCGTCTCCTGCCCAAGGCCCGGAAACCGCACCTCATCCCAACCGCTGCCGACCGGAAAGCCGGCATCGTCGAAATAGCCATGCTGCCCGGCCTGCGCAAAACCGATCAGCGGCGCGGCAGCCCCCCGGCGGCCATCAATGATGGCTGCAAAATCATCAAACCCCGTCCCGACAGCATCCAGCACCCGCGCAAGGCTCTCGGTCGACGGCCAGCGCGGCCGGCCGTCGGCGCCTTCGCGCTTGGAAGGATTGAAACTTGTCGGGTCGAGCCCGGCCCGGCGCGCAAGGCCGGAGGCGGACAGCCCGTGATGGGCCGCCAGAAGGTCAATGCCCCGCCAGATGTCCTTGTGCTGCATCCAAAGGTCCCTCTCGCGCGCTAAGTTAATATTCCTATACTAGGAAAACTCGCCTAGCGTCAACGCTCCGGCCGTTCCCACTCGGCCGGGGGCACGTTGCGGCGGCGCAGACGAATTGCGAGGCCAAGACCGACGCCGACGCCGATGGCGACCGTCAGGTCCGCCACCACTGTCAACGTGAGGGTCAGGACAAGCAAGAAAAGATCTTCCCGCCGCATCCGAGCATACTCTGCCCACTTGTGCGGTTCGCTCATGTTCCAGGCGGTGACCAGCAGCAGCCCGGCAAGCGCAGGCATGGCGAGGTAGCCTGCAAGCCGCGAGAAGAACACCATCGCAACAAGAATGACGACAGCGTGGACGAGACCTGCAACAGGCGTCTTGCCGCCAGCTTTCACATTGGTCGCAGTGCGGGCGATGGCCCCGGTTGCGGGCATGCCGCCGAAAAGGGCGGACGCAATGTTCGCGCTGCCTTGGGCCAGTAATTCTGCATTCGGCCGGTGCTTGCCCCCGATCAGCCGGTCCGCCACCATTGCTGAAAGCAGCGACTCGACCCCCGCGAGGAAGGCGATCGTGAACGCTGACGGCCAGAGTTCCTGTACCCGCGCGACACTGAACTCCGGCAGGCGGGGCACCGGCATCCTGTCAGGGAGCGCGCCGAAGCGGCTGAAAATCGTGTCGACGGGCAGCGTCATCAGCGCGACAACCGCCGATGTGATGCCAACGGCAACAATCAGACCCGGCAGTCGCGGCGCAAGCCGGCGCAAACCAACGATCAGCACGATTGTCGCCACGCCAATCATCAATGCGACGGGATTGAAACTCTCCCGTCCATTCCAGAGTGCTGGGATCTTGTGAAGAAAATCAGCCGGCAGTCTGGCGATATCGAGACCGAACAGATCCTTCAACTGGCTCGTCGCGATGATGATCGCAATGCCGATCGTGAAACCGTTGACGACGGCCTCCGGAATATACTCGATCAATCGCCCGGCCTTTAAAAACGCGGCAATGAGGAGGATCACCCCGGCCATCAGCGTCGCCAGCACCAGTCCGTCATAGCCATGCTGCGTGATAACTCCGAACACCACGACGATGAATGCCCCAGTCGGACCGCCGATCTGCACCCGGCTGCCACCGAGCAGGGAGATCATGAATCCACCGACGATCGCGGTCACGAGCCCCTTGACCGGATCGGCGCCCGAGGCGATCGCGATCGCGAGGCTCAACGGCAACGCAACCATCGCAACGGTGATGCCAGCCGACACGTCCGCAGCGAAAAGTCGCCACGAATAGTTCCGGATCGTGGTCAGGATTTTCGGTTTCATGGGGCGTGGCGGGCGCGACGATGTGCGGGCGCCCGTTCTAAGTGTGAGGTTACGCCCTCGCCCTGCGCCGCACAACTGCGGCGTGAATTCGCACAAACCTCAGAGGCGCCAGATGGCCCCGTTACCAGCCGCTCCATCTGGAATCAGGTGCCTGCCCGAAACGCCGTAGACCCGCGCCTCGCCAAGCGCGAAAGCCATCAGCCCCTCCGGAAACAGGGTGGCGAAGGCAGGATCAAGCACGTTCAGGCCGCCCGCGAACGCGCCCATCGCCGGCATGATCAGCCGCGCGCCATCCGATGCAAAGCAGCGCCGCCGCACAGACCGCCCGC
>JBGSVY010000020.1:0-1746 GCA_041752715.1 Hyphomonas sp.
CCAGCCGCGCGTTCAGTCTCTCCCACCCGGTCTGGCCATCCGGCCCCGGCCGGTCGAGCCCGGCCGACAGGAACTCGAACGGCGGCAAGTCCGCACGGGTCACGAGGCCACGCAGGAACTGCGCCGCTGCCACAACATCAGCGTCCGTGCTCGCTTGCACACGCGCCCACAGCGTCTCGCCTTTCGCGCGCCCGGCCGCCAGTCGAAAAAGATAGCGATCATCGTCAACGAGGCCGGCAAATGGCCCGCGCAGGATTTCTGCCAAAGTCAGGTCGCGCGCCGGCAGGCAAGCAAACCGCATCAGGTTCAGGCAATCCTGAACGCCGATATGGTCCGTCAGGCGTAACCTGTCTGCGACCGCCACCGCCACGCCGCGCATTTTCAGCGCCGTGATGATCGCCTCGAACAGGCCGCCCTGCCGTTTGCGCACGAGGATCAACACGTCTTCGGGCCGCACCGGACGGCGGCCGCCCATTCCGTCCCAGACCTGCGCACCGCCCGTCACCATCGCGTGAACGGCATCGGCAATCTCCCGGGCAAGCCGCGCCTGGGGCGAGCTTTCGCGAACAATGTCGAGCGGCCTCGCCCAGGCGTCGGGCTCTTCTTCCTCATCTTTCGGCGCGATCGGCCACAACTCGACACAGCCCGCCTCGCCGCTCCTGCGCGCCGTATGCCGGATAAGGTCCATGGCCACCGGAACGCTTGAATCGGCGGCCGGGGCAACCGGCGGCGCGCCGTTCCACACCGCGTCCACATAGGTCAGGATTTCCGGCGAAGACCGAAAAGACATTTCCAGCGTGGCATCCCGCAAGTCCGGGAGCTGCCCGAGGAGCCCCCGCGCTTGCCCGAGGAACTTTGACGGATCGGCGCCCTGGAAAGAATAGATCGACTGCTTCTCGTCGCCGACAACGAAGATCGTCCTTGGATCCTGCGGGTAGGCGCGTCCGGATCCCGCCCCGAACTCGTTCGTCAGTGTCCGGATAAGGTCCCATTGCCCCGGGCTCGTGTCCTGCGCTTCATCAAGCAGCACATGCATGATCCCGCCATCCAGCTTGTAGAGCACCCAGCTCGACATGCCTTCGCTTTGCAACAACGTCCGCGTGCGCTCGATCAGGTCGTCGAAATCGAGCGCGCCGCGCCGTTCCTTTTCCGCGCCATAGGCCTGCAGGGCCGGGATGCCAATCCGGAACAGTCCTGCCGTGCGCTCTGCCGCTCGCGCCTTCAGGAGGTCTCCAGCCAGCCGCCGCATCCGGAACACTTCCGATCCGCTCGCAGGCTTTGTCTCGAAAAGGTCCGCGACAAACGGCGCGCGCTTTGCCGCATCCTTCGTGTACGGGTTTGACGCCCGCTCGGCCTCCTTCTGTGTGAAGAAGATGCCCTTGTAGGCGTCCCACCGCGCTTCCGGCGTTCGCGCATTCAGGGTCGCCTCGATTGCCGCCGCTGTTTCGACATCGGTCTTGGCACCAGCTTCAAGCGCGCCCAGCACGGCCCGCAGGTCCGCCACCGGCAGGTCCGCCTCCATTGCTCGCGCCAGCAGTGCAGCGGCGGACGCCTCAGGCGCCCCGGTTGCCAACCTGATCGCCCTTTCGATCGTATGCTGATCAAAGTCATGCCGTTCCGCAAAGGCCAGCGCCGACCAGTATGAGCCCTTCAGCGCATCCAGCGCCGTCGCCGCCCCCTCATAGCCCGCATCGCGCGCCACGCGCCCAAGCACGTCCGGGCAATCGCGCGCCGCATCAAGGATCG
>JBGSVY010000021.1:0-8593 GCA_041752715.1 Hyphomonas sp.
GATGCGCATGGCCGCAAGACGCGCTTTGCGAAACGCTCAGGGGAGTCGATCGATGTCTGAGGCTTATGAACCCCGCCTGAAGCGGATGTACCGCGAGGAAATCCGCGGGAAACTGCAGGAGCAGTTCCAGTATTCGAACCCGATGAAGGTTCCGAAGCTCGACAAGGTCGTAATCAACATGGGCGTTGGCGAAGCCGTCAGCGATTCCAAGAAGATCAAGGGCGCGCTTGCCGAACTCGAGCGGATCGCCGGCCAGAAGCCGGTTGCCACCAAGGCGCGCAAGTCGATCGCCGGCTTCAAGCTGCGCGAAGGCATGCTGATCGGCTGCAAGGTCACGCTGCGGCGCGAGCGGATGTATGAATTCCTCGACCGGCTCACCACGATCGCGCTGCCGCGGGTCAAGGACTTCCGGGGCCTCAACGGCAAGAGCTTCGATGGCATGGGCAACTATGCCATGGGCCTCAAGGAGCACATCGTGTTTCCTGAGATCAATTATGACGATGTGGATGAAGTGCGCGGCATGGACATTATCGTCTGCACCACCGCCGAAACGAACGAAGAAGCCAAAGCACTCCTCGCAGAGTGCGGCTTCCCGTTCCGTACTTAGCGCGAGGAGATCTGCTGATATGGCAAAGAAGAGCGCAATCGAAAAGAACAACCGCCGCAAGGCGCTGACGGCGCGTTTCGCGTCGAAACGCAAGACGCTGAAAGCGATGGCAATGGACGAGAACCTGTCACTTGAAGAACGTTTCAAGGCTCGCCTGAAACTGGCCCAGCTGCCGCGTAACTCGGCGCCGGACCGCGTTCGCAATCGCTGCGAAGTCACAGGCCGTCCTCGCGGCTATTACCGCAAGCTGCGGATGTCGCGGATCGCACTGCGCGATTTTGGTGCGAGCGGGCAGGTGCCCGGTCTTGTGAAATCGAGCTGGTAGGAGAGGAGGACAAGCATGAACGTTTCTGACCCCCTCGGCGATATGTTGACCCGCATCCGCAACGCCCAGATGCGCGGCATGACGAAAGTTGTGACGCCCGCGTCGAAGCTGCGCGCCCGTGTGCTCGATGTGCTGACAGATGAAGGCTATATCCGCGGGTATGCCGAAGTCGAAAAAGACGGCCACAAGAACCTCGAGATCGAGCTCAAGTATTATGAAGGCCAGCCGGTCATCTCGGAGATCAAGCGTGTCTCCAAGCCTGGCCGCCGCGTCTATTCCTCCGTTTCTGACATTCCGCTCGTGCGCAATGGCCTCGGCATTTCGATCCTCTCCACCTCGCAGGGTGTGATGTCGGACAATGTGGCCCGCACGAAGAATGTCGGCGGCGAAGTTCTCTGCCGCGTATTCTAGGAGCAAGACCGATGTCCCGTATTGGAAAACTCGCTGTTCCCGTTCCCGCCGGCACGACCGTTACGGTGTCAGGCCAGACGGTCAAGGCGAAGGGCGCCAAGGGCGAGCTGCAGCTCGTGCTGCCAGACGTGATCACGCCGACGCTCGCTAATGGCGAAGTGTCGGTGCTGCCGCGCGCCGACCTGATGAAAGCCGCGAACGAAGCGATCGAAGCCGCGAAAGCCAAGGGCAAGCGCGCGCCGACACTCGCCGAAACGCTGGACGCGAATGCCCGTATGCAGTGGGGCACAGCCCGCGCCTGCGTGTCGAACATGCTCGAGGGCGTGTCGAAGGGCTATTCAAAGACACTCGAACTCGTCGGCGTTGGCTACCGCGCACAGATGCAGGGAACAGACCTGAAACTGGCGCTCGGCTATTCGCATGACGTGATCTACAAGGCGCCGAAGGGCATCACGCTTGCCTCGTCGAAGCCCACAGAGATCGTGATCTCCGGCGCTGACAAGCAGGCTGTTGGCCAGGTCGCCGCAGAAATTCGCAAGTTCCGTCCGCCCGAGCCTTATAAGGGCAAGGGTGTCCGCCTGCAGGGCCAGTATGTGCGCCGCAAGGAAGGCAAGAAGAAGTAAGCCGATGAAAACCGCACTTGAAAAGAAGAAACGCCGCGCTCAGCGCGTCCGCACCAAGCTCCGCAAGGTCGCCGAAGGGCGCCTGCGCCTGTCCGTGGCGCGCAGCCACAAGAATATCTCGGCCCAGATCATCGATGACGAAAAAGGCATCACGCTCGCTTCAGCCTCGACGCTCGAAAAAGCCGTGATCGGCGACGCCAAGACTGGCGCCGATTCGGCGGCCGCAGCGCTCGTGGGCAAGACGCTCGCCGAACGGGCACGCAAGGCCGGTATCGAGGACGTCGTGTTCGACCGCGGCGGCTATATGTTCCACGGCCGGGTGAAAGCCCTGGCAGATGCCGCCCGTGAGGGCGGTCTGAAGTTCTGAGGAGAGCCCGATGACAGAAGAAAGAGGCAAAGGACGCCGCCGCGACCGCGAACAGCCGCGCGAACGCGACCAGGAATCGTCAGAACTCGTCGACAAGCTCGTCGGGATCAATCGTGTCGCCAAGACAGTGAAGGGCGGCAAGAATTTCGGCTTCGCGGCGCTCGTTGTCGTTGGTGACCAGAAGGGTCGCGCCGGCTTCGGCAAGGGCAAGGCCCGCGAGGTTCCCGAAGCGATCCGCAAGGCGACCGAAGAAGCCAAGCGCAACCTCGTTCGCATCCCGCTCCGCGAGGGCCGCACCCTGCACCATGACGGCAAGGGCCGTCACGGGGCAGGCAAAGTCGTGCTGCGCGCCGCACCTCCGGGTACCGGCGTGATTGCGGGTGGCCCGATGCGCGCTGTGATGGAAGTGCTTGGCGTGCAGGACGTGGTCGGCAAGTCGGTTGGCTCGTCGAACCCCTACAACATGGTGCGCGCAACGTTTGATGCCCTCAAGGGCCAGGCCAGCCCTCGCACCGTCGCCTCCAAGCGTGGCCTCAAGGTGCAGGATGTCGTCGGCCGCCGTACGGACGGTGTGTCCGAAGCCGGCCTCGCCGATCAGGTCAGCTAAAGGAAGAGCAGGATGTCCGGCAAAACTCTCACTGTCCGTCAGAAGGCGAGCCCCATTGGCCGCGTTCCAAGCCAGCGCCAGACCCTGCAGGGTCTTGGCCTCAACAAGATTGGCCGCACCAAGCAGCTCGTCGACACGCCCGAAGTGCGCGGCATGATTGCAAAAGTTGCGCATCTCGTCGAAGTGATCGGCGAATAGTGCACCGCGCCGACCCAGATACTGAAAGACCAACGCCATGAAACTCAACGATCTCAGCCCCGCCGAAGGCTCCGCAAAAAAGCGCATGCGCGTTGGCCGCGGCGTCGGTTCCGGGAAGGGCAAGACCGCCGGTCGCGGCGTCAAGGGCCAGCACGCGCGCTCGGGCGTCGCCATCAACGGCTTCGAAGGCGGCCAGATGCCGATCTACATGCGCTTGCCGAAGCGTGGTTTCACGCCGCCAGGCACCAAGACGTTTGCCTGGATCAACCTCGGCCGGTTGTCCAAGGCGATCGAAGCCGGTATTCTGGATGCGAATAATGTGACCGAAGCGACGCTCGTCGAAGCAGGCCTTGTGCGCAATATCCGGGATGGTGTTCGCCTTCTGGCGAAGGGCGATGCTCCAAACAAGCTGACGATCACGGTCACCGGCGCGTCGAAAGCCGCCATTGAGGCTGTCCAGAAGGCTGGCGGTTCGGTGACGGTCACTGGCGCAGCGAAAGCCACAGCTGAGGATTAATCCGGGGTCGTTGCGCTGGACCCCTTCACAAATACCCCTTCGCCGCCGATCTTGGCGGCGAATGCTTTTCAAGGAGGCTCGTGCGGCCGATGGCAAATGCTGCTGAACAAATGGCCCGCAACGTCAATTTCTCGACGTTCGCCAAGGCCAAGGACCTCCAGAACCGGCTGCTTTTCACACTCCTGATCCTCGTCCTGTACCGGCTTGGCACGTTCATTCCGCTGCCGGGACTTGATCCTGCGCAATACGCAAGCCTGTTCGCCTCGCAATCGAGCGGCATTCTTGGCTCGATGAACCTCTTTTCCGGTGGCGCTGTCGAGCGGATGGGTATTTTCGCGCTCAACGTGATGCCCTACATCACCGCGTCGATCATCATCCAGATGATGACAACGGCATCACCAACCTTGTCCAAACTCAAGAAGGAAGGCGAGGCGGGCCGCAAGCAGATCAACCAATATACTCGTTACCTGACGCTGGGTTTTGCGCTGTTGCAGTCGTTTGCGATCGCCGGCGGCCTCGCAGCCGTCCGGCTGGAGGGTATTTCCAGCTGGTTTTTCATCCTGACCGGCGTGGTGACACTGACCGGCGGCACCATGCTTTTGATGTGGATGGGCGAACAGATCACCGCGCGTGGCATCGGCAACGGCATCTCGCTGATCATCTTCGCCGGCATCGTCGCCGAACTGCCCCGTGCGATCTATAACCTCGTGGCGCAGGCCCGTACCACCTCGGTGGATATCGTGTTCGTGCTGTCGATTGCGGCGATGGTGCTTGCGCTTGTGGTTTTCATCGTCTTCATGGAGCGGTCGCAGCGCCGGTTGCTGATCCAGTATCCGAAGCGCCAGCAGGCCCAGGGCTTTGCCCAGGGCCAGCGCAGCTTCCTGCCGCTGAAGATCAATACATCGGGCGTCATCCCGCCGATCTTCGCGACTGCAATCCTGATGCTGCCGATGACCCTCATTGGCTTCATGGGCGGCGGCGCAGTGGACCCGGCCGCAGCGGCGACGACGAGTGGCGTCGTCGGTTGGCTTGCAACGCATTTCTCGCCGGGATCGTGGACTTACATCATTTCCTATTCGGTTCTCGTGATCTTCTTCGCGTTTTTCTACACATCGATCATGTTCAACCCTGAGGAGACGGCCGACAACCTGAGAAAGTATGGCGGTTTCATTCCGGGCATTCGTCCGGGCTCCAATACGGCGGCCTATATTGACTATGTGCTGACGCGGTTGACGACGATCGGGTCTCTTTACCTTGTTTTCGTGTGTATCCTGCCTGAATTGCTGCGGCGGTACTTCCCCCAGATTCCGTTCTACATCGGCGGAACCTCGTTGCTTATTGTAGTTTCTGTAACGATGGATACGGTAACCCAGATACAATCGCACCTGATCGCCCACCAATATGAGGGGATGATCAAGAAGTCGAAGCTGGGAGGCCGCAAGACGTGAACCTGATCCTGTTTGGCCCGCCAGCAGCGGGCAAGGGTACGCAATCGAAGCGGCTCGTCGACGAGCGCGGGTTCATACAGCTTTCGACCGGCGACATGCTGCGGGCGGCCCGCGCATCGGGATCAGAACTCGGCCAACGGGTTGCCCGTATCATGGATGAAGGCGGCCTCGTATCCGACGAGATCGTGATTGCCCTGATCGATGAACAACTGGATCTGTATCCCACTGCGCCTGGGTTTATTTTCGACGGCTTTCCCCGCACTGTTGTGCAAGCAGACGCCCTGGACTCGCTGCTCGCCAGCCGTAATTCCAAGGTCGATCTGGTCATCCGCTTCCTTGTCGACGATGAACAACTTGTCGAGCGCATCGCCAAACGCTTTGCCGAACAGGGCCGCAAAGACGACAATCCCGAGACCTTCCGGCGCCGCCTCGAAAAATACTATGAGGATACAGCCCCCCTGGTGCCGATCTATGCCGAGCAGGGCAAGCTGATGGAAGTCGACGGCATGGCCTCGATCGAGGCCGTTGCCGACCTGATCGATGCGGCCCTGAAACAAACCGCATGAACGGGCAGTTCTGCTGTTGACGGGGCAAAAACCCCGGCTATAAGCCTGCTCTCTTAGCTAAAGGCTTAACAGCCGACGCGCACAAGCGGGCGCATCGTCCTGCCTGTCGCGTCATTCTTGTTTGAACAACCGCTTGAGGAGAAACGGCTTTGGCCCGTATTGCAGGCGTAAACATACCGACGAACAAGCGCGTGGAAATCGCGCTGCGCTACATTCACGGCATCGGACCCGCGATGGCCCGCGAGATCATCGAGAAAGTTGGTGTCGAGCCTTCGCGGCGCGTCAACCAGCTGACCGACGCCGAAGTGCTCAAGATCCGCGAGACAATCGACGCCGGTTATATGGTGGAGGGCGACCTGCGCCGCGAGACGTCGATGAACATCAAGCGCTTGATGGACCTCGGCTGCTATCGTGGCCTGCGTCATCGCCGCAAGCTGCCGGTTCGCGGCCAGCGTACTCACACCAACGCCCGCACCCGCAAGGGCCCGGCAAAGCCGATCGCCGGCAAGAAGAAATAGGACATATCCGTCATGGGCCGCGACACGACACGCATCCGCCGCAAGGAACGCAAGAACATCACCACTGGTGTTGTGCATGTGAACTCCAGCTTCAACAACACGATGGTCACCATCACAGACGCTCAGGGCAACACGATCTCGTGGTCGTCCTCGGGCGTGATGGACTTCAAAGGTTCGCGCAAGTCGACGCCTTACGCCGCCCAGATGGCGGCCGAAGATGCGGCCAAGAAGGCAAAAGAACACGGCATGCAGACCGTCGAGGTTCGCGTTCGTGGCCCGGGTTCGGGCCGAGAGAGCGCGCTGCGTGCCCTGCAGGCCGCCGGCTTGACCGTGACCGCCATCAACGACACGACGCCGATCCCGCACAATGGCTGCCGCCCGCCGAAGCGCCGCCGCGTCTGATCATTCTTTGCCTGGGCGCGCGACGCGCCCCGCTGCCCTTTTTCAAGGATTACCCATGACCAACGTCAATGACAGAAACTGGAAAGTCCTAATCCGCCCGAACCGCCCCGTGGTCCAGGCCGGATACGACTCCAAACGCAAGGCCAAGCTGGTCGTCGAGCCGCTCGAGCGCGGTTACGGCACGACGCTGGGCAACGCGCTGCGCCGCGTGCTCCTCTCGTCGCTCCAGGGCGCTGCGATTATCGGCGTTCAGATTGATGGCGTCGTGCACGAGTTCTCGGCAATCCCGGGTGTGCGCGAAGACGTGACCACGATCGTGCTGAACCTCAAGCAGGTCGCCATCTTCATGGAAAGCGACACGCCGAAGCGCATGGTGCTTAAGGCCAAGGGCCCCGGCGAAGTGAAGGCTGGCCAGATCGAAACCTCGGGCGACGTTCGGATCCTCAATCCCGACCACGTGATCTGCACGCTGGATGGCGGTGCGGAAGTGCGTATGGAATTCACAATCGCGACCGGCAAGGGCTATGTGGCTGCCGAGGCGCACCGTCCGGAAGACGCCCCGATCGGTTATATTCCCATTGACGCGATCTATTCGCCGGTTCGCCGCGTCGGCTACCAAGTCGAGGACACCCGCGAGGGCACAGTCCTGGACTATGACAAACTGATGCTCGACATCGAAACCGATGGCTCCATGTCGCCGGAAGATGCAGTGGCCTATGCCGCCCGCATCCTGCAGGACCAGCTTCAGCTGTTCATCAACTTCGAAGAGCCGACGCTGGATATCGGCGGCGCGGTTGACGAAACCGATCTGGGCTTCAACCCGGTCCTCCTGAAGAAGGTCGACGAACTGGAGCTCTCCGTGCGTTCGGCCAACTGCCTGAAGAACGACAATATCGTCTATATCGGCGACCTGATCCAGAAGTCGGAAGCGGAAATGCTCCGTACGCCGAACTTCGGCCGCAAGTCGCTGAACGAGATCAAGGAAGTTCTCGCCGGCATGGGCCTGCACCTCGGCATGGAAGTGCCGGACTGGCCACCGGAAGACATCGAAGGCCTCGCCAAGAAATACGACGATCACCTCTAGTTAGACAGAGGCAAGCCGCCTCCCAGGGACAATGTCATGCGCCATCGCATCAAACACCGCACGCTGAACAAGTCGACCTCGCACCGCAAGGCGATGTTTGCCAACATGGCGGCCAGCCTCATCGAGCATGAGCAGATCGTCACGACGCTGCCGAAGGCGAAGGAAATGGCGCCTGTCATGGACAAGCTGGTCTCGCTCGCCAAAAAGGGCGATCTCGCGGCCCGCCGCGCGGCCCTCGCGCAGGTGCGCAACGAGACGGCCGTGCGCAAGTTGTTCGATGTGATGGGCGAGCGCTACAAGGCCCGTAATGGCGGCTACACGCGCGTCCTAAAAGCCGGCTTCCGGCCGGGCGACAATGCTCCGCTCGCCGTGCTGGAACTCGTTGACCGCGATGAGTCCGCCCGGGGCGCCGGTGACAAGGCACGTCACGCCGCCGAGATGGAAGCGATGGACGAATAGATCATCCGCTTACGGATCGTCAAAAAGCCCGGACCGGAAGGTCCGGGCTTTTTCGTTCTGGCGCCCGCTTGACAGAATGTCGCAGGCCGGATTATACGCCCGCCCTCTGGCCGGAACAGTTCCGCGACCGGACCATCTGACGAGCCACCCATGAAGCAGTTACATCCAAAGCATGTCTGCTCCCTGCTCATACGGGGAGCGTCTCACGCGTCCCCGGGCCTTTGCCGGTAGGCGCCTGATTTCGCACTGAAACAACTCGACGCCGCTCGCACGTGCACCCCGTTCGTGTGCCTGCGGCTTGAAAGGAGGTGGATCATGGGCACGCCCGTGACCCTGCCGGCTGGCCTCGGCTTTCGTCCGGCGGCGGCGGCGACGCCCCTGCTTGTTTTCCTCGCGGGAGAACATGCAGGCGCCCTTGCGCAGGTCTGGCCGGCGCCGCACGAGGTGTTTCTCGCGCTGCC
>JBGSVY010000022.1:0-5872 GCA_041752715.1 Hyphomonas sp.
GCGCCTCCTGCTCGCGGCGGTGGTCTTCGATTGCCGCGAGGAGGGCATCGACTGGCTCGAGGCCGACACGCTCGCCGAGAACACCGCCGCGCGAGGGCTTTTTCGCGCCATCGGCGGCGTCTCACATTCCCGTGAGGGGCCAGTCGTCAAATACCGTTTCGAAACCGCCGAAGTTGATACGCGGCTCGCCGCGATGGGGGCAGGCCCGGCCATGACGGCACTTCGCCAGACGCTCGAGCGCCGCCTCGTTGCCGCCTGACATCTTCGTCATCGCCGATGCCGTCAGTCTCGCGGCGATGTGAGAAGCAATCCGGGGCGCCAAGGCTTATGTCTCGCTCAGTCCGCTTTGGACGCCTAAGGAAATCCTGACATGAAATCGATCCTGCTTGCCCTGACCCTTGCCACCGCAGTGGCTACACCGCTCGCGTTTCTGGCAGCACCGGCTGCCAATGCTGAGGCCGCCGCGCCATCCGGAACTTTTACGAAAGTCTCCAAGACCCTGTCGGGGGGCTGGTCGATCGTGGCGCGCGGGGACAAATCCTTCATCGTGCTCGACGACACTTTCCGGGCTGCCAACGGGCCTGACCTGAAAGTCTTCCTGTCGCCGCAGGCGCTGTCCTCGGTCACCGGCAAGACGGCCGTCAATGGCGCCCTGAATATCGGTGTCCTGAAGAAAACCAAAGGCGCGCAGGAATACGAAATTCCCGCAGGAACCGACTTGGCGACGTTCAAGAGCGTCCTCGTCCACTGCGAGGAATTCGCGGTCCTGTGGGGTGGCAGCGACCTGAAGTAGTCGCCCCGCGCCAGGCCGGCGACATCGGCGCACCCCTTCGCGTCAGGCTGCCCCGTCGAGAATTGACGCGAAGCCGGATGGCGCATGCGGCCCAAGGAAGAGCTGTTCGAAAGCGCCGATCCCCTCTGATGATACGCCGCCTTCGCCCGTATGGACGGCACGCACGATCTCCTGGATGTGCAGGTTTTCGGGCGTGTCCCAAGGCGCGGCATCGGCCCTGAAATCCTCGCGCTGGATCTTCAACTGGTCGCCGTGGAAGGCGCCGTGCCGCCAGACCGGGTGGCCATAGCCGATACCCTTCATCAGGAACGTGCCGAGCGGCCTGAAATCCACCGTATGCGGACGGCCTGACGGATCGGTCACCGACAGCGTCGCGGTCTCCATCCGGCGCGTCCCCCGCGCATAGCGCACATCCATCCTCGGGTCGCTGAGGTGAAGGCCCTCGCCTTGCGCCGCGCCATCCTTTACCAGCACAGCGCGCTGGTTCCAGGGCACGCCCGCCCCATCGGCGTTAACGTGGAAGAACATCGAGAGGTTGGAGAAGTTCGTCGGCGTCCAGATCCAGTAGAATTGCGGCAGCATTGCCGGGATCATCGGCTGCGGGTCGGGCGCGCCGATCGGGCGTACGCCCCAGCTGCGGTCGCGCGTACCGGTCCAGCTTGCCGGATCGATCCTGGTCTCGGTGCCGTCGATTTTCAGACTTCCCGCCCATCTGCCATTCTGCGTCATCCGGGTCAGGTCCATGAGCATGCGGGGCCCGATGCGGCGCGTGAAACGCGGCTCCTCGATCGGGAAGGCCCGGCCGGTGAATTCAACGTCCAGCGCAAGCCCCTCGGTCTCCTTCAGCGTCAGGCGCACTTTCTTCAACGGCTCGACAACACTCACCGAGAGGGGGCCGACGAACGTGTCCATCCGCTCCATGTTGAGTGGGCGTGACAGGAACACCGACGCCTGTTTACCGCCGCGCAGGATCGAGACAGAGGCATCGATGATGTTGAGGTGCGGATAGACGCCCATGGCCGCAGCAAAGAAGGTTGCGCCGTCCGCACTGTAGCCATTGAAAAAGAAACGGTCATAGAAATTGCGGTCCGAGCCTGCAAAGGCGATCGGCTCCGGCGTCTGGTGGATCGGGTACTCGTCTCCGGCGGTCAACATGGCGCTCGCGCTCCTTCCTTGGCGTGACCTCTTGGCGGGTGACGCAACGCCGCTAGGGTGACGGGTGTGACGGAAACGATCAAGCCGCGACGCCGAGGAAACCCGCATGACGAAACTCACCGCCGCTGAAGCGAACGCCTTCCTCGCGGCCACATTTGCCTCGCGAGGTGCGCTGAATGAGGTCGTGTCGATGGCGCCCGGGCGCGCCGTGATGCGGCTTGTGGCTGACGAAACCCACCTGCGTCCCGGCGGTTACATTTCCGGGCCCACCCAGATGAGTCTTGTCGATTCGGCGGCCTATTTTGCAGTGATGACCGAGACCGGGCTCGAACCGATGGCGGTTACCAGCAATCTCAGCATCAACTTCCTGCGTCCGTGCATCGGCAGCGTCGTTGTCGCCGATGCCAAACTTCTCAAGATTGGAACAGCGCTCGCTGTCATTGAGGTCGATGTGCGCATCGAGGATGCAGACAAGGCCGCCAGCCACGCCATCGTGACCTATGCCTTGCCGCGTCCGTCCCACGCGGGTGCACGATGAACCGGCTCGGGATCACAGCCGCCAGCCTTGGCTTTGCCAGCGTTGCGCTCGGTGCGTTCGGGGCCCATGCGCTCGCTGACGTTTTGACGCCGGAAGCCCGCGGTTGGTGGGACACCGCCACGGCCTATGCGCTTGCACATGCCGTGGCCGCCCTCGCCATTGCGATCCTTGGCACGCCTGGATGGCTGCGCAGGGCGGGCTGGTGCCTCGCTTTGGGGGCTGCACTGTTTGCCGCCACGCTCTACGCGTTGGCCCTCGGCGCGCCACGCGGGCTTGGCGCAATCACGCCGGTTGGCGGTGTCGTGATGCTCGCCGGTTGGCTACTGGCTGCGGTCAGCGCAGGACGCCAATAAATGGCCGTATCAGCTTGCGGCGGGCTCAATCGCTGCGTAGCGGTCGGCGAGCCTGTCTGCAATCGATCGCGCCTTATCGATCGACGCGGCAAGCCGGTCGACTTCCAGGGCAATCGGCGAAACATCGAGATCAGCGCGCGCGCTCACGTCGTTGAACGCCTGCGCGAAACTGCGATGCGACATCTGCGCCCGCACAAGGGCGCGCTCGAAGCTCATTATGTCGCCGCGATTGGCCGTTTGGTCCTTACCGCCTGCAAGGACAGCGCTGGCCTCGCGAGTGACGGTTTCCAATCCAGCGCGCGCGTCGGCAGCGTCGGAGGCGATCTTCGCAAGGACAAGTGCAGGCGCGGCTGTCGTGGCTCCGATGCGCGTTGCATACACCGTGTCCGGATTGGTCACCGTTTCGCGGCCATGCATCAACATTTGAGCAAGGCCCGAGACCCCGCTCGATTCTTCAACCCAGCCAGCTGTCACGGTTTTGTCGCAATAGTCTAGGCTTGCCTGACGGAGTTTGGATTGGTTGACGGAAAGGCGGGTCTCGACTGTCGTCTCATCCGGCACAACCGAAACGGTTGCGCATCCTACGAGAAAGCATAGGGATATCGCCAATATTACGCCACGCATTCGACAGCCACCTGTTAGCCGCACCATTCCGCCCACCATTTTGCATAGGTTGGCGAGGGTCCGAAGTCCAGACAATAGGCGAAGGGTGCATCAAGATAAGTGAAGACTGCATGAATAAGAGACCGAGCCGCCGAATTTTGTATCCGAGACACGAACCCTTTCGGACCGGGCGCTTGCGCGTATCGGCCCTGCACGAGATTTACTGGGAGGAATCGGGCAACCCGAAAGGCATCCCGGTGGTTGCGCTTCATGGCGGGCCCGGCGGTGGCTCCAGCCCGGAAATGCGCCGGTTCTTCGATCCGGATCGATACCGGATTTTCCTGTTCGACCAGCGCGGCTGCGGACGGTCCACCCCACATTCCGAACTCAGGGAGAACACCACCTGGGACCTCGTGGCGGACATGGAAGCCCTCCGCCATGAGGCTGGCGTTGCAGACTGGCTCGTCTTCGGGGGGTCATGGGGGTCGACCCTGGCGCTCGCCTATGCGGTGACCCACCCTGCGCGCGTTCTCGGCCTTGTTCTGCGGGGCGTCTTCCTCGTCAGCGCATCGGAAATACGCTGGTTCTACCAGGACGGCGCCAGCCGCCTGTTTCCGGATTCATTCGAGCGCTATGTCGCGCCGATCCCGCCCGATGAACGCGGCGATCTGGTTGCGGCCTTTCACAAGCGCCTGACGAGTGACGACAGAACCGTGCGAACCGAAGCCGCCCGCGCCTGGGCGCGTTGGGAGGGCGAGACGCTCTCGATCAAAGGGCCGGTCACGACCCCGCCGCGCTTCAACGAGGATGATTTCGTCGATGCGTTCGCGCGCATTGAATGCCATTATTTCATGCATCGCGGATTTTTCGAGAGCGACGCCTGGTTGCTCGAACAAGCGGCTGCAAGGCTTGGCAATATCCCGGGAACCATCGTTCACGGCCGCTACGATGTTGTCACGCCGCTCTCCACCGCATGGGCGTTGTCCAGGGCCTGGCCCAAGGCGGAGTTTCACATCGTGCCCGAAGCGGGGCACTCGTCCATGGAACCTGGCATCGTAGACAGGTTAGTTCAGGCCACGGATGATTTCGCTGCTCTGCTCGGCTCAAGGGTTCGCTGAGCCGTCCGGCACGCTCAGCCCCAGAGCGCCGGACCCGGCGGTGACACCCATCCGCCTTCATAAGACAGCCCATCGGCGATGTCCCGTTCCAGCCAGAGGGGGCCATCGAGATCGGCTGCATCCGCCAGTTGGGCAAGGAACACTGCGGGTGCCATGGCCAGCGAACTGGCAACCATGCAGCCGACCATCACGCCCATGCCCGCGACCCGCGCAGCGCGAACCATGACCAGCGCCTCGGTCAGGCCGCCCGCCTTGTCCAGCTTGACGTTGACCGCATCATAGCGTTGCGCCAAGGCCTGGATGTCGGCTGATGAATGTGCGCTTTCGTCTGCACAGATGGCAATCGCCCCCGGCCTCTTGAGCAAGGCACTGTCCTTGCCCGCAGGAAACGGCTGCTCGATCAGCATGATGCCAAGCGACGGGCCCGACATGACCAGCCGGTGGAACGCCTCCGAGTTGAGCGCTTCGTTTGCATCGAGGATAAGCCGCGCATCGCTTCGGGCCGCGTGAACAGCTTCCACCCGCGCCATGTCTTCGGGGCCGCCGAGCTTCAATTTCAACAGGCGCCCCGTTGTCTTGGCGGCCGCGACAGCCATCGCCTCGGGCGTATCGAGGCTGATCGTGACGGCTGTTTCGATGGGCCTTGGTGCGGGCAGGCCCGCGAGCGCCCAGACAGGCTGGCCGCTGATCTTTGCGTCAATATCCCAGAGCGCGCAGTCCAGCGCGCATCTTGCTGCGCCGGCGGGCAGCAGCTCCTGCAATCGGCCGCGATCAAGGCCGGCTTCAATCGCGGGCCTCACGGTCTCAATCGTTTCGATGACGGACCTCACGGTTTCATCATAGCGCGCGTAAGGCACGCATTCGCCGCGCCCGCAGAGCGCGCCCTCTGCAATGGTTACACGAACGGTCTCGGCATGCGTCTTTGCGCCCCGCGAAATCGCGAAGGCGGTTTGCAGCGGCGATGACACGCTTTCGAGAGATAGCTGGCGCACGGGCATGATCCGGCTCAATTGGATCGATTAAACTTGGCTGTCCTTAAGCATATTTTGCTAGTGTGCACAGGTTGTTATTGGCTCATGGACCTGCCACGCCCCCCCGGTTTCGCGCTCGAAGCGAGTGACGAAGGGTCTGTTCTCCGCCTCAGCGGGGACTGGACCGTTGCAACCCTTCAGGACGTTGATGCGGGCCTGCGCGCGCTCCGTCCGGGCGCGCCATTCAGCATTGATGTCAGCCGGCTTGGCCGCCTCGACACCGCGGGTGCCTTCGTCATCGATCGCACCTTGCGGGCGGGCGCAAGCTGGCCGGCCCGGCT
>JBGSVY010000023.1:0-6405 GCA_041752715.1 Hyphomonas sp.
GCGGCGGCGATGACGTCGGCGTCCGGCTTGCAGGCCGAGCGCACGGCGAGGCCGTCATAGTCCGGGATGATCTTGATGAGGTCGTCCTTGGACAGACCGACCTTGATGTCGGTATCGATGCCGCGCGCCTTGAAGATATCGACGGCGGCGGGGCTGAGGCTGTCAGCGATGAGCACTTTAGGCATTGTGGTCTCCATTGCGCCAGTCGGCGCGGGTAAGTTGATAGACGAGGCATTGATCTGGGCCGAAACTGCGCGGCCCTAGAAGTTTGAATCCGAGGGATTCGTAGAAGCGGTGGGCGGCGATATTGTCCGCCATTGGATCAATCAGGATATGCTGGCAGAGCGGATGGGCGAAGCAGCGCGCGAAGGCGAGCTGCATCATCTGCGTGCCATAGCCCTTGCCGAGACAATCGGCCTCACCGATCCAGATATCGATGGCCCAGGAATGCTCGGGGCAGTCGGTGCCCCAGTAATGGCTTTCCTCTTCGCGGCAATCGATGGTCTGGACAAAGCCGATGGGCCGATCATCCAGCACGGCGATAAGGAATTCCCGCCAAGCCACATCGCGCCCCAGCTGGTTTTCCCAGTCCCATGCGTTCCAGTCGTCATCCCCGCCCGTACCCTGCACATGCGGCTGCTCATCCCAGTGAAGGATGAGTTGCAGGTCTGCAGGCGTGGCGGGGCGTAGCGTGATCATGCTGGTGTCCATGTCATCCCGGAAGCTGCGAAGCAGCTGTCCGGGACCTTGTTGCCAAAGGGGCGCAAGGTCCCGGCGCTTCGCTGCGCTCCGGCCGGGATGACAGTTTCTAGAGTTTCGCCGCTTCTTCAGAGAAGGCCCAGTCAAGCCATGGTGCGAGCTTTGCGACATCCAGCGGCTCGACCGAGCCGCCGCACCAGATGCGCAGGCCCGGAGGGGCCTTGGCATACCCGGCGGCATCGAAGCACGCATTCTCGGTTTCGAGGCGCTTCATCATCCGCTTGATGAAATCACGCTGGCCCTCCTCGCCGAGCGCCGCAAAGCGCGGATCGACGATCTTGAAGGTCACGCCGGTGTTCGAACGGATCTTCGGATCGGGGCAGAGGAACGCGATCCAGTCCGTCCGGTCCACCCATTCGGTCAGGATGCCGAGGCTTTCATCGGAGCGGGCCTTGAGGGTGCGCCAGCCGCCTACGGACTCGACCCAGTCGAGCGCCAGCAGGTAGTCCTCGACGCACAGCATCGACGGCGTGTTGATGGTTGCCCCCTGGAAAAGCTCCTCGTCGAGCTTGCCGCCCTTGGTCATCCGGAAGAGCTTCGGCAGCGGGCGGTTCGGCACAAAGGTTTCGAGACGGCGCACGGCGTTCGGGCTGAGGATCAGCATGCCATGGGCTGCTTCCCCGCCGAGGCATTTCTGCCAGCTATAGGTCACGACATCGAGTTTCGCCCAGTCGATCTCCTGGCTGAAGGCCGCGGAGGTGGCATCGCAGATCACGACGCGGTCCGGATTGGGCTTGATCCAGTTCGCGTCCTTCACGCGCACGCCCGAGGTCGTGCCGTTCCAGGTGAAGATGATGTCGGCATCGTCGCGCACCTTGCCGAAATCCGGCAATTGTCCGTATCCGGCAACATGGGTGTTGCAATCGCTGAGCTTCAATTGCTTGACCGCATCGGTCACCCAGTCCTCGCCGAAACTCTCCCACGCAAAGACATCGACCGGCTTGGGACCCAGCATCGACCACATGCACATCTCGACGGCGCCCGTGTCGGACGCTGGGACAATGGCGATACGGTAATCTTCGGGCACGCCAAGGATGAGTTTGGTGCGGTCGATCGCCGCTTTGAGTTTCTTCTTTGCGTCGCTCGAACGATGGGAGCGGCCGAGGGCGGCTGTCTCGAGTTTGGCGAGCGAGAATCCGGGATACTTGGCGGTCGGTCCGGATGAAAAATGCGGGCACTCGGGGCGCACCGCCGGTTTGGCGAGCAGGGTCGTCATCTGTTTTACTCCTATCCTCACAGATAGGCTGGGCACCGTTGGGGGCGCCTGGCCCGGAGCGGATGTCTCATATTTCCGCTCCGGATACAAACGTATTCTCGCCGAGCGGCGCTGGCCCGGGGGAACCGAATGGGGGATCGCCCGTTGCTTGAAGGGTGGCCGCGCGAGGCCCCGGTTTGCCACCAGCGACGATCGCCTGAAGCGAAAGACACGAGACGCATGCTGACCCAGAAGCGCGACCTGCGCGACGGCCATCCCTTATGGGCAGACAGCCCTCACCGGACAGTTATCTCTCGAACGGCGCTGGCGCACGAGACCTGCGATGTGGCCATCATCGGGGGCGGCGTCAGTGGGGCTTTGTGTGCCTTGTCGCTGTGCAAGCAGGGCTTCGATGTCGTGGTCATTGATCGCCGGGCGCCGGGCCTCGGCAGCACGATGGCCAGCACGGCGATGATCCAGTTCGAGATCGACACGCCCCTGACCCGGTTGGCCGATCAGATCGGCAGCAAGGATGCGGAACGGGCCTACCGGCGATCCTTTGCCGCTGTCGGCGCGTTGAAGGACCTCGTCCGGGAACATGCCATCCGGGCGGCCTGGACCGACCGCGACGCGCTGTTCCTGGCAGGATCCGAGATGGGATATCGCGGCCTGCAGACCGAGGCTGCCGAGCGGAGCCGTATCGGCCTTCCCTCGACCTACCTGACCGCCGCAGACCTGCGCGAGACCTATGGCATCGACCGGACAGGGGCGATCCTGTCGGGTGGATCTGCCGATCTCAATCCCGTCCAATTGTCGGCAGGCTGCCTGCGGGAAGCGCGCCGGATGGGATGCCGGATCTATCGCGAGCAGGAGGTCGCCGAGGTCGATGCGACCGCGACGTCCGTGACGCTAAAAACACGTTCCGGCGCAATCATAGACTGCCGCCGCGTGGTGTTTGCCACCGGTTATGAAGTGGTCGAGGGCCTGCCGCGCGACCAGTTCGAGATCACTTCGTCATGGGCGATCGCCACTGCGCCGCTGCCGCGGGAAGCCTTCTGGCCCGGCCGCTGCCTGATCTGGGAGGCGGCGGACCCTTACCTCTATCTCCGGACGACTGCAGATAACCGGATCGTCGCCGGCGGCGAAGATTCCGGGCTGACCGATCCTGCGCGCCGGGAAGCCGCCATCCCGGCCAAGTCTGCGAAAATCCTGGCCGCACTCAACACCCTGTTGCCGGGCCGGGACTTGAAGGTCGACTACAGCTGGGCCGGCGCCTTCGCCGAGAGCCCGACGGGGTTGCCATTGTTTGAGCCGGTGGCCGGCATGCCAAACTGCCTCGCGATCCTCGGCTGCGGCGGCAACGGAATAACCTTCAGCATGGTGGCCGCCGAAGTTGTCACCGCCTGGGCGAAGGGCAAGTCAGATCCGGACTGGGATCTGTTCCGCGCGAAGTGATGGCTCATGGCCCGTCGATTGTCGCGGCAATCTGATGCTGGCGTCCGGCATTGGCAACCGATAGCGCGGCGGCGCCTTCCCGGAGTGACGCAGCGCGCGTCAGGCGATCATGAATGCCAGCGCGATCAGCGCCTGCCCGAAGAAATAGAGCAGCCACAAAGCGATCGATGGCAAGCGGCGGACGGGCGCGTCCGCCGGGCGCCGGAAGAGTTCATTCGCGAGCAGTGCATCGGACGCGATGAACATCAGCGCGCCGAGTGTCGCGAGGCGATACGCCGCCGGAAGCGCAAGCGCCGCCGCGCCCATCATCAGGATAACAGCGCCGTAAAGGAACACCGGCAGGCGCATCTTCGGCACGATCGAAGGCGCGAGCCATCGGATATAGGCTGCACCACCAAGGACCAGCACGGCCTGACCGAGCTTGACCGGCCAGCTCCAGCCGCCCTCGCCCAGTTGCCAGAACAGGACTACGTAGAAGGCATGCGCAAGGAAGAAGGCCGCCATGCCCGGCAGCAGCCACCGCTCGGGCCGTCCAGCGAGGAAAGCGTCGCCGATCACCGAAACCGCGAGGCCTGCGACGAGCAGACCCGGCGCATCCATGATGGCCGCAATGGCGGTCAGCCCCACCATGGACGCAACTTTTACAACGAGTTTCGCGGGCCCCGGCGGGCGGTGGCTGAAGATGACACCGTAGACCACTGCAAGCAGCGTCGCGGCGCCCAGCGCGGGCCAGAGCAGCGCCTGCATGGGCGATTACTCTGTGCGGGCGATCGGCTCAGGCAGACGGAGCAACCGGCGTGCGAGCTTGCGGTGCGACTCCTTGATATGCGTGCCGACGATGGCAAGCGCGGCAGCAAGGACTGTGGCGTCATCGGTAAAGCCGAGGCCCGCGACGATATCCGGCAGGGCATCGGCGGGCATTACGAAATAGGCGACCGCTGCGAACAACACCGCTTTGGCCTTGGCAGGCGTCAAGGGATCGCGCGCGGCGTAATAAGCCGCCGCAAGATCATCGGCAAAGGGAATGCGCCCTGCGAGCTTCAGGAGCTTGGGGATGAGACCGCGCGAGGCGCGTTCATGGCGCTCGATCGACTTCGGCAGATAGACCCCGTCGGGGTCCTTTATCGTGTTTATGATTTCCGCAGCGTCAGTCATTGCGATCTCCTGTGGCCCTTATAGACCATCTGCATCTTACACGAAATAACGGGAGGGCAGTGCCCATGGACCTCAATTCTTCAATCTCGGCCGTCATCACGGGCGGCGCGTCAGGCCTTGGCGCCGCAACGGCGCGAAAACTGGCAAGCTATGGCGTCAAGGTCGCCCTGTTCGATCTCAATGCCGAGAAGGGCGAAGCCCTCGCCAAGGAACTCGGCGGCGTGTTTTGTAACGTCAACGTGACGGACGACGCCTCGGTCGATGCGGGCTTTGCCAAGTCACGCGCTGCCATCGGCCAGGAACGCATCCTGATCAATTGCGCCGGCACCGGCAATGCGATCAAGACCGCCAGCCGCAACAAGGAAACCGGCCAGCCGGAGCATTTCCCGCTCGACCGGTTCAACCTGATCATCCAGATCAACCTCGTCGGCACCTTCCGCTGCATCGCGAAGTCTGCCGCCGGCATGCTGACGCTCGATCCGCTGGAAGGCGGTGAGCGCGGCGCGATGGTGAACACGGCGTCTGTTGCTGCCGAAGACGGCCAGATCGGACAGGCGGCCTATTCGGCCTCCAAGGGCGGCGTTGTCGGCATGACCCTGCCGATCGCCCGCGACCTGTCGCGCGATGGCATCCGCGTCAACACCATCCTGCCGGGCATCTTCAACACGCCGCTGCTGGCCGCGCTCAGCGGGGCGCCATCCGGATCGATCCATCCAATCGAACGTCTTCACCGTTGAAGTACGAATTGCGGCACATCTCGAGCGCCAGCGACGCATATTCGGTTGGCGCGCCCAGCCGCTTGGGGAACGGCACCGATGCGCCGAGCGCGTCCTTGACGTTTTGCGGCGCGGCCTGGAGCAGCGGGGTGTTGAAGATGCCCGGCAGGATGGTGTTGACGCGGATGCCTTCGCTCGACAGGTCGCGCGCAATCGGCAGCGTCATGCCGACAACGCCGCCCTTCGACGCCGAATACGCCGCCTGGCCGATCTGGCCGTCTTCGGCGGCGACGCTCGCGGTATTGACGATCGCACCGCGCTCGCCGTCTTCCATCGGATCGAGCGTCAGCATCCCCGCCGCCGATTTGGCGATGCAGCGGAAGGTGCCGACCAGGTTGATCTGGATGATCAGGTTGAATGCATCCAACGGGAAATGCTTGATCGATCCGTCGGCCTTGTTGCGGCCGGCGGTCTTGACCGCGTTGCCGGTGCCCGCGCAGTTGATCAGGATGCGTTCCTGGCCGATGGCGGCGCGGGCCTTGGCAAAACCGGCATCGACCGAGGCTTCGTCGGTGACGTTGACGTTGCAGAACACGCCGCCGATCTCGCCCGCGACCTTTTCGCCCTTTTCGGCGTTCATGTCGAAGATCGCGACCTTGACGCCTTCGGCCGCGAGCGCGCGCGCGGTCGCTTCGCCCAGACCCGACGCGCCGCCGGTGACGACCGCCGAACAACCACTGAGTTTCATGTCATTCTCCCCAAAACGCCTTCATGGCGAAGGCCGTTGCAAACCAGGACTGATTCGCGGCGGACCTTATGCGCGGTTGACGTTTACGGCAACCGGCGGATACCCTATTCGAGCGTCGGCTGGCTCGCCAGCCGCAGCTTGCGGTGGGCAACCGCCTCGCGATAGGCGAGGTAGATCGTCGAGCCGATCACCATGGCGCCGCCTGCAATCGTGAACATGTCGAACCGTTCGTCGAACATGGTGATGCCGATCAGTGTCACCAGCCCGAAACGCACGAAATCATACGGCATCGCCGCGGTCGCGTCGCCGGCGTGGAACGCGCGGCTCATCGCGATCTGCCCGGCCGCCGCGCACAGTCCGATCGCGACCAGCAGCGG
>JBGSVY010000024.1:0-4681 GCA_041752715.1 Hyphomonas sp.
CAACTTGAGGACGCTTCGGCTGGTGACGAGCATTTTGTCGTCACGCCCATCAGCCGAGACGGCGCGGATGACCCACGAGCCGTACCAGCTGTTATGGCGCTTCTCTGCTCCCTCTTTGCAGACCACCTCGATGAGGTAGCCCTCAGTGAGCAAGCCGCGCATTCCGTCTTCCGTAACCACATTCGGGGCTTCTTCTATCATGTCTGCTCCCGCGGCCTCCTCTTCCTCAGAGCATCGGACCCGCGGGATCGTTTCCACGCGGTCGATACAAAACAACATGAATGATAGCAAGACAATAATAACGACTTGACGAAGATCGCCTTGCTCCAATAACAATGATAGCCGACAACATGGTGATCTTAAAGGCGGCAAAGGAGTTTTGCCCTGCACATGACTTGTGCGCGCAACATTCCCTTTCTGCTGTTGATCATTGCTTTCGCAGCGGCTGGTCCGGCGCATGGCTGCGCCCCGCCCGAGCGACCGTTCCTACCCCAGTCCCAAGACGACATGCGGACCTACGCTGACCTGATCCGGGAGGATTTCGAAGCCTATATCGCTGATGTTCAGGACTATTTCCGTTGCGTCGATGAAGAGCGCGCACGGACGTTCGTCGAGGCAAGGGAGGTGAGCGAGGACTATGGGCGGTTCTTAACCGCCGTGGAGTGAGCGTCGCTAAAAGATTTAGCAACGTGATCGACGCGAGCCAGACTCATCGACGTTACACATGATGGAAACTAGCTATTCCCGCCATTCGCCGCACGTCGGATGAATTGGGAATGTGCGCACTAAGTTAGCCGCCCCTGCACCTATTCCAATGGCTGCTTTCGGGAACGGGTTACCTTTCGGAAGCATCAATTGACAGGCGCGAATTGACAAATTTGGGGTCTGCTGCCGGAGAGGGCAGGATCGTATCATAAGATCTTCAGCGGCGTTTTGGCCATCGGTATTCCCCGGTGAGCAGGATATGGGCCCAACCGAGGGGCGAGATGTGCGCCAGAAGGTTGGCTGAGCAGTCCATGCCTTCGCGGCGGCGATTGGCGACGGCCTGTCCGAGATGCTTTGTGTTCCAGTAAATGACGATCGCGGCGAGCAGGTTCAGGCCGGCCATGCGGAAGTGCTGGCCTTCGGAGGTGCGATCACGGATTTCACCCTGGCGGCCGATGCGGAGGGCGTTCTTCAGGGCATGATGGGCCTCGCCTTTGTTCAGGCCGATCTGGGCGCGTCGCTGCTTGTCGGCATCGAGCAGCCAGTCGATGATGAAGAGCGTCCGTTCGACCCGTCCGATTTCCCGCAAGGTGACCGCCAACTCATGCTGCCTTGGGTAGGATGCGAACTTTCGCAGGAGCTGGCTCGGTGGCATGGCCCCTGACGCCATGGTCGCCACGCTGCGCAGGATATCCGGCCAGTTCGCGGCGATGAGGGATTGCCTGATCTTTCCGCCGATCAGCCCTTTCAGTTCCTTCGGGCAGGATGCCGGATCGAAGAGGTAGAGGCGCTTGGATGGAAGGTCGCGGATGCGGGGGATGAACTGGAATCCCAGCAGGGCGGTGACAGCGAAGACATGATCGGTGAAGCCGCCGGTATCGGCATATTGCTCGCGGATCTTCTGGCCCGCACCGGTCATCAGCAGGCCGTCAAGGATATAGGGCGCTTCGTTCACGGTGGCGGGAATGGTCTGTGTGGCGAATGGCCCGAACTGATCGGAGATATGGGTGTAGGCCTTCAGCCCAGGCTCATGGCCATATTTGGCGTTGATCAGGTTCATCGCCTCGCCCTGGCGTGTCGTCGGGAAGAACTGCCCGTCGCTCGACGCGGTCTGCCCGGCGCCCCAGAAGCGCGCCATCGGCAGCGCCGACTGCCCTTCGATCACCATGGCCAGGGCGCGCGTCATCGCCTCGCTTTCGACATGCCATCGTGACAGTCGGGAGAGCTGGAAGAAGTCGTGCGTGTTCGTGGCCCCGGCCATCTTGCTGAGGCCGAGATTCAGCCCCTCGGCGAGCAGGACATTCAGCAGGCCGATCCGGTCCTTGCACGGCGCGCCGGTGCGCAGATGGGTAAAGGCCTCGGTGAAGCCAACATCGTCGTCCACCTCGAGCAGAAGATCCGTGACCCTGACTTCCGGCAGGCGGCCATAGAGATCGAGCACCAGCGCGTCGGCTTCCTCGGGAACCGCCGCGGTCAGTCGGGCGATTTGCAAGGTGCCGTCCTCGATGGAGCCACCGGGGATCGCCCCGTCCTTTGCCGCGCGCGCCAAGCGGTATATGGCATCGGACATGCGCAGCTTACGATCCGCCAACCAGGCCTCAGGTTCGAAAGGCATGGCCAACCTCGGCGTGTCGCGGGCGACCTCGACCGGGACCAGCGCTTCCTTCAGATCGCCAAATCTGCGTGAATGCGCCAGCCAGATGTCACCGGAACGGAAGGCTTCGCGCAGATGGAACAGGACCGCGACCTCCCATATTCGGTGCTCATCGTCACCATTCAGGTGGCGATGCCACTTTGAGGTGCGGCGCAGAAAGGTCAGCGGTCGGACGTCAGTCGTCTCCGTGCCTGCGATGATCGCGCTTGCCGCCAGCAACGGTTCCGCCACGGGCGCGGCGCAAATGTCGAGTGCCCGCAGCATTCGGGGCGCATAACGCCGGAAGCGATGATATCCGTGACCGACATGCGACAGCGGATCGGCGGCGAGGGTGTCTGTGAGTTGGGCGGCCGTGGCGACAAGCCCCTTGAGCGATAGCCAGCCGCCAACATTGCTGACGGCCTCTTCGAGGGAGGCCCGGTCCTCATGCGCTTCCAGAAGCGCCGCGCCCAATGTCTTGAAGGATTGCAGGGTGTCCTTCAGCGCCGATTTGGCATCGTCCATCCGGGCATCACATCGCGATTTCGCCTCGCGCCAAGTCTTGCCGACGATCCGATCATGGGTCTCGACCACGGTATCGGCAATGGCACTGCGCCATTCCAGCGCGCAAACCGCAAGGATGGCGAGGCGGCGATCACCCGAGATATCCCTCAGATCCCCCGCGAAGTAGCGTTCTCCTTGCCTGCGCAGGCGGGCAACGCGGTGCGGTGGCACATCCGCAAGAATGCTCCGCTCCAGTTCCAAAGTCTGCAGGTATTCCAGTCGGTCCAGCAGGCGGTTCATGTCGGCCGAGTTACGTCCGACCTCGAACTGACGCAGCCAGACAAACCGCGTGACCGAGCCGCCCGCATCTTCGGTCAGCAGGGCATCGAGCCGCGTTCGCATGTCATCGTTCAGCCGATCGGCAATCCGGGCGTCGACCCGCCGTTCAGCACCGACAAGTGTATCTGCGCAAAGCCGCTCGATGACCGTGATTCCGGGCAGGATGGTCTGGGTCGCTCGGCACTGCTTGATAAAGCGCCGCGCCAGATCCTCGTTCGATCGGGCGGTTTCGGCGGCAGCCTCAAGCCAGGCTTTCAGGTCCCGGGCACCCCGCCCGGTGAACATCTTGTAACCGTAGATGTCGCGCAAATCGACGAGGTGCCTTCGGCGCGTGACGTCTGTCTCAGCATAGCAACATAGGTCGTCGGCTCTCTCGCCAAGTTGTGCGGCGATGAACTTGGCGACTTCGATCGGGATTACTTCGCCCGGTGACAGCAGCCGTCCAGGATACCGAAAGGCGCAAAGCTGCAGGGCAAAGCCCAGGCGATTGTGCGACTGTCGCCGACGGCGGATCTGCTCAAGGTCTTCGTCAGCGAGCGTGTAGTTATGCAGAAGGGCCGCGTCATCTGTCGGCAGGTCAAGCAAGGAAGAACGTTGGCGATCGGTAAGAACCTGGCGTCTGGGCATTGAGCGTGTCCCTTTTGATCTATACTCTGTTCAGTACAGACTCCGCACCAGCAAAATCAGTGGCTTGCAACCGCAAATCGTGAGGGGGTTCAATTGGGACAGCGCGCCGCCCTCTATGCCCGGGTCTCCACATCCGACCAATCCTGCGAACGTCAGCTGGATGACCTGACAGCCTTCGCCGAGCGCGGCGGATACGAGGTGGTCGGCATCTTCAAGGAAACCGCGTCGGGCACGGTCGCAAGCCGGGCCGCACGAAACCACATCATTGATCTCGCTCAGGCCCGGAAAATCGACGCCGTGCTGGTGACCGAGCTTTCGCGTTGGGGCCGATCCACCCAAGATCTGCTCGACACACTGCATAGGCTGGCAGGCTGGAAAGTATCCGTCATCGCCATGAGCGGCATGACCTTCGAACTCGACACTCCGCACGGTCGTATGATGGCGACGCTCCTCGCTGGCATCGCCCAATTCGAGCGCGATCTGTTAAGCGAGAGGGTAAAGTCGGGCCTTGCCGCCGCCCGTGCGCGGGGAAAGAAGCTCGGACGTCAGCCAGGCCAGCGCCCCACGGCCGACAAGGTCGCCGAAAAAGTCGTCGCAGCCGTCGCGGAAGGACGATCTTACCGCTGGATCGCCCGAGATCTCGCCATCAACAAGAATACAGTGCTCGAAATCATGAAACGCTACCGGAAAAGCGCCTTGTGATACGATCCTGCCCTCTCCGGCACTCGACCCCGGTTAGCCATGCGCTTTCGTGGTATTCTTCGCGGCGGCGATTCCTCCAAACTGGATCCTTGGTTGCAAGATGCTGATGCGAGTGGGGTCTACGGGATGCGGCGGTTTGGGCGAGCCTTGCGGCTTGATATTGACGCCGTT
>JBGSVY010000025.1:0-37405 GCA_041752715.1 Hyphomonas sp.
ATACTGCTCACCGATCTTGACGCTCGTTCAGAAAAATCCGGCCGATCCTTCAGAATTACCCTGAGAGCAGATTCCGTTTCTGAAAGTATCTTGTCAGACCAGCGGGGGCGGAAAAGTCCCGCCTCCGCCAGTGACAATATCAAATCCCGCTTTGCCGCATCAGCCAAAACGCAGGCGTCAATGACGGCGGTAAAGCGATTGGCAAACATCTAGTACAGATCTCCATCGCTTTCGATCAGCGTTTTCAGCGTTGCCGATCGTTTCGACTCACGCAGACGCTTGTACTCAAAGAGATCGCGAGCCAAAATTCTGCGATGCCTGCCAATCTTATGGAAGGGCAAGTCGCCTCGATCCAAGACTTTTACCAAATAGGGGCGCGAGACATTCAAAATGTCGGCAGCCTGTTGGGTCGTTAGTCGTTTGGAAATAGGGACAAAGGTTACCCCCTCTCCTTCTTCAAGAAGCTCCATCACCTCAACCAAAAGTTTGGCTAGCTTGGCATCAATTTCCAAAACTTGTTCGGAACCGTTTTGGAATTTTACTCGCACAACGTTGTCTTCGTTCATTTGCGAACGAATCACTTTGCCAAGCAGGCGCGCGGAAGCGCTCATCTCTTCCGTTGGAAGATGTGAACCTATCTCGTAAGTTCTCCCTGGCACGGTCATCATGTTCTCCTCATGTTCCCAGTCTTGTCAATTACCGTATATCCGAAATATTCGCAATAAACGATTTATTCGAAACGGTGAAATGGGGATTAAGTTCCCCAGAGAAATGGCAATCACGAAAAGGTTATGCTGGGAGGCGTAGGCGCTTTTGGCGCAATCTGCCCTCGACTTTGAGGGGAAACACTCATCACCAAACATGGTGATTTTGCTCCATGACACCGCAATTGCGCGCATCAGGGGGTTTGCATGCGAACGAACGCATTGACCTCCCACCCCTCCCCAAGCGACGCAACCGCGACACCCATTAATCATGGAGGCGCGCAGCAGAGGTCTGAAGCTGGCGCAACTGTCGAAAATCCTCCAGAAATGTCGAATGTCCATCCAAAAAAGCCATTCGGGTCGAAAAACGCGCCGGAAAGGCGCGTGTCGGCGCCTCCTCCCCCTTTCAAAAGGGAGATCTGCTCATCAACGGAAGTCAGCAGCTTTCGCCCAAATCAAAGAGGCGTCCTCGACGGATTTGAGAAGGCCTCAAAGAAGTAACCCCTCGGTATTGGGCAAGCTCGCGCTCTAGGCCTGAGGGGTGTTGTTGGCTCTGACATATGCACGCATTTCCTAACCGTCAACTAACCGTCAACCTGAAACGGGCCTCGGGCCCGCCAATCCTTGCCGGGCACCGGGCCCACAGCTGGTGCATTTTCTACACAATGCCGGAAATCTGCCCATCGGGCGCCTCCCCTGCCTCTAGACCCCGTACCACCCACTACCCTGTCCGCACACCCAGGGCAGCCGCGACCATGTCCGACACATCGTTCGCGGCCTGACGGGCAGCGATGTCTGTGAGGTGGGCATAGCGCTGCGTGGTAGAGGTATTCTTGTGGCCGAGCAGCGCGCCGATGATTGGCAACGACAGACCATTGGCGGCGCCGAAGCTCGCAAAGCTGTGCCGCAGGTCATGCATCCGGAAATCATCCAGCCTGGCGGCTGCACGCACCTCGCGCCAGATTTTCGGCAGGCCCTCGTAGGGTCCCGTGCCCTTTGCATTCGGGAAGACCCAGACAGGATGCGCGCGCGGCGCCTCGGCAAGCAGTTTCTGGGCGGCCCCTGAGATCGGCCGGATCGACTTGCCGGACTTTGTCGCATCGAGCCGGAGAAAGCCGCGCTCGAAATCGATCTCCGACCATTTCAGTTCCAGGATCTCACCCCGGCGTGCGCCTGTGAGCGACAGGAGCCGGATCACCCGTATGGCGCCTTGCGGGTCGCCGCGTGTCTCGAACGCCGACAACGCATCGCCGAGGCGCTGGGCTTCGGCCTGGGTGAGGTAGCGCTCGCGCTGGACTGCCGGCGGGATACGAACGCCGTGGCAGGGATTCTTCTCGATGAGCTCAAGATCGATTGCGTAGGCAAACACGCTCTTCAGCATTGCGATCGTCCTGCGCGCGGTTCCGATGCCGCCCTTCACTTCCTGGATGCCGCGCGATTTCGTCTTCACCTTCATCGCGGTGACGCCGGTTGCGATAGCGTCGCGCAGCCGGATGATCTCATGCTTCTTCACGCTGGTGATCGGCAGCTTGCCAAGGATGGGATTGACGTGAACCCTCAGCAGCCGGATGTCATCGTTGTAGCGCTTCGACTTTCGCGGCGCCCCTGTGCGCCGGTTGTACGGTGCCGCTTCCTTGCCCCACATTTCAATCAGTGCAGAGACTTTCAGGATGCCGAGCTCGTCGCGCCGGCGTTCCGCTTCCGGGTCAAGACCGATCCGGGCCTCGGACCGAAAGTCCTTCGCCTTCTGACGCGCGGCCTCGCAGCGCAGACTTCCCACCTTGCCCAGCGTGATCATCCGCTCGCGCGCGAGGCGGCCCTGACCGATGCGGTAGCGGATGATGTAGGCCTTCGCGCCGGTCGGAAGCACGCGCAGGCCGAACGCCGAGATCTCCGTGTCCCAGACAATGAAACGCTTGCGTTCCGGCAAAACTGAGTCGACATACTTCTGCGTAAGCTTGCGTTTGATCCCCGACATTCGCCTTCGCCTCCAGCCAAAAAATTCGTCCGCTCGGGGCTTTTTGTGCCCGCACCATGTCCGCACGCATGCCACATTCTGCAACAAATGGTAGCAAACATCAACAACGCAAAAAGCATAGCAAATCTATGTTTTAATTGCAAATTTCAATGGTCCGCATGCATGCGCAAGGACCATCAAATTCTACCTAACGGCGCTTCGTAATGCGGGGGTCAGGTGTTCAAGTCACCTAAGCGGCACCATTCGCCTTATGCCTTAAAATCATTTCTTCGCGGCGTTAGGCGCGAGGCTGATCCAGTAAAGCAATGCATCACGCGCCTCCGGTGAGAGCGGGTTTCCTGCGTTCACCTGCGCGTTCTGCTCACTCCAGAACTCACGTCCCTGCTTGGTGCTGCTCCAGACCATCGTGCGGTCGACCGCATCCGTTTTTCCAGCCAGCGCATTGCGCGCGTCGTCAACATCAAAACTGTCTGGCAAAGTTGTTCCGAGGTATTTCGACAGTTCAGGCGACTGTCCAGGCAAGTCCCGGGCGCCGCACTGATCATGTTTCGGGGCCAATTGTGGGGCTTCGCCTTTTATCGTCTTGTAGACTGCGGGCCAAGCCTCGTTCCAGGTTTGACCGAGGCTCAAGTAGGTCGCGTCTTCGAACTCCGGCGTCAACTCATCCACGAAACCTGGCCCCCCGAGGACAACCACGCTCAATCCGTTCTGGGGACAATAGATCACACCCGAAGCGTCCGCATTGGAGGCCGACAGGATCATTACGTATTCGGTTTTGCTCGGCCGGTCGCCGCCATCAGCCGCCCTGATCAACTCGCGTCGAGCTTCTTCGCCCAGCGCATCGATCGCGGAAGCCTCGAAAGCGCTGGAGAGAGCAAGTGCTTGGCTGATGATCGCAATGCGATCGGTCTTGTCTGTGATCGGTATGATCGCGACATCTTCACCCGGTTTGAGCTTGGTCGAGGATGCGCTCGCTGAGCGACGTTGCCAGAATATCCAATCGGTGACGGGCTCTTCGGATGACTGCTCGCTTGTCGCTTGTCCGTCTTCCGGCTGGAACCAATGGAGCACCTCTCCGGGAAAAAAAGTCTTCTCTTGCCAGGAGCCGTCCCGCAAGGCGATCACGAGATGTTTTCCGGCTTCCGGTTGCTCATCGATCGACAGGTCGAGCAGCTCTTGCCTGGCGCGTTGAGCCGCGTCAAACGCCATTGCGTCACGATCAGTCAGGACCGTGAGCCGCAATGTTCCCTTTACCGGTTTCGAGCCAATCAGCGGCCAACTCTGGAGGGCCCTGTACCCCAGCAATTCGAAAAAGGATTCGAAGTTAAGCGAATCCTCACACACCATCGATGACTGGCCCGGAAAAATGCAGGCCGTGGCTTCGCCTCGCGACAGACGCCCTTCCGTGCCCCAACTGTCTTGCCAGGTCTCGGAGAAGCCTTCTCCCAGAATTTCAAGGCGAAGGGATGATGCAATTTCTGCCATTTTCGCAGGGCGGTTGGCCCACTCGCGGAGCGGTGAGTCCGCAATCGCGTCATCGATTTCTTCGTCATCGTCATCGTAGGCAGAGTCGGGCAAGCGCAGCCAGTAATTGACGATCCGCCGCGCTTCCAACGAGAGCGGTTTATCATCATCATAGCGATCGTCCTCGGCACTCCAGAAGTCTATGCCCTGCTCGGTATCGGACCATGAAAACGCAGAGCCCGGCCCAATTTCCCCCTCCAACAACTCACGCAGCCTTGAGCGCGACGCCGGTGGCGCGCCATAGTCCTCGCGAAGAGGAAGGACTGGATCAGCGCTCGAAGCAGCACTGGGCGGAATCTCGACAAGGATGTCGGCACTGAGCGGAAGATCAAACTTGACCTGTTGCGGCGCCGAAAACGCAATTTCGGTGGTCAAATCCGAAACCGCGATCACCGTTGCTTCGTTTCCGAGGTTTAGCCCGAGACTCGTGAGCCCAAACAAGCCTGGGATCGAGAGGGCTGTCGCCGCCGCTGCACTGATGATCGGGCGCCTGGCAGGCAGCCGCTGCCGAAGGCCGGCTGACTCGACATGACCCAACGTCGCGGCGTAGGCGCCGACGGCGACAAGACCGGCTAGCACGAAGCGTCCGAGCATCTGGTTGGTAACGAGGTCGGCGTCCCCTGATGTGCGCGCCCAGCCCAATAAAAACATCGAGAACACAAACCACGCTGCAGCAAAGGCAGCGAGACCGGCGAGAAGGCCCCGAAAACTCGCAAGCGGCATCGCCCGCGCAGCCAGCCCGGCGCCAAGCCGCCCCGCCAACGCAACGGCAATAACTCCGTCGGACAAAATGAGAAAATGCCAGCCTGATCCCGACTCTTCGGTCTGGCTGGCGCCCGTATCCGACGCTGAAATCACGAACAAGGCCGAGCCCAATATTGCGACGATCGCGGAGATGACGCTTGTCGAAGACAGTTCGACGAGCAGCCCCGTCAACGTGTCTTTGTAGTGCGCAATGGGCCTCGCCGAGACCGCACCAACAACGGCGCACAGGCACGCTACGAGCACGGAAATCATCGCGAAACCGAGCGCAGTTGCAACAAAACCTTCCACCTCCCTGTCGACCAGCAGCGTCAGGACGAGGTAGGCAATCAGTCCAAGGATGCTGGCCGACATGGCCCCTGCGAGAGACGGGCCTGGACTACGGCGCGCGAGCAGGCCGACCGATTGGCGCCTGATCCGGCGCGAGGCGGAGAGCCGCTCGAAAAAGCTCTGTCCATCGGCAAATTGGCTGAACGCGTGGAATGCACTATCGCGCACCCGCTCATCGGCATCTCCCAAAAGGTCCATGACGCGTTGGCGTGCACGCGGATTGTCCATCGCGCCCAACGCCGCAGCAGCGTTTGCGCGAACCTCGGGGTTGCCCGAATTCGAGTAACCCATGAGAATGTCAAGCGGACGGAAGGTCATCGATCATTCTCCGTGTAAGGGCAATAATGAGTTCCGGCGCCAAGCGCGACGATTCGATTGTGTTTCGAAGTAGAAATTCGCGCGCCTCTGAGTCGAGTTCTGTCGGCTGCGCGTCCAGAAAATCGCGCAATCGCTCGAGATCGCCCGGGATGAAACTCTTTCGCATTTTGAGATTTTCTTGAATGTCAGTCAGAATATCCGCTGGCCGGCTTTCGATCTGGTCGGCCCAATGCGTCCATGCTTCATGCTTTTTGCCGAGCAGCACGGCGCTGCGAAACATGATCTCCGCGGCCCTCGAAACACCCGAAGGGTCAACATGTTCGCTCGAGTCGATGGACGCACCACCCCCGAGCAGAGCGATCCGGTTGCTATTATCGTTAAGCGCATCGAACGCCTCGCTCGAAAGCGGCGGTATGTCGGCGCCTCTAAAATCGAAAACCGACAACGCCGAAAGGCGGTGGAGCCCTTGGCTCAGGCTATTCAGCTTCAGATTACGTCTCAGGCGGAGGCTGATGGCGCGTAGCGCCGGACCGATCAGGAACTCGTGCGTGATCTCAACATATTCATTTGCGCCGGAATCACGCCGGCCCTTGCTGAGCAGATCGGCACTGACGAGCGTGTTCAAGATGCGTTCCCGCAACTTCCGGCCGCCGCCAGGCGCATCGAGCAGTTCATCTACCAGTACGATGTTTCGCCGCCCATTCCGGGTCACCAACGGGTCGAGCATCGACAAGGCTTCGAATAGATCGAAGGGATCGACAAATGTATCGAGCACGCGGTCGAGATAACCGTCGAGAATTGCATCCACGCCGCCAGCTTCGGCAATCTGCTCGCCCGTAATGCGGCCAACTGCGTCGCCCTGATGCGGGTGCGTCCAGAGGTAATCCATGGCCAATTGAACTTCAGTCAACTCGACCCGCTCACCGCGCTCGGTGAACTCCCGGAGTAGGATTTCGTAGGCGTCGTCTTCGACGATCCCGCCGAACTGGCGAGCAGGCTCCCGAATGATGTCGCTAAGATCCTGCTTGTTGATGGGATGCAGACGAAACTTCGTGAGATGAACGCCGAGTTGACCAAGATCGTCCAGCTCGGCGATGTGTTCATCACGCATCGAAAGCAAGGCATTGACGTGAAGATCGCTGGCGAGCAGTTCTTCAAGCTCGGCAAGGAACTGAGCGCGCCCGGCTGCCGGCTCCTTGCGTGTGTACATTTCCTCAAACTGGTCGAGCAGAAGGAAAAACTTCCAACCTTCAATGTATTGAAGCGCATCACGCTCCAGCGCCTGAAAGAATCCCAGAAGGGTCGGGTGCGAGCGGTGTGTTTCGTGGAATCTTGAGAGACTATTCCGGTAGGCGGCGCTATCGAAGAAGTCACGCATCGCGGCCAGCGTTGCGTCGCTCAGCGGATCCACCAGCTGATTTCGCGTCATCAGCTTGTCGTGACCGCATAGCGGACCAAGGGGCAACATCTCGTGCCCGCTCCGGTTGGCGTGCATCCAGATATGATCTACAAGCATACCGGCGCCCCGATAAGCATCAAGGAAGCGCTGGAACACGCTCAGGGTGCCCTCCTCTGCGCGACGGCCGCCGAGCTCGGAGGTTAGCAGCCTGTCAATCGCGCGCGCGCCATGAGGCGATTTCCCTAGACGAACAAGTTCACGCTCATGCGTTACGGCTTGCTTGGCATCGACCAATGACGAGGCCGGTGAGAGCTTGTAATCTTTGGCCCAAGGTGCGCTAAACTCCGCGAGCAAAGTGTCGATCGCGCTGACTTCGGCATCCGGATCTGGTGCCAATCGGATCAGCACAGATCGCCTAATCTCGTCAGACAGTGAATTTTCAGGGCGCGCGCGCGCAGCACTCCAGCCCGCCCGCTCCAGATCGCTGATCACCCGGGCATTCAGGAAGGAGGTTTTACCGGCTCCCGATCTCGCGTGCAGCAGGGAAATCGAAGAGGCTTCGATCTGATCCCGCATGCGCTCGGCTTCGGTGTTTCGTCCGTACAACCGGTCTCGATCCTTGATCGCGAAACTGTTCGGCCCAAGGAAGGGGCGCGGGACTTGATCCGTCGAGCCGGGCTGAACCATTGTCAGGCAATCCAGAATCGTTTTTTGCGGGTATCGGCAGGCTCCTCGAATGGTGCCGGGTCCGGAGCGGTTGCGTCATTCACCGGCACATCCGGTTTGATGGCGGGCGCCTCAACTGGCGCGACGTCTGGCGCGGCGCGGGCAGGCGAGTTCGGGGGCCGGCGCTGGCCTGAAATCGCGTCCGCGAGTTGATCCAGTAGCTGGAAAGCCGTGAAATCACGAATAAGCTTCATTTTGTAACGGGACGCAGCCGCATCAACCTGCGACCGGTAACAGGCATCAAAGCTGTCAAAAAAGCCCGAGTTGACCGCATCAACAGGACTGATCAGCCACCCACGTTGGCGCCGTCCGGCGGTTTGTTTTCCGTCAAACAGGTTCGCGTACATGTGTTGGAAAGACGGATCGATCAGCCGGAAACCCATCAACAGGAGCGTACTGACCCCCAGCGCGCCGCGAACTCTATTGAGCAGCCACTCCGGCATTGGCGGCCAGGAAAGAAGGTCGTCGTAGCTGGCCCTCCAGGTTTCCTTGAATTCCACCGTACCCTGAAGTTTCACCACTAAAACGTGAGCACCAGACATCCCACCGGGTTCATCGTAGATTTCTGTCGTCAGGTCGTACAAGGCGGTTTCGTCCTGGACATAGTCCCACCAGTCATCCTGCCTGATCACGACCGGAGACGACCCTATGGCGCCCGTCAGTTCGGAAAAATCGCGGCGGGCGACGGCCGTTATGTCTTCCGGTCGGCGCCGGATTATCGGATCAAAGCCCTTGGCCCGGAACTCAGTTAAGGGGCTACCTGAATCATCGGCTCGGCCATATCCGTCGATGCGTGTGTGTTTCAGCTTCCCGGTATGAGCCAAAGCGAATCTATGGAACGGAACCCGCGCAGCGATCAGCGCTCTTTCAACGCGCAAATCCATCGCCGTCGTAACGATCGTTACGCTCCGGCGCGACCGGTCTCCGGGCTCGGCTTCGAAAGTTCGCAAGATTGCCTTCGAGGCGCGCGCCAAAGCCAAGTGTGCCGGCAGGGGCTGCCAGTTCCAATACCGGATTTGGCGTCTCAGATGGCTTTCAAGGTCGTCTTCGACAACGTCGTGAAGGAGAGCAGCAAGCTCAGTTGGCGTTACCGGGCCGGACGCCGGCGATCCGCTCAATTGAAAGTCAAATTGCAGCGCGTCTCGATTCAGTTGGTCGGCGGCTTCTGCTCCCCAATTCGCGCCCACGATCGCAATTGCACCCGAATCTTGGATACTCTTTTTGAGTCTCTCGACGATCTCGGGGAAAATCGCCCGGTCTTCGGCGATTTCCGCGGGTTGCACGTCACGCAAACGCCCTTCGAGGCCATTCATCAGCCGCGCGAGCAGCAAAGGATCCTGAACTGTTTCGGGGAACTCGACCCAAATCAAACCGGCAAATTCCGGCTGTTTCAAGACGGCACGTTGGGCCTGCGTACAACCTGGCAAGAGTATCGGTACGATGCGCACGCCGCGGGATCGCGCCGCGCGCAACGCTGCCAATTCGACTTCGCTCTGATAGCCTCCAAAATCATTCGGGCCGAAACAGACGACCGCCGCATCGCATTGGGCAATTGCAGCGGCAATCTTCAGGTCGAGTTCATCGCCCGGATCGAGATGCTCCTCATCGATCCAGGTTTGAGGAAATTTTTCCTTGAGCGCGCGTGCAAGTGCGCGCGCATCCTGTCCGTCCCGGTGACAATAAGAAAAAAATATCCTCAAAACCACACCCGCCGGGATGCCGCCCCACCGCTCCCATCCAATACACTACCCAACGGTAATGTTTTATCAACATATATCTGCCGGCAACATCCGGTGGCAGAGTGCTTTGCCAAGACTCTTGAGGCGGATGATCTCGCTTTTGTCGCCTTCGCAACCGCAATCCTTCGCAACCGCAATGAGGTTCATCAGGCAGGTCGTAATCAGAGTTTCTATAGATTCTCAGGCCGGCCGAAGAGCGCCGAGGGCAGATGAGAGCTTTGACGGAATTTGCCGCAGACCTATGTCTGTGAAGATGAGCAGCGCAATCGTATTTGGAAGTTCAGGCGGGATTGGCAGCGCCCTCGTTGACCAAGTCCAAGCTGCGGGCAATTATGCGCGCGTCTTCGCGATCTCACGCTCTGGCGTCGAACATTCGGGAGCCATCAGCCATCAGACGGACTTCACTGACGAGACGCAACTTGCCGCGCTGGCAACCGAAATTGCCAGCGCGGGGTCCGTAACGCTTTGCCTCGTCGCGATCGGGTTGCTATCTGATGGGCAGGAACTGCAGCCTGAGAAGACCTACCGTAGTCTGAACTTAAATGCCCTCGAACGCGTGTTCACAGCAAATACGTTTGCCCCCGCCCTGATCGCCAAGCACATACTGCCGCTGATGCCGAAAACGGAGCGCAGTGTTTTTGCGGCGCTATCGGCGCGGGTCGGTTCCATCTCCGACAACCGTCTTGGAGGCTGGCACGCCTACCGCGCTTCCAAGGCGGCACTGAACATGCTGATCCGCAACTTCGCCATAGAGCAAGCACGGCGAGCGCCTGGGAGTATCTGCGTGGGCCTTCATCCGGGTACGGTCGATACTGAGCTTTCTAAGGCGTTTCAGGGTGGGGTGCCGGGAGACAAGCTATTCACGCCGCAGCAAGCCGCTGGGCTTTTGCTCGGCGTGGTCGATGGCTTGACCCCGGCGGATTCGGGGAAATGCTTTGATTGGGCGGGCACCGAAGTTCCCGCCTAAAGCCGGAACTGGCCCTCGATCACGGTCACCGCAGGGCCCGTCAGCTTGCAGCGGTCGGCGTCCAGCGCCACGCCGATCCAAGCGCCGCGCCCCGGAAAGGCCTGGCGGCAACGTGCGACAGGCTTACCGAAACTCTCCGCGAGGATGCGCGCGAGCATCGTGTGCCAACTGCCTGTCGCCGGATCTTCGTCGATGCCGGAACCGGGAGCAAAAAAGCGGGAGGTCGCGTCTGCGCCGCTTTCGCCGCCGAGCGCGAAGCAGCCGAAATTGCCACGGTCCCAGCCGCCGCCTTCAGCGCCAAGGGTTTTCAGCGCGCGCTGGTCCGGATTCAGGGCCTGCACATCCTCCGGCGTTTCGAAGCGCGCGGCGTAGAACATGCCGCCCCAGGCCTCGACGGGGCGCGCGCCGAGGGCGATAGCGATGTCGTCCGTGACCGGAACAGGACGGACCGGGGCGGAGGGGAAGTCCAATTCGAGGCGGCCATCAGCCAGGCGCTTCACGAGAAGCCGGCCGGATTTCACCGTATCGAAAGCGATGGTCTCGCCAGTGTAGCCACCCTGCGCGAAGAGGACATGTGCGGCGGCGAGGGTTGCGTGGCCGCAGAGCGGGACTTCGATCGCGGGCGTGAACCAGCGCAGTTGCCACACGCCCGGACCGGTGGGCACGATATATGCGGTTTCAGCGACATTGTTCTCAGCCGCGATGGCAAGCAGGGTCTCATCCGGCAGGAAGGCATCCATCGGCATGACGCAGGCCTGGTTTCCCTCGAAAGCGCGGGCGGCGAAGGCATCGACTTGATAAAAGGGATAGGCTGGCATGGCGTTCACTCCCGGATCGGCCGTCGATTGCCATGAGACTGCGATAGGGCAAAACGATGTTTTGTGCCGGATTGATGAGCGCAGCTAATGCGACTTCAGAACCCAGCCGTGATCGACGGGCCCATGTCCCCTGCCGAAGCCTTTGGCGGACTTGATCGCCCCAAACAGGTAGTCCCTGCCCGCTTCGACCGCTTCAGGCACGCTGCGGCCCTGCGCAAGCAAAGTCGCGATCGCCGACGCGAGCGTGCAGCCGGTGCCATGGGTGGAGGTGGTCTCAATGCGCGGGCTTTCGAAGATCCATTCACCCGTCGTCGTCTGCAGCACGTCATGGATGACCGGGCCACCGATATGTCCACCCTTGACGAGGGCGCCATGAGCGCCGAGTTCGAGCAGGCGGTTGGCCGCGCGGCGTTGACCATCCAGATTGACCACGGCTTTGCCGGTTAGCACTTCGGCCTCCGGCGCGTTCGGCGTGACGAGGCGGGCGCGGGGGACGAGTTCGGAACGGATCGCTTCTATGGCGCGGCTGTCGACCAGCCGGTCTCCGGACGTCGCGACCATCACGGGATCGATGATGCGGGGGACGAGCGCGGCGTGAACACTGAGCGCTTCGGCGACGGCTTCAACGAGCTGGGCCGAGCCGAGCATGCCGGTCTTGATGGCGTCGGCGCCGATGTCGGCGAGCGTGACCTTGATCTGGCCGAGGACGGCGTCGAGCGGGACAGGCCAGACGCCGTGGACGCCGCGGGTATCCTGCACGGTGATGGCCGTGACGGCGGTCATCCCATAGCCACCGAGCAGCGTCACGGCCTTGATATCGGCCTGGATGCCGGCGCCGCCGCTGGAGTCCGAACCGGCGATGATGAGGACGCGGCCGGTGGGATGGGTCATGGTGATGTTCCTGAAGGTTGCTGCATCCTAGATAGATGTTGCGGCCCACGTGTCATCCGGGCAATGCAGGCTGAGGGATCGTGTCAGGGGCGCACGTAGCCCCGAACCCATAAAACGACCGCCTGCGGGAACGCCAGAAGACCGCTCACCAGCAGCAATAGCGCTGAAATGCCAAAGGCCGTGACCAGGCCAGACAGGGTGGAGCCTTCGCGGCCCAACGAGCCCAAGATGAGCACGAAGATCACCGCGCCGCTGATCCCCAAAAGCAGTCCGATCAACCGTCCGCCCACGAGCGGCCAGGCGAGGGCTGGCCCCATGAGCAAAAGCGTCCAGAAAAGTGTCAACAGGGTGATCCCAATATTGGCGGCCCAGAGGGAAGCAGTGAATGCAGCCACGACCACGGAACCCGCTACCCATCGAACAAGGCGCCGCGCGGGTTCGAGGGAGGTGCCCATCAACCAAGCCGTCATGCCGTCCTCCTGAAGCCCGCGAGGTTGGCACAATAGGGTTGAAATTTCGTGCAGGCCGCGGAGTGTCAGACCTTGATCCCGGCCTTCTTCGCGTCGGCGAGGAACGTCTCGAGGCCCTTGTCCGTAAGCGGATGGTTGACAAGGGACTTGATCACTGCGGGCGGCGCGGTCATCACGTCGGCGCCGGCGAGGGCACAGAGCTTGACATGATTGGGGCTGCGGATCGAGGCGGCGAGAATTTCCGTATCGAACAGATAGTTATCATAGATCTGGCGGATTTCGTCGATGAGTTCCATCCCATCCAGGTGGATGTCGTCAAGGCGGCCGATAAAGGGAGAGATGAAGGTCGCGCCGGCTTTTGCCGCGAGCAAGGCCTGGTTGGCAGAAAAGCAGAGCGTGACGTTGACCGGCGTGCCCTCGCCCGTCAGCGTCTTGCAGGCTTTCAGGCCGTCGAGCGTCAGCGGCAGCTTGACCGTGACGTTGGAGGCGATCTTGGCGAGCTTGCGGCCCTCCCTGATCATGCCATCATAATCGGTGGCGACGACTTCGGCGCTGACGGGCCCCGGGGTGAGCGCGCAGATATCGGCAATGACTTCGGCGAAGGGGCGGCCTGCCTTGGCGATCAAGGACGGGTTGGTGGTGACCCCGTCGATCAGGCCGGTGGCGGCGAGATCTGCGATGTCTTTCGTGTCAGCGGTGTCGACGAAGAATTTCATGGGCTGGGGTCCAGTCTGGAGGGGTGCGAAATCTGCTGCCGCTTCCTTAGCCAATCGACGGCTAAGGTCCAATAGACTGAAGCCCGCTGGAGGCAAAAATTGTGAGCGCTATCATTTCTACACTGCGGCGGGGTTGAGGCAGCAGATTGCCAGGTGTCAGAAAGTCGGGCGGCCGATCGAGGTATAGGCGAAGCCGTGTCTCGCCATGTCATCTGGCGAGTAAATGTTTCTTAGGTCGATCACGATGTTTGATGTCATCACAGACTTGATCCGGTCGAAATCGAGCGCCCGGAAGCTGTCCCACTCGGTAATGATGACCATGGCATCGGCGCCTTCGACGGCTTTGTAGGCGCTGTCGGCAAACTCGATATCTTTGAGCAGGTGTCCGGCTTCCTTCATCGCTTCCGGGTCGTAGGCAACGACCCGGGCGCCGGCGGCGGTTAGGGCGGGAAGGATGTCGAGCGAAGGCGCATCGCGCATGTCGTCCGTGTTCTGCTTGAACGCGAGGCCGAGCACGCCGATCGTCTTGCCCCTCACGTCTCCGCCCATCGCAGCGATGACTTTCGCGGCCATGGCTTTCTTGCGGGCCTTGTTCACCTCGACGACGGTGTCGACGATGCGGACCGGGCTGTCATAGTCGTTCGCGGTCTTGGTGAGGGCGAGGGTGTCTTTCGGGAAGCACGAGCCGCCATAGCCGGGGCCGGCGTTGAGGAATTTCGAACCGATGCGGCCATCAAGGCCAATACCGCGGGAGACTTCCTGGACGTTGGCGCCGACTTTTTCACAAAGGTCTGCCATCTCGTTGATGAAGGTGATCTTCACGGCGAGGAAGGCGTTGGCGGCATACTTGATCAGCTCAGACGTGCGACGCGAGGTGAACAGGATCGGCGTCTCGTTGAGGAAGAGCGGGCGGTAGAGTTCTTTCATGACCTGCTTGGCGCGCTCGTCTTCGGTGCCGACGACGACGCGGTCCGGGATCTTGAAGTCCTTGATGGCGGCGCCTTCGCGCAGGAATTCAGGGTTCGAGACGACGGCGAAGTCGCCGTCCGGGCGGACCTTTCGGATGATCGCCTCGACTTCGTCGCCGGTGCCGACGGGAACGGTCGACTTGGTGACGATGACGGTAAAGCCATTCATCATCTGGCCGATCTCTTCGGCGGCGGCGTAGACATAGGAAAGGTCTGCATGACCATCGCCGCGGCGTGACGGCGTGCCGACTGCGATAAATACTGCATCGGCATCTTTCACAGCTTCGGCGGCATCAACGGTGAAGAACAGGCGCTCTTCCTTAACATTCTTGGCGACCAGGGTGTCGAGGCCCGGCTCGTAGATCGGCATGATGCCCGCGTGCAGCTTCTCGATCTTGGACGCGTCCTTGTCGACACAGGTCACGATGTGCCCAAAATCGGCGAAACAGGCGCCAGACACGAGGCCGACATAGCCTGTACCGATGATCGCAACACGCATGGGAAATCCCCTAAAAAACACACACCCGGATATTTGGCTGCGGGGTGCAATTTTTGTGCAAGGGGGTCAAGGGGCGTTTATCGGGTTGGCCACAGGGCTTGACTCCGGTGCACTCGAATGACCAGATCAAAGCATGAACATTCGGAGGGTCCGATGAGCCTTATCTTTTTCACCAATCCCATGTCGCGCGGACGGATTGCGCGCTGGATGCTTGAAGAGACCGGTGCGGCGTACGAGACGAAGTATCTGCGTTATGGCCCGGAGATGAATGATCCCGCTTATGTTGCGATCAATCCTATGCGGAAAGTTCCCGCAATCCGGCATAATGGGCGGACCGTGACCGAATGTGCCGCAATATGCCTCTATCTCGCAGATGCCTTTCCCCATGCGAACCTGGCGCCGCCCCTTGATGCACGGGCGGAGTACTATCGCTGGATGTTGTTTGCATCCGGGCCGTGGGAACAGGCAAGTGTCAACCGGTCGCTAGGTGTGGACGTGTCTCCGGAACAGTCTGGCATGGTCGGCTATGGCAATTTCGACCGGACACTGGACGCGTTGCTCGGCGCAGTACCGATTGACGGGTACCTGCTCGGTACTAACTTTACCGCGCTTGACGTTTACATGGGGTCGCAAATCAGTTGGGGGGCGCAATTCGGATCCATTCCGACGACATCACCTGTCGAGGCCTATCTGGATCGTATCCAATCGCGGCCCGGCTATATCCGAGCGACTGAATTGGATAATGCAGCGATGGCTGAGTTCGGGCCGGCGGGCTAAGCCAGTCCTTCTCGCCTGCTCTGAAATTCGAACATGGGCGCCACCGTACTCAGCCGTTCGGCCAATTTTTCTTCCGCTTCTGTCAGAAGATGATGGGCGTCCGATTCGCGCGAAGCGCACCCCGCGGATGCCCTCTTCCCGACCCGGAAAACCGGCCGTCCACGGATAACCAGCCTGTTGCATCAGAAGGCCCCGCCAACGGGGCAAGGCAAACTTAACGAGTGCAAGTCTACAGTTGGGAAACGTAGAAGGAAGCTCGACCGGATATGGCAACAGGCTCAGACCGCCTTTCGATTGCAGTCTTGCTGCCGTGTTATAACGAGAGTGCGTCAATCGCCTCCGTTATCGTGGGCTTTCGCAAAGCGCTGCCTGCTGCGCGAATTTATGTATACGACAATAATTCAACAGATGACACGATCGCGATGGCGACGCTCGCGGGCGCGACTGTCCGCACTTGCCGCCGTCAGGGCAAAGGCAATGTCGTGCGCCAGATGTTCGCCGACATAGAAGCCGACATTTATCTCATGGCTGATGGCGACGGGACATATGATCCCACCGCCGCGCCGGCCATGGTAGACATGCTGCTGGCGAGCCGCGCCGATATGGTGGTCGGTACCCGCCGAAACATTACTGGCGATGCCGGGCGCAGGGGTCATGCCTTTGGCAACCGGTTATTCAACCAAATCTATCGCTCTCTGTTCGGCAATGACTTCACCGATATTTTTTCTGGATACCGCGCTTTCACGCGCCGGTACGCCAAGAGCTTCCCGGCAATGTCTCCCGGATTCGAGATTGAGACGGAAATGTCTGTGCACGCATCACAGCTTCGCTTACCTGTCGCTGAAATCGAACTTGAGTACGGGCGTCGCGCCGAAGGCTCGCAGAGCAAGCTGTCGACCTTTCGCGATGGCCTCAGAATTCTCCGAATGATGGCACTCTTGCTGAAGGAGACCCGGCCGTTTGTCTTCTTCGGTTCGGCCGCGATCGTGTTGTTTCTCCTGTCATCGATCCTGATGCTGCCAATTCTGGCAGACTTCTTCGCCACCGGGCTTGTCGCCCGGCTTCCGACCGTCATGCTGGCCATGACGCTGCTTGTGGGTGCGATGCTATCGCTGGCTTGTGGCGTCATACTTGACTCAGTCTCTCGGGCGCGTGCTGAACAAAAGCGAATCTACTACCTCTCGATGGAGCCTGCGCGTGGCGAAAACCATCTCGCGGGAACAGCAAGCCTGAACGATCGCGATCGCTCGCTCGCCTCGGGCCGAACGCTTCGCCAATCGGGGACGGAAGGCTGATGCGCAGGGAAACGACCAACGCGATCCGGTTCGTCATCGAAGATCTGCTGCCGCCAATCGTTCGCGATTCAAGTTTTTTCCGCAGTCTGGCACGTGCCGCCTGGGGATCACATGTGGACGATCTCGCAAGTTTTCGAGAGCGCGCCACGTTCCTGACCGATACGGAGTATGAAGACCTCTACCACAAGCATCCCCGCGTGCAGGATGAAACGGACAATTCTGCGGCCTGTGTGGGTGCGATTGTTGCCGATACTCTTGGGCCAAGTGTGTGTGATATCGGTTGCGGCACTGGGGCTCTCCTTCGCCTGATCCAGACAGCCCGGCCCGACCTCACACGGCTGACGGGCGTCGACTTTTCGACTGCACCCAGCCTCGCCGATCCAGGGATCGACTACCATGCCGCGCGGATTGAAAGCCTGCCCTTTCCGAACGGTGCTTTTGACACCGTCATCTGCACCCATGTGATTGAACACATTCTTGACTACCGGCTCGCAATCGCCGAGCTTCGCCGCATTACACGTCGCCGTCTGATCATCGTTGTGCCGCGCGAACGAGAGTATCGTTACACGTTCAATCCGCACTTGAATTTCTTTCCGTATACACACGCATTCCTTCGAGCGATGCATCCGGTGCCGGCGACTCATGCCTGCCGCGATATCGGACGCGACATCTACTACTACGAGGACTGCCCGGCCCAATCAGTAGGAAAGGTTGCGGCATGAGGTCAATCTCGCCACTGCTGATTGGCCTCCTGGTCCTGACACCCTTCATGGTGGCTTTGGGTCAGGTGATGTTCAAACTGACCGGAGCGCGCCTTGCGAGCCAGCCTGCCCCGCCGTTTCATTCAATCGTTGCAAGTCCTGTCTTCATTGGGGCACTGACAATTTATGGACTGGCGACGCTCGTTTGGATCTATGTGCTAAAATCGGTCCCGCTGTCGTTTGCCTACTCATTCATGGCACTGACGTTCGTTATCGTCCCGGTGCTCGCCAGCGTCTGGCTCAACGAGGCGGTTCCACCTCGCTTTTTTGTTGGCGCGGCGTTGATTGTCGCGGGACTGGTAACCGTTTGGTCGTCGGCTGGTCAGGCCTCCTGGTTGTAGTCACCAACCTCGGAATACTTCGCCAAACGGGGCTTTACTTCCTTGTGGAAGAGATCTCGCATATCCTCATGCGATCTCATTGATTCAACCACCACCACAAGTTCGGGCTTGTTGGATGACGCGCGTGCCAAAACCCAGCTCCCATCCTCGAGTGTTACGCGAGCGCCATTCACGGTATTGACATCCACAACCTTCCGCCCAAGGATTACTTCTCCTTTCAGGGCCTCATACTCGGCGACGACGCGGTTGATCACGCCATACTTCAGCTCGTCATCGCAGTGCGGCGACATCGTCAATGACGTGTATGCGGTTCCAAGCTCGCCCTTGAGATCAGCCATCGTCCGGCCAGGATTGCGATCGAGCATTTCAAGGATCGCCTTGGCGGCTGTCAGGCCGCAATCATATCCAAGGCCGATCGGTGGGCGGAAGAAAAAGTGGCCCGACTTTTCAAAGCCGGCCAGCGCGCCAAGTTCATTTGTCCGGCGCTTGATGTAGGAATGACCCGTTTTGTAGTAGTCGACGGTCGCGCCGTTTGATTTGAGCACGGGGTCGGTTTTGTAGAGCCCAGTTGATTTGACATCGACGACAAAGGTTGCATTGGGGTGGTGCTTTGACAGGTCGCGTGCCAGCATCAAACCGATCTTATCAGCGTAGATTTCCTCACCGGTATTGTCGACAACACCGCAGCGGTCACCGTCGCCGTCAAATCCAAGCGCAATGTCGGCACCGAGCGTTTTCACCGACTCGGCCATCGCGTGCAGCATCTTTTCGTCTTCCGGGTTGGGATTATACTTCGGGAACGTGTTGTCGAGGTTGCAATCCATCTCGATCACTTCGGCGCCCATGGCGCGCAGGCAGTCTCCCGCGAATGCCCCTGCGGTTCCATTGCCGCAGGCGGCAATGACCCGGATCGGGCGAGAGAGTTTCACGCCGTTGGAGATTGCCGCGATGTATTTCTCCCGGATTCCGTCGACGCGGACATGACTGCCCCCGGCCCGCGGCTCGAAGGCCCCGCCCATAACAATCTCCTTGAGGCGCCCCATCTCTTCCGGGCCGAATGTCAACGGACGATTGGCGCCCATCTTCACGCCGGTCCAGCCATTCTCATTGTGGCTGGCCGTGACCATGGCGCAGCAGGCAGCATCAAGTTCGAACTGGCTCCAGTAGACCATTGGCGAGAGCGCGAGACCGACGTCGAGCACCTCGCATCCGCCCGCGATGAGGCCAAGCGTGAGTGCGTTCTTGATCGGTTGGCTGATCGAGCGGAAATCGTGACCGGTGACAACGGTCGGCTTTACGCCGAGTTCGTGAAAGAGCGTGGCCATTCCGAGACCGAGCGCCTGAACGCCTGTCAGGTTCAGTTCTGGGGCCTTGGCATGGCCGATGCCATTGAACCACCAGCGCGCGTCATACTCCCGGAAGCCCGTCGGCTTGACCAACGGCAGGATCTCGAACTCGAGCGAATTCGGGGCAATGTCGGTGCGGGGTTTCGGCAGCATGGTTCTCTCCGTGAAACGGGTTTGGCGCGCCGGCATGGCGCAATGTCCTGGCAGCCTTTTGCAGATTTCGCGCCGCAGGCGAAAGCCCCCCTAAACGCCAAATTCTGAACAAAAATTGATAAATAATATATTGCAATTGCGATAGGTTATTTTATTTGTCCACTCGCGGGACAAATACCCCTCACACGAACGTCTGAATTCGTCCCGCGAAACCCAGAGGAGACTTCAGAATGAATATTCGCTTTGCGATCGCCGCGCTTGGCGCGGCCGCTTTCGGAGCCGTGCTCCCCGCCTTCGCACAAGAATGGTATGCAGGGGGGTCGGTTGGCTTGGTCCTACAGAAGGACAGTTCAAACGCAGGCACAACCGGCGCGTTTACCACCGGCAACGGTGCACCGGTCATCCCCTTCGGAACAGCCATCGCTGCCGGGACGCCCTATGGCTGGGAAACCGAATTCGACAACGGTTATGCAGTGTCCGGGGAGTTTGGCGCGCGCTACGACAATGGATTCCGGTCCGGCATCGAATTGACCTACACGACGGCAGATGTCGACACCCATAGCGGCGTGAATGTCGCCGGCACGGTGATCGACGGCATTGACGCAGCCGTTCTCACAGGTTCGCCGACCCAGCTTGGCGCAACCGTTGGCGCAGTTGTCGCTTCGCCAGACGGCGACTCGATCGAGTCAACCAGCCTGTTCGCGAACCTTTACTACGACTTCAACCGCGAGGGCCGCATCAGTCCGTATCTCGGCGCCGGCCTCGGTTATTCGGATGTCTCGGTCACCTACCGTCCGTCTGGCGTCAGCATTATTGACGACAGCGAGGGCAAGTTTGCTTACCAGCTGAAAGCGGGCGCGACATGGTCGATCAGCGAGCGGATCGGGCTCTTCGGCGAAGCCGCCTACCGGGCGACCGAAGATGTCGAACTCGACAATCAGCTGTTTCCGGGCACGCTGAATATCGAAAACCGGCAGACCGTGTTCAGCCTCGGCGCGCGATACAGGTTCGGCGCCTAAGGCCAGCGTCAGCGGACGCGGTGGGCCTGTAGGAAGCTGACAATCCAGCGCGCCAGCAGGCGGCGGTCGCACTTCCCCGCAAGGGACGCGACCGCCGCATCTGCTTCTGCTGAGCTGAGCGAAAGTCCCCGCCTGGCTGTATAGAGTGCGGCCGCATAGTCCGGCTCGAACTCCGGATGGCACTGAAAGCTGATGGCCGGAAACCCATCATAATCCAGCCCAGCGAAAGGCGTGAACGCCGAGCGGGCAATGACCCGTGCAGCGGGCGGGCAGGTCACGACCTGGTCCTGATGGCTGACCGCGACACTCAGGGAAGCCGGGCATGGCGCATCGTTCCAATCCGGACAACGCACGATGTCGTAGGTGTGCCGGCCGATTCCCCACCCCTTGTCCGACTTCTCGACCCTGCCGCCGAGCGCCTCACCCATGACCTGATGCCCGAAGCAGATGCCGACTTGAGGCGTGCGGGCCTCGGCTGCGTTTCTGATGAAGTCCTTGAGCGGAGCGATCCATGGCTCGGGATCATAAACGCCGGCAGGCGAGCCCGTGTAGAGGACAGCATCCAGCGTAGAAGGATCCGGCAACTGCTCGCCCTTGACCAACGCGACCGTTTCGCACGCAATCGAACTTTCGGCTTGCACGATCATTCGGCGAAACATTTCCGGATAGTCCGGGAACTGCTCCCGGATGGCGGCAGGCACCTCGCCTGTCTCGACGATCGTGAGTTTCATCGGGAGTTACTCCGCCGCGACATCTTCGATTTCGGCAGGCTCGGGCTTGACGAGAAATCCGCCCGACTGCCGAGACCAGAGCTCAGCATACAGACCACCGGCTTCGACAAGCTCCTGGTGCGTGCCCTCCTCCACGATGCAGCCATTGTCGAGCACGACAAGGCGGTCCATCGCAGCGATAGTCGAAAGCCGGTGCGCAATGGCGATAACGGTCTTACCCTGCATGAGGCCGAACAGGTTCTCCTGGATGACGGCCTCGACTTCCGAGTCGAGCGCCGACGTCGCTTCGTCCAGAATCAGGATCGGCGCATCTTTCAGGAAGATACGGGCGAGCGCGATCCGCTGGCGTTGGCCGCCCGAAAGTTTTACCCCGCGCTCGCCGGCATGAGCATCAAAGCGGCGACGGCCCTTGGCGTCTTCGAGATCGTCGATGAAGGCCAGAGCGGACGCCTTGCGCGCCGCTTCGGCAACCTCAGCGTCGGTCGCGTCCGGCCTGCCATAGGCGATGTTGTCGCGGATCGACCGGTGCAGCAGCGACGTGTCCTGCGTCACAACGCCGATCTGCGCGCGCAGTGAATCCTGCGTCACGGTCGCGATGTCCACACCGTCGATCAAGATCCGCCCGCCCTCGGCGTCAAAGAACCGTAGAAGCAGGTTTGTAAGCGTCGTCTTGCCTGCGCCTGAACGCCCGACCAGGCCGATTTTCTCGCCGGGCGCGATGGCCAGCGACAGGTTGTCGATGACCCCGGTGCCCTTGCCATAATGGAAGGTGACAGCGTCGAACCGGATATCGCCCTTTGCCGGCGGGAGCGGTATTGCATCCGCACGATCAGTCACCGCCACCGGCTTGTCGAGCATCGCCATGCCGTCATAGACGACGCCGATATTCTCGAAGAGACCGGCCACTTCCCACATGATCCATTGCGACATGGCCTTCATGCGCAAGGCGAGCCCGACCGCCGCCGCAACTGCGCCGGCGCCGACAAAATTGCCAGTCCACAACAGGATCCCGCCACCGGCGATGAGAAAGACCAGCAGCGAATTGTTGAGATAGACGATCACGTTGAAGCCCGTCACGAGCCGCATCTGATGGTGCACCGTGTCGAGAAAACCGCTCATGCTGTCGCGGGCATAGCCCTCTTCACGCCCGGCGTGGGCAAACAGTTTCACGGTTTGAATGTTCGTGTACGAATCGACAATTCGGCCGGTCATCACAGACCGCGCATCAGCCTGCGTCTCGGCCACCTTCCCAAGCCTCGGCACGAAGTACCAGAGCAGCCCCCCATAAACCGTCACCCAAAGCAGCAGGGGCATAGCGAGCCGCGGATCGGCCGCGGCAACAAGGGCCACCGTCGATAGAAAATAGACAATCACGAAGACGAAGACGTCGAGGATCTTCATCACAGCCTCGCGCACCGACAGCGCGGTTTGCATCACCTTGGTTGCGACACGCCCGGCGAATTCGTTGCCAAAGAAGCCCATCGACTGGCCGAGCATTTGCCGGTGCATCCGCCAGCGCGCGCTCATTGGGACATTTCCCATCAGGCCCTGGTAGACGATCAGTGCCTGCGCCAGCGTCGCGAGCGGCAAACCAATCATCAGCACCGCCGCCATCAGCACGAGGCGCCCCCCTTCCCGGTCGAAGAAAGACTCCCGCTCGACCGTTGCGAGCAAGTCGACAATGCCGCCAAGAAAGCCAAAGAGTGCGACCTCCCCGATGGCGATCAGTGCTGTGAAGACCGACATTGCGATCAACCAGGGCGCCGCATCTTTGACGTAGTGCCAGACAAAGGCACGCAGGCCCTTCGGAGGCACGCCGTGACGGGTGTCCGGGAAAGGATCAATAAGGCGTTCGAAAAAGCGGAGCATGGCCCGGCTCATGTGGCGCGCGCGCCCCAAAAGAGCAAGCCGGATCGCGCGCTATCTTTCCGCAGACTCGATCCACGCCTTGACCTGCGCATCCAGCACATCCAGCGGCACGGCGCCCTGTCCGAGCACGACGTCATGGAACGCCCGGATGTCGAAACGATCGCCAAACGCGGCTTGCGCTTCGGCGCGCAGGGCGCGGATTTTCATCTCGCCAATCTTGTAGGCGGTCGCCTGCCCTGGCCAGCCGATATAGCGGGTCACTTCGGTTTTGATATTGAGCGGTGCGAGCGCGGTATTCTCGTTGAAGCAGGCTTCGGCCTCCTCACGCGTCCAGCCATAGGCGTGAAGGCCCGTGTCAGCGACAAGGCGGCAGGCACGCCACATCTCATATGAAAGCGCCCCGAAGCGCTCGTACGGCGTGCGGTAGATCCCCGCCTCACTCGCGATCCGCTCAGCATAAAGCCCCCACCCTTCGCCGAAGGCAGTGGCGTAATAGTTCTGCCGGAAGCGCGGCTGGCCTTGCATCTCCTGCGCGAGCGCGATCTGGGTGTGGTGGCCGGGAACGGCCTCATGCGCAGACAAGGCTGGCAGTTCGTAGAGCGGCCGTTGGTCAAGCGCGTATGTGTTCACGAGGTAGCTGCCCTTGCGCGCTTCTGCCGGGTCACCCTGAACGTACCTGCCGGTCGTGTAACCCGGCGCGATCGAGAGTGGCACGGGATCGACCGTGTAGCCGAGCGCGGGCAACCGGTTGAAATAGTCGGGCAGGATGGCATCGAGACGCCGGGCGATCTCCCTCGCAGCGGCCATCAGCTCTCCATCGCTGGCGGCATAGAATTGCGGGTCGGTGCGCAGGAAGGCCTGGAAATCCGAAAAGCTGCCGGCAAATCCTGTTTCGGCAATGATCGCCTCCATCTCGCTGCGGATGCGCGCCACTTCACCGAGACCGATCGTGTGGATCTCGTCTATACTGTATCCAGCGCCCGCGGTATGATGAGCGATGGCTGCCGCATAGAACGCTTCCGCATCGGGCAGGCCTGTGATGCCGGCACCCTGTCGGGCCGCGGGCGCATAGGTCTGGTCTATGAACTGGCCGAGCTTGGCATAGGCCGCAATCGCGCCGGCGGTCGCCTTGAGGCCGCGGCGGCGCAGATCGTCTGCAATCGGCGCGGGGATTGTCTCGGGCAGGCGCGTAAACGGCTGGTACAATTCGCTTTGCGAGGGATCAGCCACGATCTGCGCCTCGATCTGGGTGCGCATGGTCGCAAGCGGATCGGCATGGGCCGTCCAGCCGGAGGCCATGCCGCGCAGCATGTTGGCCTGGTTGTCGTCGAAATAGCGCGGAACGTCGTCGAGGCGCACGATCCAGGCCTCGGCATCGGCTTCGCTTTTGAAGCGAAGGCTCAAGGCGGCAAAGAGCGGTTCGGCTTGAAAGCCCCAATCGCCAGTGAAGGGGATCCGCGCAGTATCGAAGGTGCTCGCGTGGACGTGATCACTTATCAGCCGCCGCAGGATTACGGCATTGGTCGCCGAAGTCTCATCCACGGCGTCGAGGCGTTTCAGCAGTTGTCCGGCCTCGATGGCCCGCGTCGCAACCGCCTCCGGCGTCACATCAGGCCATCGCCTTGGGGCCGTGCCACTTGCCCGGGCCGCAAGTTCAGGGTCATGCGCCGCCGAAAACGACTCATAGGCGGCGATCACATCATCTAGCGGCTCGGCTGCCGCAGCAAAGGGAAGCAGAATTGCCATCAACCCCAGAAGTCCTGGTTTCAATTTGTCGCTCCTCGCCTCGATTACATTGACACGACCATAGAGACTTCTAGAACGGCAAGCCAAGTAGCAAGTTGAAAGGAGAGGCGCTCTGTCAATGTCTCGCAAATCGAGTGGCGACCTTCGGCCCCTGTCGCCACACCTGCAGGTTTGGCGTTTTCATGCGACGATGTTGGCCTCAATTACACACCGGCTGACGGGCGTAGCCTTGTACGGTGGCACGGTCCTTATCGCTGCATGGCTCATTGCGCTCTCCACCGGACGCGAGGGGTATCTCGCGCTCCAGGCCGTAATTTTTTCAATCCCGGGTCAAATCCTCCTTTTCCTCTGGCTGGCAGCCGTTCTTTTTCATTTCGCGAACGGCATTCGGCATCTCATATGGGATGGGCCCCGGCTTGGCTTCACGCCAAAGACCGCAAGCAATGTTTCGGTTTTCAATTTCGCGTTTGCCATACTTGGTGCGGGCGCCCTGATGTTCGCTGCCTCCCAATACTGATATCGGAAAGTCAAAGCGCTAATGTCGAACGGAAGTTTCCTGACCCCGACCAAGACCGCGCGCGGACTCGGTTCGGCGAAATCCGGCACGGCCCACCATGTCCGGCAGCGCGTCTCGGCCCTCGCCCTGATCCTGCTTGTCCCCTGGTTCCTATTCGCGATCATCAACGCTGCAACCGGCGGCTATGACGTCGCGCGGGCCTGGGCCGGCCAGCCGCTGAACGCGGCGTTGCTGATCCTCACTGCTGGCGCGGCGTTCTATCACATGCGCCTCGGTATGCAGGCCATCATCGAGGACTATATCAATCGTCCCGGCTCGCGCGGCGCCATGCTCATTCTCAACAACTTCGCGAGTCTGGGTCTCTTCGTCGCCGTTGCGCTCGCCGTTGTTAAACTGATTGCCGCACCCGGCGCCTGACCTGCTCGTCCAAAGGGACAAAAATGAAAGACTATTCTTGGATTGATCACACCTACGACGTCGTCGTTGTCGGCGCCGGTGGCTCGGGCCTCCGGGCCGCCCTTGGCGCCGCGCAGGCCGGCCTCAAGACAGCCTGCATTACCAAGGTCTTCCCCACACGGTCGCACACAGTCGCGGCGCAGGGCGGCATCGCCGCCTCGCTCGGGAACATGAGCCAGGACGACTGGCGCTGGCATATGTACGACACCGTCAAGGGCTCCGACTGGCTCGGCGACCAAGACGCCATTGAATACCTCTGCCGCGAAGCCCCAGCAGCTGTGTACGAGCTCGAGCACTGGGGTATGCCGTTCTCGCGCACCGAGGAGGGCAAGATCTACCAGCGGGCTTTTGGCGGCATGACCCGCGATTACGGTCAAGGACCCGTTCAACGCACGTGCGCCGCGGCCGACCGTACAGGCCATGCCATGCTGCACACACTTTACGGTCAGGCGCTGCGCAACGAGACCGAGTTCTTCATCGAGTATTTCGCCCTCGACCTGATCATGGACGAAGACGGCGCCTGCAGGGGCGTAACGGCATGGAAGCTCGATGACGGAACCCTCCACCGGTTCCGCGCGCAGAAGACCATTCTCGCGACCGGCGGCTATGGCCGCGCTTATTTCTCCTGCACATCGGCACACACCTGCACCGGAGACGGTAATGCTATGGTGCTACGCGCCGGCCTTCCTTTGCAGGACATGGAGTTTGTACAATTCCACCCGACCGGCATCTATGGCGCCGGCTGCCTCATCACTGAAGGCGCGCGTGGCGAAGGCGGCTATCTTACCAATTCCGAGGGCGAGCGCTTCATGGAACGCTATGCCCCCTCGGCCAAGGATCTCGCCTCACGCGACGTCGTCTCGCGCGCGATGACACTTGAGATCCGTGAGGGACGCGGCGTTGGCCCGAACAAGGATCATATCTATCTTCACCTGAACCACCTGACGCCGGAAACCCTGGCTGAACGTCTGCCCGGGATCTCTGAGACAGCAAAAGTCTTCGCCGGCGTCGACGTCACCAAGGCACCAATCCCCGTTCTTCCGACCGTGCACTATAACATGGGCGGCATCCCGACGAACTATCATGGCGAAGTCCTCACGAAGAAGAATGGCGATCCAGATTCTGTTGTCCCCGGTCTAATGGCCGTTGGTGAGGCCGCCTGCGTCTCGGTCCATGGCGCGAACCGGCTGGGCTCAAATTCACTCATCGATCTTGTTGTGTTCGGCCGTGCGGCAGGGATGCGCTGCGGCGCAACCACCGAAGCAGGTGCCCGCCAGCCGGAGCTGCCGAAATCCGGCACGGACAGCCATATCGCCCGCTTCGACCGAATGCGTAATGCTGCCGGCGATCAGCCGGTCGCAAAGCTTCGCCTCGAAATGCAGAAAGCCATGCAAACGAATTGTGCCGTGTTCCGAACGGGCGATGTCCTTCGTCAGGGCGTCGAGGAGATCGATCAGGTATTTGCCAAACTTCCCGGCCTCGATGTCAGGGATCGTAGCCTGGTCTGGAACACCGACCTCGTCGAGGCGCTCGAGTTCGACAACCTGATCGCGCAAGCAGCCGTGACCGTCAACTCTGCCGCCAACCGTCAAGAAAGCCGCGGCGCCCATGCCCGCGAAGACTTCGCGAGCCGCGACGACGCCCAATGGATGAAGCACACGCTCGCCTGGGTCGACAGCGCAGGCAAGGTCCGGATCGACTACCGCCCGGTGCACGATTATACACTCTCCAACGAGATCGCCTACATCGAGCCTAAGGCGCGGGTGTATTAGGTCAGGATACAGAACCGATGGTCCAACTCACCCTCCCCCAGAACTCGAAAGTCGGCAAAGGCAAGACCTGGCCAAAGCCACAAGGCGCAACCAACCTGCGCGCCTTCCGGATTTATCGCTATAGCCCCGAAGAGACCGCCAATCCGCGCTGGGACACCTACTGGGTCGATATGGACAAGGCGGGGACAATGATCCTCGACGTCCTGTTCTATATCAAGAACACAATCGATTCGACGCTTGCTTTCCGGCGGTCCTGCCGGGAGGGCGTGTGCGGCTCCTGTGCCATGAACATCGCCGGGCGCAACACGATCGCCTGCACAAAGGGCTTCGACGACCTTCCGGGCGGCGTGATCACCATTAGCCCCCTGCCCCATCTGCCGGTGATCCGCGACCTGATCCCCGATCTTACAAACTTTTATGCTCAGCACGCCTATGTCCAGCCCTATCTCAAAACAGATAGTCCGACCCCAGAGAAGGAATGGCGCCAGTCAGAAGCCGACCGCACGAAACTTGATGGTCTTTACGAGTGCATCCTGTGCGCATCGTGTTCGACGTCCTGCCCGTCTTATTGGTGGAATGGTGACAAGTATCTCGGTCCCGCAGCGCTACTCCAGGCTTATCGCTGGCTCATCGACAGCCGGGATGAAGCGACGGGCGAACGCCTCGACGATTTGGAAGATCCGTTCAAGCTCTATCGCTGCCATACGATCATGAACTGCGCGCAAGTCTGTCCAAAAGGGCTAAATCCAGCCCTGGCGATCGCCAAAATCAAGCACATGATGGTTGAACGCATCGCCTAGATTGTATCGGATGCGCGCGAGCTGTGATGCTCAATTTCCCGGTCTCGCGTAGTGCGCCGCTCTGATGATCTCCATCAACCTGTCTGGTGCCTTGAGCGGCGCGAAGCCAAGGCCTGCATAGACACCGTGCGCGTCGAGAGTGCCCAGCATCCACCGGCGGACAAACTGCATATCCGGATCATCCATCAGCGCACGGACAAGCCCGCGCCCGAGACCTTGCCCGCGATGGAGCGGCACCACGATCACATCACATAGCCAGGCGAAAACCGAACGATCGGTAACCGCACGTGCGAAGCCGATGAGCACGCCCGCCTCATCGCGCGCAATGGCACATAGAGAATTCGTGGTGGCGCGTTCCACAATCTCGCGCGGAACCCCCGGTGACCAATAGCTCTCGCGCAACAACGGATGCAACACGTCGATGTCGGCATGCGAGGGCTGTTCAACTGCGATCATCGCGCCGGTCCCCGCCCCAACTAACTCGCCAGCCGCGCCATCTCCTCCTCTGAAAGCTGCGAATTGTCGTAGACATTTTGCACGTCATCAAGTTCGTCGAGCACATCCAGCAGCTTCATCAGCTGGTCAGCCGCATCGCCGGATACCGGCGCAGTAACCTTCGGCTTCCAGATGATCTTCGCAGAGGTCGCTTCCGCTTTGCCGGCAAAGGCCTCCGCGAGCGCCGTTGACACCGCAGCAAAGTCTTCCCGCGCCGTGTAGATCCAGTGCCCGTCGGCATCGGATTCCACATCCTGCGCGCCGGCCACGATGGCCGCCTCCATCACTTCGTCAGCCGTCCCCGCGCTCACCGGGTATTCGATCTCTCCGAGCTGGTCGAAATTAAACGAAACAGACCCCGTCGTGCCGAGCGCCCCGCCATTCTTGGTGAAGGCCGAGCGCACGTCCGTTGCCGTGCGGTTCTTGTTGTCCGTGGAGGCTTCGATCACTATGCCAACGCCGCCGGGGCCGACGCCTTCATACCGGATGTCGACATAGTCGCCGCCACCGCCGCTCTGTCCCTTTTCGATGGCGCGCTGGATTGTATCTTTGGGCACCGAGATGCCCTTGGCGTTCTGGATGGCAAGGCGAAGGCGGGGATTCATCGACGGGTCCGGCCCACCCATCTTGGACGCGACGGTGATCTCCTTCGACAGGCGGGTAAACTGCACCGCGCGCTTCTTGTCCTGCTTGCCCTTGCGGTGCTGGATGTTGGCCCATTTGCTGTGACCGGCCATGGCTTCAAGCCTCTTGGTTTTCTTCTGGTTTGTGCTGATCGACGCTGTTTAACGCAGGCCTTGCCGGAAGGAAAGCGCACATGGCCTGCCCTCGCGCCACCGCTTGACATCGCTCTCTCCTCGGCGACCATTCGCAAAAAGACGATCTCACGGGAGGAAATGATCATGGCAGATACACAAGTCGGGCATGACGAGGCACGGCTGCGCGCTGCACTTGAGCACGCCCATCACCCGACGCTCGCCCTCGTGCTGGTTCACCTGACCGGTGACACATCTTTCATGTCGGAGCGCTACCAGCCCGCTTACCTGCCGATTGGCGGCGATCCGAATGGCGGACTGACTGAAGACGCCAAGACAGAACTGCGGGATGCCGTCTTCAAGGCCATGCTAGCTTACTGGGACACCGGCAAGATTGTTCCTAAGCCCGACCGCGCCACGCTGAAGCGCATGATGGACTATTGCGCGACCCAGCCGATCCCGGACGAATATGTCGACTTCGCCACGCATGAACTCGCCCTCGACGGCCGCGACAACCTGAAGCCAGGCAAAGGCATCACGCTCGACCGGCAACACGCTGCCGGCTTCAAGGTCCTGATTATCGGCGCCGGCATGTCCGGCCTGGCGGCAGCCATCGCGCTCAAGGAGGCGGGGATCCCATTCGAGATCCTCGAAAAGAATCCCGATGTCGGCGGCACCTGGCACGACAACACTTATCCCGGTTGCCGCGTCGATAACCCCAACCACCTCTACTCCTATTCCTTCGAAGCCGACCATGCCTGGCCGCAACACTTTTCGACGCAGGACCAGCTGCTCGCCTACTTTCAAGGCGTCGCAAAGAAGCACGATCTCTATAAGTCCCTCCGCTTCAACACTGAAGTGCTCGGCGCCGAATGGAACGAGGCGACCTCCACCTGGACCGTCCGCACGCGTGCAAAGGACGGAAGGGAACAAGCTCTCGTTTCGAACGCTGTCATCAGCGCGGTCGGCCAGTTGAACCAGCCAAAATTGCCCGATATCGAGGGCCTCGACACCTTCAAGGGACCGGCCTTCCATTCAGCCCGATGGGATCATGCGGTCGATCTGAACGGAAAGCGCGCCGGAGTGATCGGTACCGGGTGTTCGGCCGTACAGTTCGTTCCGGAAATCGCTCCGAAAGTCAGCCATCTGACCGTCTTCCAGCGCACCGCTGGCTGGCTGGCTCCGACGCCGGACTACCATGACAAGATCACCGAAGGTAAACACGTCCTGCTTGCCGACGTTCCCTTCTACCAAGTCTGGTACCGGTTCTTTCTTTTCATCGCGATGGCCGACGGGCCGCTCGCCTTCCTCATCAAGGATCCGGCCTTCAACCGGCTCGACTATGCCCCAAACGCAGACGCGGCGGCCTTACGTGAAGGCATCGAGCAATACATCCGCGAACAGACTGAAGGTCGGCCAGACCTGACCGCCGCCCTGACCCCAACCTTTCATGTTTCCGGCAAGCGATCGATCCGCGACAATGGCGTTTGGACTGCGGCGCTCAGACGCGACAACGTGGTTCTCGAGACCTCACCAATCGAGCGGATCACACAAACTGGTATCCTGATGAAGGATGGCCGCGAACTTCCAGTCGACGTTCTGATCTATGGAACCGGCTTCAAGGCCTCGGACTTCCTTGTGCCGATAGACGTGAAAGGTAGCGGCGGCAAATCCTTGCACGATATCTGGGGCGGCGATGCGCGCGCCTATCTGGGGCTCACGCTGCCCGGCTTCCCGAACTTCTTCATCATGTATGGTCCGAACACGAACATTGTGGTGAATGGCTCGATCATCTTCTTCTCGGAATGTGAAGCCAATTATATCGTCAGCTGTGTGAAGATGTTACAGGACAACAAGGCGAAGGCTCTTGAAGTCAAGCGCGACGTCTTTGACCGGTTCAATGCGGAGGTGGATGCAGCCAATGCCGAAATGCCGTGGGGATATGCTAAAGCAAACACCTGGTATCGCAACGCCCATGGCCGCGTGGCGCAGAACTGGCCCTTCCGCCTGATCGACTACTGGAACCGGACCCGCGCCGCCGATCCAGCAGACTACACATTCGGTTGACACCTGAGAAGCCGCTGAGATTTGACGCGTGACGCCGGAGCGTTTCGCGATCAAATCGCGTCAAAAAAATTTCATCCTTCTACTGTCTTGTCGATGACACGGGAATTTTGCAATCTGACCTTGGGTTTAGGGGGAGATGAATGCAATGGCCTTGCCGTTACTTTTGATTCCGGCCGCGATTGTCACGGCTCTCATCGCGTCTTTGAAAATTCACGCCATCCACATCAGCCTGCGCGCTGCCACCGCAGCTGCAGTCACTTTTGCGCGGACGCGGGACGCTGACGCGGCGGTTGAGGCCGCGCTGCGTGAAGGCGCATCCGCCGCGGCTGGCGATGCAATCGGCGATTTTTTCGGTCGCTGAACGTCCTTTTTTGTGAACGACGCGCTCAAACCGCTGGAACCTGAGGGCTGAGCCGCCCGCCCATCCGTATGGGCTCAATACGTAACGCAAGACCTGTCTTGTCGTCGGTCTCGATATAGGTGCCGCACAGCGTGCCTTCGCCGAGGGCGGGCTGGTAGCGTTCACCCGGCAGCTGCGTCTGGAAGCGGTAAAGTGAGCCTTCTTTCTGCATGCCGATCACCGAGTCATAGTCCCCGCACATGCCGGCATCGGTCTGGTAGGCCGTACCGCCGCTGAGGATCATCGTGTCGGCGGTCGGCACGTGGGTATGGCTGCCAACGACAAGGCTCGCGCGTCCATCGCAGTGATGGCCCATTGCCATCTTCTCGCTGGTTGCCTCGCAATGCATGTCGACGATGATCGCATCCGCCACCGCGCCGAGCGGCATCTGGTCGAGGGCTGCGTCCATCGCGGCGAAGGGACAGCCGAGCGACTGGCGCATGAACACATTTCCCTGCACCTGCACGACACCTACACGGCGCCCGTCTGACAAGGTGTAGAGCTCGGCACCCTTGCCGGGGGCGTTGGCCGAGGCGGGATAGTTGATCGGCCGAAGGAGGCGCGGCTGGCGCACGATGTAAGTGAGCGCCTCACGCTGGTCCCAGGCGTGATCGCCGAGCGTCAGGCAATCGGCGCCCGCCGCAAGGAATTCCTCGGCGATGGTGCTGGTGAGGCCGAATCCGCCGGCCGCATTCTCGGCATTGACGACCACGAAATCGAGCCGCAGCCGGGCCTTGAGGCCGGGCAGATGGTCGAGCACCGCCGCGCGGCCAGGTTTGCCAACAACATCACCGAAAAATGCAAGTCTCATGTCGCGGATATGCGCCGATCAGGCTTCAAAGGAAAGAGCGCGCGAAGCCGGTCAGCCACGCGCGCCCTCGATGCCCGGCAAACGTCTGCGATTACTTGTTGCCGGCCGAGAAGCCGAGCGTGTCCTTCTTGAGGTTCGACAGCTGGGCCGGATCTGCATAGTCCATCGGTTTGAACGGGGTCTGCGGCGCGATCGCGATGGTCAGGGTTTTCGGCTCGGCGACAAAGCTCGACAGCGCTGTGGCCAGCTCCGTCACGATTGCAGGGTCGATGCCGACCGATCCGGCCATCATCGGCGCTGCCGCGAGAAAGCCCGACATCTGGGTGCGCAATTCCGCAGGATCGCTGCCCGCCTGCGCCGCATAGGCGTTGAGCGCCCGGTCGAAAAAGCCATTGTCGTCAAAGGCCAGTTCGAGACCATGGATCGACAGCGCGGAGAACGCCTCCTGCATGCCGGCAACCGGATTGGCTTCAAAGCCGGCTGACTGGGTCGCCAGTGCCATCGCCTTGGCGCCTTCATACTTGGCCGAGACGTCCATCTTGAAGCCGTCATTCAGCGCCCAGTAGTTCTTGCCCTTGACGAGAGTCACAAGGTCCTTGTCCGGGTCGTAGAGCGACTCGCCGGCTGCAGTGAGTTCGAGCTTCTCGTAGCCGAGGCTTGCCAGCGCAGCCGACAACTGCTCGCCTGCCGGATTGGCCTGGCTCGCCAGCGTCATCGTGAAGGGCGCTGTCACCTGCTTGATGGCGCGGCCCTGATCGTCACGGGTAACCCGCGCATCAAGGGCTGGCAGAGCGAAATCGGCGCCCGCAACAGCCAGACTGAACCCTTTGAGGCTCATCGCGTCATATCCCGGATTGGTCGGATCGGTCTGCAGCATGTTCGCCAGTTCCGAAGACGACCCGCTGGCCGAAGCGGCTCGCGCCGCATCAACAAATTTCATGTCGATGCCGCGCACGCCGAAAGAATCGAGCTTCATCGCGAACTCCGTACCGTCAGACGCGTCCTTGAAGTCGAAGACAAGGTCGGACATCGACATCAGGCCCGCGCTGTTTTCTTTGAGGCCGGCCATCTCGATCTTTTCGATCATGAAGGCGCCTTCACCGCTGGCATCGTCGATGTTGAAGGCGAGCTCATTCATGGCCCAGAGGTCGAACGACATCGCTTCGCCGGCCGGGAAGTCTGCAGGTTCGCCCTTGCCGAGCAGGCTCGCGACCCAGGCCGCCATCTCCGGCGACGGATTGACCAGCTCGATGGACTTGATCTTGCCCGGCGCGCCGGCGCTGTCATCAGTTGCCACCGTCACATCAGTCAGAACCATGCGCGCGAAGTTCGCCTGTCCATCAGTGATGCCCAGGCCTTCGAATTCCAGCTTTCCGGCCTTGATGTCGGCCCCGTCGAATGTCAGCCCTTCAGGGCCGGCTTCCAGCCGCATTCCCTCAAGCGCTTCGGCCGGGATCGCCGTATCGCCCGACAGCAGTGTGACATCGGTGAACACGGCTGTATCGCCGCTGACTTCCTTGTTCGCAAAGCTGACGCGGCCACTGCCCGAATCACTGAGCGAAAATGCACTCAGCGCGGCCCCGGCCGTAGCTGGGTCCCCTTTGCGGAGTGTGATCTTTGGTAAAGCGTCCACCGAGAACTCGCTTGCTGCGAGAACCCCGCCCGGCGCTGTCTTGTCATTCTGATTGCATGCCGTAATCAGTGTGAGGGCAAGCACGCCCGTCAGCAAATACTTCATCATTTGGTCCCTCAATTTGATGGTGCGGGCAGCCCTTGCGAGCGTTTAGTCAGGAAGTTCATACACATGCCCTACAACAATGGCCAGACCATGACGCTGCGAGCGCCGAACGGGCACAGGGTGCAGGTTCGTCTCGAGGTTAACGCCAAGGCGCGCCGGCTCATCATTCGTCTCGACGAACGCCGGCGCGAGGCTGTGGCAATCGCTCCCAGTTCCCGCCAGATCAACGATGCCGCCGCGTTTGCAACCGAGCGCGTGGAATGGATTTCGGCACGGCTGCAACACCTTCCCGCCCTTGTGCGCTTCGATCACGGCCAGACCATTCGCTATCGGGGCGAGCCCTGCCTGATTGCTGCAGAGGGCGAAGGCCGGCTGGCGCGGATCGTGCCTGGAAATCCGCAGGTGCTGGAAGTCCCTGGTGATCCCGAGACGGCTGATCAGCGGGTCGTTCGCTATCTCAAGAAGCAGGCAAAGGCAGACCTCACCCGGGCGGTCAAACGCCACTGTGAGACTCTGCGCGTCGAGTACGAGACCATTTCGGTGAAGGATACGCGCTCGCGTTGGGGCTCGTGCACGTCAGACGGGAAATTGTCCTTCTCCTGGCGGCTCATCATGGCGCCGTCGGAGGTGCTGGACTATGTCGCGGCGCACGAATGCGCCCACCGGCGGGAGATGAACCATTCGCCCCGTTTCTGGGCACTTGTCGCCCGTTGCTGCCCGGACTGGAAGCGCCAGCGCCTCTGGCTGCGTACCCATGGCGCAAGCCTGCAGGCCGCCGGCGAATAGTCCGTGTCAAGATTTAAGTTGCGCGGCGGCGAACAAATATATTTGTTCTCCTCTCCGGATAGTGCTTTATTTAGACTGAGGTTCCGAGGAGTAAATTCAGTCTAAAGTCCTGACTTAATACTCAAACTAGCCTACCTAACGCGAGACCCCCTCTCCCGCCAGATCGAAACCGATCGTTCGCGCGCCATAGCTGCCGGCCTCGTAACTCTCGATATTGGCCGTGAACCAATCGAGGATGTGGGCGAAGATATGGGTGTAGAGGGGATCAGAATCTTCCGGCGTGATTGGCAGGCGAATATCGTAACTCGCGCCATCCTCGATCTCGACCGCGAAGCTTTCGCCACTTTTGCGGCAGGTCACCACAAGGCGCAGCCAGTCGGCCTGGCGCGACACCCTGACAGCAAGACCGAACGTGATCGGCCCCAGTGGCCGGAAGCCCCGCGGCGCCACCGAGAAGGCCGCATCGCCATGGGCCCGCGGCTCGAAGCTGCCCGTCGGTGGCACAAGGTGAACGCAGACGCCGTCGCTGGCGCCGATAAAGTCACATAGACCGCTGCGGACTTCCTCGGCCAGCATACGGATGCGATTATAGTTCTCGGCGGCGAGGGTCTGGTAGGTCTCGACAGTGGCAATCAGCGTATTGAAGCGTGACATCCCGAGCGCCTTCCTGCGGCTTTGGCTTAGACCGCAAGATTAGACGGGAAGTTCCGTTACGACAAATTGCTTTGGCTTCAGGCCTTGGGGTCTGTTCTTGAGCGCTCGAGGCCGGCCCGGCCGCTGGTGCGCCAAGCATAGGCCTGCAAGGCGCAATAGGCGCTGACGATGCCGAGATTTGCCGAAGCCAAGGTGCCAAAAGCATCGCCTCGTGCTGGCAGCACAACGAGCTCGAGGAAACTCGCAAAGGCCAGCACCAGCATGGCCGCCATGCCGCGCCGCTTGACCCCAAAAGCGAGAGCCAGCCAGATTGTCAACGCGGAAAAGGCGAGGAGGCGCACCGCGTGATCCTGCTGCGTCAAATCCTGCCCCGGCTCGTAGGCAAGGGTTTGTATGGCGATTAGGATCGCCATCAGCCCTGCAAGCGCAGACGCCAGCAAACCGAGATTGAACCGCAACGGTTGGGCCGCGACATCACTATTCGAAAGGGCCCTGTCGGACATCTGCAACTCCCTGAATCTGTGCCAGTAATAACGCGGACTGAACTACCAGACGCTTAATCCGGACGGGCAAACTTCATGCAGCCGCGCGATCCGGATCGCGAAAGCGGGCGGCGGTCACGGCCTGGTCAACGCTGGCTGCGTCCGGTTGTACGGCTTGGGGAAGCGTCGTGCGTCCCATCTCGATCGCAAGCGCTGGCTGGGCCCCTTCCCCGAACGCCGAAATGACCGTGCGGATCGCCTCCAGCATCTGGGTTTCTTCCTCGACGATCTGGCCATAGCGCGCTGCAAGTGGCCCGACGAGTCCGTAGGCGAGGAACACCCCGAGGAACGTGCCGAGCAGCGCCGCGCCGATCATGCCGCCCAGCACTGCCGGATCCTGGTCGATCGCACCCATCGATCGGATGATGCCCAGAACCGCCGCAACGATACCCAAGGCAGGCAGCGCATCTGCCAGCGTGTGCAGCGCGCCGACAGCCTTCATCCGCTGGCCAGTCTCGGTGTCGATGGCCTGCGCCATGCGGGCATCGGCCCGCGCCGGGTCCGAGAGGTCGAGCGCCATCAGGCGGAATGCGTCACAGATCAGGGTGCGAACGGCCGGGTCGGCGCCGAGACGAGGCGCCGCCGCAAACAATGGCGAGTTTTCCGGCTGCTCGATGTCAGCTTCGATTGCCACAAACCCGCCGCGCCGCACGCGCCGCATCAGACCAGCGAGCAGCACAAGCATGTCGGCATAGTCGGCACGCGTCCAGCGGGCGCCCCGAAAGGCCCGGCCAAGACCGAGGAACGCCTCGCGCGCAACGCCTG
>JBGSVY010000026.1:0-4510 GCA_041752715.1 Hyphomonas sp.
TCGCCGAAAACAGACATGAGCGGGTCGACGGCGAATGACGGATTAGGGGCAAATTCTCGACTTAAATGCGGGACCGATCGGGGCTCAGGTCAGTCCCGCCAAACCGGCCGACGACACGGACACTGTCCGCGCGCACTGAGCGGATGTGACTCGAACTGAAGAACCCCGCTGCCGGCGACGGCGGCGGGGGCGATTAGCTCAGTTGGTAGAGCGTCTGCGTTAAACGCAGGGTGTCGGCGGTTCGAGCTCATCATCGCCCACCACGGCCCGCTCAGGCGAAGGTCACGCGCTCTAAAAGCAAGATCACGCCGAAGCAGACCGCCAGCGCGGAGCTGGCGTGAATGAGGCGTTCCGCTGGCAGGGCGCCCCAGAATTTGCGAACACCGACGACGAGGGTGAACAGGGCAGCTATGAAGGCGGCCTGGCCGATCTCGATCCCGGCGTTGAAGCCGACCAGGCTAGCCAGACCGTGGCGCTGGTCGAGGCCGAAGCTGTCGATGGACGAGGCAAAGCCGAGCCCGTGGAGCAGGCCGCAGGCGAACATTAGCCCTATGCGTGGCCAGCTGCCGCCCTCGGGCTTCAGAATGAAGTTGAGAAGGCCCATGCCGACGATACTCGCTGCAATCATCGGCTCGACTATCGCGGCGGGCGCCGTCACGACGCCGTTGGCCGCCAAGACCAGTGTCACGCTGTGCGCGAGCGTAAAGACGGTGATGATCCCCAGCCACTGCCTGAAGCTGCCAAGGCCAGCGATGATCGTCAGCAGAAAGAGCAGGTGGTCTGTTCCGGTCAGGATATGTTCGATCCCGATACGGACGAATTCGGTGAAGGTCGATAGCCCGTCCTTCAGGAAGACGTGGCCCGGATTGGCCGGGGTGAGGACGACCATCTCGGCGTCATCCCCCCGGCGCGCCCGGAAGCTGATCTGGCGCTCGGAATCGCGCGATCCGAAGAGGCTCGTGCGGACGGCGAAGTCGCTGTCCGCTCCGTGAAAGCGGATCTGCTGCATCACGATCACATAGTCCGATGCGACCGACCCCTCAGGCCCATCCTCAGGCGCGGCGACGAGGAGCATGCCCTCTTCGCCGTTCCGGCCGCCGGACGTCAGCGCGAACCCGGAGCGGAACTGGCGCTGAAGCTCGGCATTGTGCGCGGCGAGTTCTGCCTGGTCGAGCAGGCCGTCCCGGTTGTCGTCGACGCCCGTGAAGGCGGCGACGGGGACAGACAGCACGACATAGGCGTTCTCGTCGACGAGATTGAGCGTACCCTGCTGGGCCGGCATGACGTGGGCCCATGCCAGCAGGGGCAGCGCCCAGAGGCCGAGCCATGTGATCACAGGGCGGAGCTTGTTCGTGCTCGGGTTCGATTCGGATCTGGGCATGGGCGGGGTGGAACCGTTACGAACCCTTCCGGCAGCGCGGTTGGTAGGGGTAGGTGTCGGTCAGGTAGTAATGGTAGATGCCGGCGGGAAACTCGGGCGTGACACCGGTGCGCCCGTTGCAATCATCGAGGTCGCCAGAGCCGGCGGAATAGTTCCAATCGGTGGTGAACGCACCGAGCGCTGCAATGGTGACCGAAGGCCGACCCGAATCCGGTACGGTATCGAGGACATAGCTGCCCCGGATTGTCTTGATGGCGCTCGAGGCGCTGGTGGGGTCTGTGTAGCCATAACGGGCATAGACGGGGAAGCCGTCATTCGCCCAGCCGACGAGGGTCATTTTTTGCCCCGTATTGTTGTCGTTGGTCAGCATACCGATGGGGATGCCGTGATAGTGGTATTCGCCGGTGGGCTGCACGTGAGCGAAGTTCGAATCGACCCCAAAATCGAAGGCCGTCTGTCCGAGCGCCTCGACCCGCCAGGTGCCGCCGGCGCCGTTCGCCAGGTTGCACTGGGAGGCGGCGGTGACGGTGCTCGCGCAGGTGCCGGCGGTGCCGGGTTCAAATTTCACGCTGTTGAGGGCGTAGCCGACCGTGGGGGAGCCGGTGCTCGAAGTGGTCGACAGCACGGGCGCGGTCGTCGCGCTGAAGGAGATGACCTGGGCACTGATCGTGTTCGGGTTGCCCGTATTGGGAAATATTCCCGTCGTGTGGTTGGGAATGGCGTTTCCGCTCAGAGCGCGGGTTGTGCCCGAGCAGGTCCAGGAGGCCGTGCTGGTCAGCGTCGTGCCGTTGCCGAGGGTGACCGGCGTGCTGATCGAATAAGGACAGAGCACGGATGCGGTTGACGTTGTGCCGGTGGTGGCAGCGACAGGTGTGACGTTCACGGACGCGGAGGCCGCGCTCGTGCCGGCGGAGTTGGTTGCCGTGACCGAACAGGCATAGGCGGTAGCGTTGGTTAGGGTCGACACCGCGATCGGGCTGGCGGTGCCCGATCCCGTGCGCGTCGTCTGGCCCGAGGCCGAGCATGTGGCCGTGTAGGCGGTGATCGTGGCGCCACCATTCGACGCTGGCGCGGTGAACGCGATCGACGCCGACGCGTTGCCTGCGGTGGCGGCGCCGATGGTGGGCGCGCCGGGCACAGTTACCGTCGAAGTGAAGGAAGAGGTTGTTGCGTCGCCGCCGTCCCCGCCGCTGCACGCGGCAAGAAGCGCAAAGGCGACGGTGGCGGCAACCGATCGAATCTGAATGTACATGCTGTCTCTCCTGAAGCGTTCAACAAACTCAACGATCGAGTGGGAATGTGGAGCGAATGTGAACGTGCGCCGCCGTCAGGGCGTGAAGCGATAGCCCACGCCGTAGATCGACGAAATCAGTTCCGGATCGGCGCCGGCGGCGGCAACCTTCTTCCGGATGTTCTTGACGTGACTGTCGATTGCGCGGTCGCTGACATCGCGGAAGTCGTCATGCGCGCGGTCGAGCAGCTGGTCGCGGGCGAATACGCGCCCCGGCTGGGCCAGGAAGGTTTTCAGCAAGCGGAATTCGACCAGCGTCAACGTGAGCCAGGTCTGCCGGAAGGCGATCCTGAGGCCTGCCTCATCAACCTGCCAGTCGGACCTCGCGTCGGGCGACAGATGCCCGCCTGCGCGCCGCAGCAGGGCGCGCAGGCGCGCCATCACTTCGTTGGGGCTGAACGGCTTGCAGATATAATCGTCGGCGCCGATGTCGAGCCCGGCGAGACGGGCTACTTCGTCAATGCGCGCAGTGATCATGATGATCGGCACGGCTGAAAACCGGCGCACGTCGCGGCAGACGTCGGCGCCGTCGCATCCGGGCAAGTTCAGGTCGAGCAGGACGGCGTCCGGTGCCCGGTTGCGGATGAACGCGATGGCGTCCAGCCCGTCGCCGACGATGTGCGGGGCGAAGCCGCCTGCGGCGAGATAATCGGCGAGCAGCCGGGCCGTCTTCGGCTCGTCTTCGACGACCAGGACTGTTTGCGTCATCGCCGGCTCCTAGGCCGGGTCTGCCGGCAGGCTGATTTCTACACACAGCCCTCCCAATTCGGAAAGGCGGGCGACGATCTGCCCGCCATGCGCTTCGACGATTGCCCGGCAGACCGCGAGGCCCAGTCCGCTGCCGCCGGTTGCCCGGCTGCGCGAGGCGTCGGCGCGGTAAAAGGGTTCGAACAGTTGCCCGATCTCGCTGGGCGCAGGAGCGGGGTCACTGTCTTCGATCCGGATCACGAGGCGCGACTCGCGGTGCGAGACCGAGACGATGATCCGGCCGGGCGCGCGGGTGTAGTTGAGACTGTTGGAGACGAGATTGCCCATCACCTGGTCTAGCCGTTTCGGATCGCCCTGGAACGGCGCGGCTGCGGAGCGGTCGCCAAGGGTCAGCTGTAGCCCCTTCTGACGCGCGAGGCCCTGGAAGCGGTCTACGGTCCGGAGGGCAAGATCGACCGCGTCGAGCGGAACGAGATCGCATTGGACCCGGCCGAGGTCGGCGAGCGCGATCACGTGCAGGTCGTCGAGCAGGCCGTTGACCGCCATCACTTCCTCGTGGAGCGAGGCGATGGCTTCGGGCTCCGGCTTGCGGATACTGTCGATCAGCCCCTCGATTTCGCCGCGCAGGACCGTCACCGGGGTGCGCAGTTCATGAGAAATGTCGGCGAGCCAGCGCCGGCGGGCGGTATCGAGACGGTTGAGCGACCGGGTCATGTCGTTGATGTTGCGGATCGCCGAGGCGAACTCGCGGGCGCCGCGTTCCGGAATCTCGACCGTCAGATCGCCGCCGGCGACGCGCTGGGTGGCTTGCTCGATATCCTTCAGCGGCCGGGCCCAGCGGCGGGCGATGATCCAGGACGTGACCAGAGCGCCCGCGAGCAGAATGGCCGTTGCGACGATGAGGGCAGTGAACTGGGCGCGCAGGAACCCGGCATCGACACCGCTGAGCGCCCTGGGCGCAGCGGAGCGGGCGAAGCCGATGCGCCGGCCATCGATCACGATCTCGCGCGTGAGGACGGCGAGGCCGGGCTTCGCCTCAAAGCCGGATACCAGAGCGTTATCGGCGTCGAACAGCCCGACGCGGTCGCCGAAGGATTCCGGGCCGCCGCGCCTGGGTGGAGGACCGCGGC
>JBGSVY010000027.1:0-3663 GCA_041752715.1 Hyphomonas sp.
GCCGGCCAAATTCCTGTGCGTGAAGCCGCAACAGCGTGAAGAATTAGACCGTTCAATCTTTGCCGGGGCGCTGCGCCGTGCCATGGTCCCCTCAGCTTTGACCAAGAGGGAACGGAATGCCGAAGCCGCCCAGGAAACCGCCGGACCCCGAGCTCAGGGGCCGTCACGCACGCGCCGTGCAATCCGCCGGGCTCATCGAGCCCGAACGACTCTCCGAAGCGCGGATGCTGTTCGCTGAGTTCGACGATCGCGCCGCTCAGGTCGCCTTTACCTACCAAAGGTCTCTCGACCAGCTCCAAAAGATTGTCGAGACCGTCGCCGGCAGCGCCATCCTGAATCGTACCGAGCGGGACGCCGTCCTGAAGCAGATTTGCCTGCACCTTCCGACCGAACTGACTCCGCAATTCCACGGCGTGGCGCCGGGCCCACCCAAACAGCAAACCAGTGTCCCCGATCATGCCCCGCAACTCTGGAAGGACGGCCGCGAAATCACGCTGCATCTCCCGTCCGGCGAGGAGCGCAAACAGACGTTCAATCCTGTGCAGTTCATTCGAGGCGTCTATGGCCGATGGATCGGCCGGGGCCTGACGCGCCGCCACCTCAACAGGCTCGATCCCGACCTCTATCGTGCGCTGTCTGTCTGGGAGCACCGGCACCCCGAGGACCGGCTGACGGAACTGCCCACCCTGGCCGAGGAGATCGATGCGAAAATCGCAGCCCTTGCACACGAGTTCTCGCCCGATGAGCTGCGCAAGCTCGGGAGTACGCTCCAGACCCGCCATCGGCGCTCGAAGAATTAGTTTGCTGTTTTTCTTCATATAGGTCATGACAATACGCGCGGCGCTCAACGCCGTGCGTGTTCGCCTACCGCGTTCCCCGACAACCCGATCCTTTCCCACTTGAGCCCATCAGCCCGAGGAGCATCCCCATGTCCAAAACCGACGACAGTTTCGATCGCCTGAGGCATCTGCAGATCATTTCGAAGAAGGAGTTGCTGAAGCTCGTCCCCTACTCCGACCAGCACATCCTGCGTCTGGAGAAGGCCGGCAAGTTCCCGAAGCGTATCGACCTTGGCGAGAACCGTGTTGGCTGGCATCTCGTCAGCATCGAGACATGGATCAACTCTCGCCAGACGCGGTCCTATGCGACCGATGACGATCACTCCCCGATAACTTAGATCTGCCCGCCTCGTAGCCACGGGGCGGGCACTTCCAGTTCGGGCTGAATGATATGCGCGGACGTGACCATGCTTTGGGGTCGTCCGTCTTCAGATCGCCAACGCGCAACCTCGGACCAAAGCGCCGAATAGCGGTCACTGTTGATCTGTGCATACAGCGGGTTCCCTCCCCGCCACCAGCAATTGAGGTCGAGGCCGAAGATATCAGCCTCACGCTCGATGATGCGGTGCCAAGCGATGCCACCGGCGGCGATATAGGCCGCATCGTCAAGTACCGGCCGCGAAAAGCTGAACATATCCATGACGTGATATTTGAGGATCACGTCGCTGCGCGTGCGTGATGGCTCAAGGAAAATGCGCCCGGCATCGTCGAGCATGCGATGCAGTGTTTCGCGATAACTGACGACCGCAGGATCGCTGCTGCTGCAGTAGACGCGCGTGGAGCGCACAGGCTCCCCGAAGTAGTAGGTCTTACAGCGCAAGGCTTCCGAAATCCGACTGCTCTCCTCCCAGCAATCGGCGAGCTGTGCCATCTGCGGGCTCACGCCGATTGCAGGCAACGTCCCGGCTCCGGCGCGGCCGACGCGGCCCCACGTTCCGACAATACTCAGGAGTGCCAAGCCGCCTGCAAATGTCCTGCGCGTTATCATCCGCCGTAGCCCCGCATCGACCATCTGATCGTCATCCTGGCGACCGAGTGTGGCGGCACCGGGGACGCCCGCTCTGAGCGCCTCACTCCGGGCGGATAGCTTGCGCAAGCGGTAACGTGCCCTGATCGGCCTCGGCATTCTTGAGACGGTAGCCTTTGACGAAGGCAAGGCGGTCGCCGTTGAACATGAAGCGGATGTTGACGAAGAATGTCCCATCATAGGGGCTGCGGAAGAGGAATTCCTTTTCCAACAACTCGCGCAGTCCACGGCGGAACGTGGCAGGCGCGAGGGGGCTCTCATCCTGCGAGAGCAGCACCGTGTCGCGGCCTGGCGTCTCGCGCAGCTCCGCGTAAACGATCTCGAACACAGCCAGCCCTGCCTTCGAAAGACCCGAGGCCTGCTTGAGGCCGGCCAGATAGAGCTTCACGAACCTCTCTTTGTCCACGTCCTCCCACTCGTAGGAGATGGCCCCGCCCCGCCCCAGGATCTCGCCCGTGCCGTTGTCCACGACGAAGCCCTTGTGGGTATCGCCGATCTGCACGCGCTTCGTGCGCGATATTTCGTCGGTATCCGGTATGCTCGGATTTGTGCGATAAACTGGAATGCCGTGCTTCTCGCGAATAATTTGTTTCGGTTGTACGAATTTGCTCATTTCATTGCCCTGCAATTGAATAATTACAAACAAGAGTGTGATTTAATCGGCGCAGTTTGCAAGCCCCATTCTGAGCAAAAATAATCTGATATTGATTCTTTTGAATCAGAAACTGATTCTCGACCCTAGGCATTCCGTGGCTTTGCGGCCATTTCCTTTCTTATATATAAATAAAGGGGGTTGCGAAGCGCTCCCATCCCACAGGGGGCCGTAGCGAGCAACACCCTTCCCCAAGAACCAAAAAAAAGAATATGGGCATTCGAAAATGAAGCCGATCGTCGGCGCAGGGGGCGACGTAGCAAAGGGCTCGGCGGGATGGTGCGAACGGCCTTGCCCGCGCGATGAAGCTCGCCAGTCCCATGCGGAAAGGCAAAAGAAAGCGTTGGAGCGCCTCTGAGCCCTCCAAAACGGTTCTGGGTACTCCACCCCTACCGCGTACCACCACGAGACCCTCAGCAACGCCTGCAGGCCTTCTTACGACGATCGAACCGAACAAACGGCCATCCCGGGCGAGCGTCTCGCAAGACATCCCGCTCGACGTCGTTCCCGTATTTCCAGCAATGCAATTTGCCGGGCTTGCGCGAGTACAGCATCCTGTAGTCCTGAATATAAGGAAGTGCGTATTTACAGGAATACGGATTACTGGGACTTCTTCTTGCGGCGCCGCCCATCGGCAACCAGGTCGGCGGTCTCGATCTCGAAACCCGACTTCTTCAGCGCCAGCATCACGACATGCCGTACCGACATCCGCCGGTCGAGTGCCGTGCGCTTCATTGCATCGGCCAGATAGGCCGGCACCTCGATGGTCAGTTTCTCTAATGGTGCGCGCGCGACGTTCTCAGCAGTCGGGGCAGGGGCTGAGGCTTTCGACTGTGTCTTCGCATTAGCAATTGGCTTGGTCAGCGTCGGCACGCCGAGTTGCGTGTTGATCCGATCAAGCGCGGCATCATCCACATCAAGCGGTGCGCCGATCGAGCGGAACGAGGGGAGGGACTTCTCCGACATCACGCAGCTCCCTTCGCGAGGATGGGAGCAGCATCAGCACCGATCAGTGCGCCGATCTCGGCCACCAGGGCATCGAGTTCGACCGTCGCCTTGTCGACCGTGGCGCGATTGCCGCCCGCAAAATGCGGCGTCCGGCCGGAAAGGCCGATCTCCATATAGGCCGCGCGGTGATGGATCGC